>DUFB01000064.1 GCA_011192005.1 Dehalococcoidia bacterium
AGCAGGTCCCAAGGGTCCGGCTGTTCGCCGGTTAAAGCGGTACGCGAGCTGGGTTCAGACCGTCGTGAGACAGGTCGGTCTCTATCCGTCGTGGGCGCCTGGAGATTTGAGGAGAGCTCTCCTTAGTACGAGAGGACCGGGAGGGACAGACCTCTGGTGTGCCAGTTGTTCTGCCAAGGGCACGGCTGGGTAGCTACGTCTGGCAGGGATAAGCGCTGAAAGCATCTAAGTGCGAAGCCCACTCCAAGATAAGATCTCCCATCTCTCCCCGCAAGGGGAGGGGGTAAGACCGCAGGTAGACTACCTGTTTGATAGGCGGCGTGTGTAAGAGCAGTAATGTTTTTAGCTAAGCCGTACTAATGGTCGAGGGCTTGGCCTGCTTCAGGGTTGGTATTAGATTAAATTAGCAGAGAGGCGTGTAAGAGCGCCTATTTTTGTTATAATAGAGGTATATGAATAAGTATTTACTGATATTATTGCTCTTGCTGGGTGTTATTACGGGTTCCTGTTGCCCGGGCGGGCCGGAGACGGTGCTTTTACAGGGGTCGGTGACCATTGGTCCTATCTGGCCAGTGGAACAGCCGGGGGAGAATCCGCCGATGCCTTCGGAGGTGTTTTCATCGCGATATCTGATTATTTACGATGAGTCCGGCGAGAAAATGGTACGGGAGGTCTATTTTACCCAGATAGGACAGAGCGCGATGGGCTATTACACCGCCCAGATTGCCCCGGGGACTTACATGATAGATATCAATCATTCAGGAATAGATTCAGCGGAAAACCTGCCAATGACCATAACCGTATCTGCCGACGAAACGGTAACGATTGACGTGGATATAGATACGGGGATAAGGTGAGAGAGGGCAGGAAAACCTGGCCTGTTTCAGGATTGGTACTAATCGAGAAATAGGAGAGGCATACAAAATGCGGAGCGAATAAAAGAGATTTACCTGGAAATATCCTATTGCCACAGGTGATATAATATATAAAAAGGTTAAATAAAAGGAGGTCATGCACATGTGTAAGACTTGCCGTAAACACCACCCGGAACTATATACAGATAAACCAGCTGCCAAACCAGAAAAAACCAGGAAAACAACTACCAGGAAAAAGTAGTAATATAATATCCTTATCCCAGCAGGGGAGTAGCCTGCGTAGAGGGGCGCCAGCCCCTCTTTCTCTTTCTTCGCTCTCCTTTCCCAAAGGAGGAGGAACGAGGGAGTGGATTGTATAAAAACTAAATCCCCCTCTCCTGTGATTCCTCGTCAGGAGAGGGGGACACTGGCGGTGATGTAGAAAACAAATACCTCTTAACATTGACAGCCAGACTACCAGCCGCCTAGAATTAAATATCAGCTTTTCCTGGAGGTGTTCATGACTGAAGAAAAAAAGAAAAGCAAAGCCAAGATAGCCGGAGGGCTTTTAATACCGGCGGGATTATTCATCGGCATGGGAATCGGCTGGGCGCTCGGTTATCTGGTCCAGGGTCTGCTTATCGGCCTGGGGGCAGGCTTTCTGGTTTATGCTGTGGTAGTACTGATGGCGCGTGATTGATATGGAATACGAAGAGAAGCTGCAACTGGTAACACCGTGCGGCTATTGCTGCCTAAGCTGCCCGTCATACGTAAACACACGGTGTACCGACGAAATCGCCATTCAGAAGGAAGCGGCGCGGGCGAACCTCCCGGTGAAACAGGTCCTGAAGTCATGCCATGGCTGTCGGCCCATGCAGGGACGGCCTTTCGACGATAACCTTTGCCAGACCTATGATTGCTGCGTCAATATAAAAGGCATGGAATTCTGCTACCAGTGTGACGATTTCCCCTGCCTGAAACTGGCGCCCATCAGTGCCGGAGCCGAGGTGCGGAGGCATAACACCAAGATATACAACCTCCTCATGCTCAAGAAGCTCGGACTGGACGAATACATCCGTAAGAGTCCGGAGATATCACGGCAGTGGATCAGGGGCAGGACGCCGGCATTCGGAGGCGATGTCCAGGTATAAGCAGTTATTTCGAGTGTTACATCCGTGTTCGTTAACAGGGCAGGGTATCCTGGAGAAGAACTGACCCTTCTTTTTTACCTGGTAAATACTTAACATAAATGTATTAATTCATGCCTGATAGGTCGCTCTCCAGCCCCGAATCATTTCCTCTGTGAAAATGACTTCTATCTGGTAATGTACCCTTTGGGACGGCGTATCGCCAGGATGGTGGGTATCCCCAGTGCCACGGCAATAGCAGTAATAATAAATGCCCATTCGTAGGTTTTGGTTAGATCGAACAGATAACCGGAAAGAATCGGGGATGTACCAGCGCTGATGCTCTGGAAAGCGTTGAGGGAACCGTAGATGGTACCGTAAGCCAGCAGGCCGAAGTTTACGCTCGTCAGCAGGGACATGGTAGGCATCCAGCCGCCGATACCCAGTCCCATCAGTATTGTATACAACACAAGAAGCCAGTCTGGCGAGTTGCTGTTGATATTAATCAGAAGAACTATAGCAATGGTAATTATCGATACGGCTATAATAGCGGTGAATTTAACCCTGATCTTGTCGCTGAGCCATCCGAAGACGAGAGTGCTGATGGTGCTCATTACCGCCAGTACACTCATTGCTGAGGCGATGATACCGGCACTGAAACCGAGGTCTTCCATATGCGGAATCTGATTCTGCATGATACCCATATGACTGCTCACGATAAATATCGCCACGGCCAGCAGCCAGAAAGCTTGGGATGTTACTGCGTTCCGGAACGGCAGTCCCTGATTGGAAAGAGCCCTATCCTCGGCGATACCTTCTATCTCCGAGGTATCCCTTCCGTCAGGCAGAAGACCTTTATCGACAGGGTGGGTCCTGATTACCAGAATTGCCAGGGGAATAGCCAGCACCGCGGTTATTCCTGCGTAGGTAAGATAGGTTTTATCCCAGCCAAGGTTCGGCAGCAGGTAGACCAGGACGAGGGGCGTAAAAATCATACCGGCGGTGCCAGCACCCATCGACATCGCCCCTATAGCCATGCCTCTCCTTCGGATGAACCAGTTCGATATGACGAGTGTCGTAATGACCGGACCTGATGCAGCCACCCCGGTCCCGATTAGAGCGTATCCGATATAATACTGCCAGAGTCCGCTCATCTGGCTAAGCAGGAGGTATCCGATGCAGGATGAAAGACCACCGAGAGAAACGACTCCCCTGGCACCGAAACGATGAACCATGCGCCCGGCGAACGGGCCGCTGAGAGCGGCGAAGATGAAAAACAGGGAGAAACCGGTCATTATCTCTGTCCGGCTCCACTGATGTACTTCCTCCAGAGACGTCACGAAGAAGCTGAAGCTGATGGGACCGCATCCCGCACTGATTACGTTTAGTATAAAACACGCCAGTAGTAACCAGTAGCCGTAGAATATTTTCGGTAATATCAAGATATGAACCTTTGAGGAGTTAATACAGTTTACAGTCTTGAAGTGTGGAAAAGCAAACAGAAGCAGGGAAATATATCTGGCGAAGAACAGCTATTCGTTTTCCGGGAATTTTACCGGCTTACCGATGAAAAACGATGTGATGATGGAGATAAAACTGATGATTGCCGCCAGGAAAATCACGTACTGGAAGCTCTCGATTACCGATAGTCTCTCCACCATATCGGGGGCGATGCCCTGCGCCGTCAGTTCTCCGGCACTGGCTATCTGCTGACGGGCGTAGAGTGTCCCGGCGAGCGCCATCCCGGTCGCCCCGCCAAGGAGTCGCATCGTATTGGCTATCCCCAGGGCGGTGGCTAGATGGCGGCGCGGCACTGTGCTGATGACAGCGCTCTGGTTGGGGGCCATGAACATACCCATGCCTACCCCGAATAGCCCTAGGACTAGGGCGATGTCCAGTATGCTGGTTTCGATGTTAAGGCGGCTACCGAAGTAAAGTGCCACGGTGAAGCAGGTAGTGGCGATAACCATGGGTATGCGATTGCCTATCTTATCGGAGATAATGCCGGTGATTGGCGATATTATCATCGGTGGTACAGCGATCAGAGCCAGCAGCAGGCCCGAGGTCGAGTCCGATAGCAATAATCCGCCGACGATGAAGAAAGGGAAGAGCGCCGGCCCCGCCGAACCTGCCGCCATCTGGATAAAGCTGGTCAGACCGGCCATGGTAAAGGTGCGGTTTCTGAAAAAGCTGAGGTTGAGGACGGGCTGGACCACCCTCCTTTCGATATAAAGAAAGATGATGAGCAGGACCACGGCAGCTGCCGCCAGCGCTAGCGACGTCGGTGCAGTGTATCCCCAGTCGCTGCCCAGGTTGAGGTAAAGGAGAAAGCAACCCGTGCAGCCGAGCAGTGTCAGAGCCCCGCCCCAGTCGAGATGAAGGCGCGCCCCGGGCTCTTTCTGCTCTATGATTATCATCAATGCCATTATCAGTGTGATTACCCCTACAGGTATACGGGTGTAGAAGATGCCCTGCCAGTCCAGGTACTCGATGATGACTCCGCCCAGAGCCGGACCGGCGATGAGACCCACCGAAGTGAACATAGCAAACAGCCCGATAGCCCGGCCTTGCTGTTCCTGCGGAAACGCGGCCACCACGATAGCGCTCCCGACGGTCAGGGTCATGGCTGCCCCGGCACCCTGGACGATACGCGATATTATCAGCATGGTTATGTTCGGCGATACGGAGCAGAGGACAAGCCCGAGGGTATAAAGCGCCAGACCGTAAACGTAAACCTTCTTCCGGCCGATGGTATCGCCCACTTTTGCCAGGGTCAATAACAGACCCAGTTCGGCTACGGAGAAGGAGATGGCTAGCCAGACCACCACCGATGCGTCGGTATTAAAAACATCGGTCAGACGCGGGAAAGAAACGACGATGATACTCATGTCCAGGGCGGCGGAAAAGTTGGCGATAGATATGGCAATGAGCACCCACCACTTATAGGAACTGCCCGGACTATCCGAAATTTGTGTCATCTACTCCTAGCTATGAAACTGGCTAAAGAATATACCGATTACCTGGTAGCGTACTGTGCGGAAAGTAATGTGTCGATGAATATTATTGGTTCGTCAATCCTCTTGAAATTCATGGGACCGTGTATCATGCCAGCGGGCACATGGACGGCCGTGGGCGTGGTTATCAGGTGCATCTCGCCTTCCTCACCCAGGGAAAACTCTACCTCGGCATGGAATTCACGGTATTTACTAAGGTCTCCGTTGAAAAAGAAATAAAACTGCTCGAAGTCGTGCGCGTGCGGCTCTTTTACCAGTATGCCGGGTTCGGTGATGTAGTGTAATCTGAAGGAAAATCCGGCACCATCGAAGTCCCTGGAGCCGTTAGCGATTATCCTCGGAAAGAACCCCTCTTTGCCCAGCGGTTCCTTCACGAAATATTTATCATATTTATGCCCGGACATTTCATTCTCCTCGGTCAGGGTATCCGTGTCATAAACTGGTTTTGGGATTAGGGAACAGCTAACCGGTCTTTATAAAATCCCCTGGTATCAGCGAGTACATGATGGCGTCGTGTAAATCATCCCCGATTTTAAGTCGGTTCCTTAAAACGCCTTCCCGCTGCGCTCCCACTTTTTCCGCCACGCGCTGACTGCTTTTATTGCCCACAGCTGCCAGGATTTCTATGCGGCATAATTTAACCACCATGAATCCCCATTTAGCCAGGAGCAGCGTTGCTGCCGTGGCGACTCCCTGGCTAGTCCGGCTCGTCCTGACCCAGTAGCCAAGGTTCGCCCGACTGTTTTCTTTATCGATGCCGTTTAAACCGCACCCTCCGATTATGGTGCCGTCCCTGGAATCGATAATCACGAATGAGTAGTCGGTATCCTTTTTCCAGCCGTCGGGGCGTCCCTTGAGGTAGTCTCTGGTCTCGCGGATAGAGTAGTTTTCGTGGGCGAAAGGCAGCCAGCGGGACATTTCGGGAACGGACTCATGTATGGCATGGTACAGCGCCTCGGCATCGCTCATCCGTAATGGCCGCAAGGTTACGATTCCATCCGAAAGCAGGATATCTTTATGGTATTTGATGGCTGTCCTCCGGGCTAATGGTCATATATATGATATGGAGAGATTGCTTGCCTGTCAATCTGATGGTGGGAAACGGTGCCGGTTCAGGATTGAACGGGGCTTGAATTACACTGGTAATTAGTGTAAAGTTGTTACGGTGTGATACACTCATTTTTTACAGATATATCAACAGGAGGTAGCTATCTCGCGGAGTCACTCCGGAGGTAGCTTTTTCATTTACGATGGCAGATAAGATTTACCTGACGATTGACGGAATGGATGTCGAGGCTGAAAGAGGCTCTACCGTGCTTCAGGCGGCTCAGAGTGCCGGTATCTATATCCCCACCCTCTGTTATCACCCCGACCTACTTCCGTACGGGGGGTGCCGACTCTGCATCGTGGAGATAGAGAACATGCGCGGTTTCCCCACCTCCTGCACCACGCCCGCTACCGAGGGTATGGTGGTTAAAACCAACACGCCCCAGCTACAGGAATTGAGGAAGAGCTTCCTGCAGCTTATCCTCACCGAACATCCCCATGCCTGCCTTACCTGCCACCGGCGCGAGCGTTGTGGTCCGTATGATATCTGCCTGCGTCATGTCGCCGTTACTGAGCGGTGCGTTAGCTGCCCGAAAAACGGACAATGCGAATTGCAGTACCTGGTGGACTACATCGGCATAGAAGAAGTACTCCTCCCTTACCGGTATAAAGGACTGCCTGTTGATTTCTCCCGCGAACCCCTGGTGCAGCGCGACTATAATCTATGTATCCTCTGTGGGAGGTGTGTACAGGTATGTGCCGATGCCAGGGGCATCGGCGTGGTTGCCTTTGTCAATCGTGGCATCGATACGGTTGTCGGCACTGCTTTCGATAATCCTCTTCAGGACTCCGGCTGCCGGTTCTGCGGGGTGTGTATCGAGGTCTGTCCGGTCGGCGCGCTGATGGACGAAGGTGCCAGGTACAAGCCGGAGCATGTCCACGAAGAAGTGGCCGTACCCTGCAAGTATGCCTGCCCGGCGGGTATCAACGTACCGCTATACGTATATTTAATCGGCGAGGGTAAATATCAGGATGCCCTCGGAGTAATCCGCGAGAAAGTGCCTTTCCCGGGCGTGCTGGGGCGGGTATGTATCCATCCGTGTGAGGAAGCCTGCCGTCGCAGCGCTCTTAACGAGCCGATATCGATTCGCTTCATGAAACGCTTTGTCGCCGACCGGGATAACGGCGACTGGAAGAAAGCTTCCCGAAAATTACCTTCGACCGGCAAGAAAGTAGCTATCGTCGGGTCGGGTCCGGCGGGACTGACCGCCGGGTTTTACCTGGCGAAAGCCGGTCATGCCGTCACCGTCTTCGAGCAGTTTTCCAAGGCGGGTGGAATGATGCGGGTGGGGATTCCGGACTATCGCTTGCCGCCGGAGGTGCTTGATACCGAAATCGATGATATAAAGAACGCCGGCGTTGAAATAAAATTGAATACCAGGATTGAGTCCGTCGATTCTCTATTCGAGCAGGGATACGAGGCCGTATTCCTTGGCCCCGGTTCCCATGTGGGTATGCCGCTTGGCGTTGAGGGCGACGACCTTCCCGGGGTCTTCGACGGTGCGTCCTTCCTCCGTGAGGTCAATCTGGGGAACAAGGTGGATGTCGGTAAAAAGGTGGCGGTTATCGGCGGCGGTAATGTCGCCATTGATAGTGCCCGTGTTGCCCTGCGTATCGGCGCCAAAGATGTTACCATCATCTACCGTCGTACCCGCGCCGAAATGCCCGCCAGCCCGGAGGAAGTGGAAGCGGCTCTCGAGGAGAATATCAAGATTGAGTATCTTACCGGTCATCTTAAGGTTGTTAAGAACAACGGTAAATTAACCATGACCTGCAACCGCATGGAGCTGGGTGAGCCCGATGCCAGCGGACGTCGGCGGCCGGTGCCGATTAAAGGCAGCGAGTTCGATGTCGTGTATGACAGTATTATCGGCGCCATCGGCCAACGGACGGAGAAGGTGGAGGGATACGGGGTCAGGACCGGCCGGACCAACAACATTTCTACCGATGATAACATGGCGACGAGTAAAAAAGGAGTCTGGGCGGGTGGTGATGCCGTAACCGGGCCTGATTCGGTCATCAGGGCAATCGCCGCGGGCAGGAAAGCCGCCAGCTCTATGGATAAATACCTCGGCGGTGATGGCGTTATCGACGAAATGCTTACTACCGAGAGGGAGATTGGCATGTGCGTCGGCATTACTGCGGAAGGCTTTACGGGGCAGGAGCGTGTTAAGATGCCCTGCCTGTCGCCGGATAAGGTCACCGATAGCTTCATCGAGGTGGAGACCGGTCTGCCCGAGGATGGGACGGTAGCCGAGGGCAAACGCTGCCTGCAGTGTGGTGTCAGGATGCAGATTTCACCGGCGCCGTTGCCGCCCACAGCCCGAAAAAGCAAGACTGCCAGCCCGGTCAGATAGGTCCCTGTCTACTGAATTCTATCTGTCAGGCTGATTGATATTTCTTATATCCCCGGTCCGGCAAGCGGACTGCATCTTTTTAAAGCGGGGGTGTTCACGGGATGACAGGAGAGTCCGGGACTGCTGTCAAGAGATATATTGTCCTCGGCGTATCCACGACCGCCTCTTTCATCATGCCCTTCATGGTGGCGGCCATTAATATAGCTATTCCCACCATGCGGGAAGAATTTTCCCTGGAGGCCTGGGTGACGGCATGGGTCGGCACCATATATTTCCTGGCGGTTGCCATGGTACAGGTACCCTGCGGTCGCCTGGCTGATATCTACGGCCGTAAAAAAATGTTCATCATCGGACTGCTGGTGACCATCCTGGCATCTTTTCTGGGTATATTTGCGCATTCGGTACCCCTGCTGTTTATCAGTCTGGCTCTGCTGGGAGCGGGTTCCGGGATTATGATTAATAACGCCATCTCAATATTGACCTCCGTTTTCCCAGCCGATATGAGAGGGCGCGTTCTGGGGATAAATACCGCGGGAACATATATCGGGCTTTCGGTTGGACCGTACATCGGCGGGGTTCTTACCGGAGCCTTTGGCTGGCAGAGCATCTTCATCCTCAGCGCCGTTTTATCCGCCGTGCTGCTGGCGCTGGTTTTCTATGCATTAAAGGGAGAGTGGCGCGAAGCCGAAGGCGAGCAGTTTGACTTCATCGGTTCCATCACCTATGCCGTCTCCATTGCTGTGTTCATTTACGGTTTCTCTTCCCTGCCTGAAATTCTCGGTATAATTCTCGTATTGGTTGGCATTGCGGGGCTCGTCGTCTTCATCCGCTGGGAATCACGTACGAGCAGTCCTGTTTTTGACCTGAGTCTTTTCCGGCATAACAAGGTTTTCCTGTTTTCCAACCTGGCTGTGTTGATATCCTACACCGCCACCTTCGCCATCGGTTTCCTGTTAAGTATCTATCTCCAGGAAATCAGGGGACAGACGCCGGACCAGGCGGGCCTTATTTTAATAACTGCCTCGGTATTGATGGCTTGCTTCACTCCCATATCGGGTCGTATCTCTGATAAAATAGAACCCCGGCTCGTCGCTTCGGTGGGCATGTCGCTCAATTGCGTGGCGTTGTTTATCCTTGTTTTTGTCAATTCCACCACGCCCATCTGGTATATCGTGATTGCTCTGGTGGTTAACGGACTCGGTATCGGCATTTTCGCCTCGCCTAACATGAATGCCATTATGGGCTCGGTGTCCAGAAAATCGCTGGGCGTGGCCGCGGGAACAGTAGGGACCATGCGTACGGTCGGGATGATGGTCAGCATGGGTATTATCATGATTCTCTTCTCGCTCTATATCGGCGATGCTGAAATCATCCCCGAATTCTACCCGGAATTCCTCTCGAGTGCCAAGACGGGTTTTATCATCCTGACGGTTTTCAGCGTTCTGGGGCTACTTGCCCAACTGGCTGCCAGGAGCGCTGCTAAAAAACTGAAGTCCGGGTAGTCGATATTATACCGCGGATATGGCAACTGCACTGATAAATTGTCGGTTTTCCCGTACGTTTTACATTAGTTTCATGTTACAATAGCAGTGATACTGCGACTGACCGGGGATATGCTTTGGAAGAACTGAACATCGGGCGCGACCTGCTGATCGTACTGGTGACGGCTCTTGCCGGCGGGATGCTGGCGCGCCTGCTGCGTCTTCCGGTTATCCTGGGTTATATCATCGGCGGCATCATCGTCGGGCCTTACGGAATCGGTACCATCGAGGCGTTCGGTGGCACCGGGTTTGTCCACAATACGGATAATATCGATAATCTGGCCACCCTGGGCGTGGTCTTACTCCTCTTCACCATCGGCCTCGAGTTTTCCATCAAGGAAATCATGCGCATGGGTAAGGTGGCGCTATTCGGCGGTATCGCCCAGATACTGCTGACGGCCGCGGCGGGTTTCGGCCTGGGCAAGCTGGTGGGCCTGAGTACCCAGGGGGCGGTGTTCTTCGGGTTCATCATCTCCCTGAGCAGCACGATGGTGGTCCTCAAGATACTGATGGAAAGAGGAGAGCTCGATACCACTCACGGTCGCATCATGCTGGGGATACTGCTGGTGCAGGACATCAGCGTGGTACCCATCATCGTGGTGATGTCGGCTATCGGCGGTGAATCGGGTGAGCTATGGGCGGCCCTGGGGATTGCCGTCGCCAAGGCGGTGGGTTTCATCGCGGTGATGGTATTACTGGGTGTCTGGGGTATGCCCTGGTTCCTGCGTAAGGTGGCCGGACAGCGCTCGCGGGAGCTGTTCCTGCTGACGGTTGTCGTCGTGTGCCTGGCGGCGGCTGTCGGGACTTTCTACTTCGGGCTTTCGGCGGCTTTCGGCGCTTTCGTGGCGGGCTTGCTGATAAGTCAGTCCGGGTTCGCCCGGCAAGCTTTCGCCGATATCCAGCCCCTGCGCGATACCTTCGCCGCCCTCTTCTTCGTGTCACTGGGAATGCTGGCCAACCTAGATTTCATACGCGATAACCCGGCCGAGGTGGCGGTTATGGTGGTGGCGATAATCGTGGGTAAGTTCGTCATCTGCTCCGCCATTACCAGGATTTTCGGGTACAGTCACAAGACGGTATTGATGGTCGGGACGGGGCTGATACAGGTGGGCGAGTTCAGCTTTATTATCGCCATGATGGGGGTCGACCTGGGTATTCTCTCGGAGCGGCTGTTTTCACTGACCATCGCGGCGGCGATTATCACCATGCTGGTAACGCCATTCGCGATGAGTATAAATTCCTATATTTACCGCTGGCTGAGCCAGAGAAGGTTCTTCGCCCATCAGCTGGCGGGACGGTTCGACCCCGACTGGCAGGACCACACCGGCGAGCTGTCGCGACATGCGGTTATCTGCGGCTACGGCGGCATCGGCAGCCGGGTGGCGGCGGTGCTGGAAAGGCAGAAGTTCCCCTACCTGGTAATCGAGCTTGACCCCAATATAATCTCGAGGCTGCGTGCCCAGGGGATTCCCTGCATCTACGGCGACGCCAGCAACCCGGAGATACTCGCCCACGCTTACCTGGATAAAGCCCGCGTGCTGGTCTGCACCGTGCCCGACTACGTTGCCGTGCAACTGACGACCAAGAACGCGCTGGCGATTAATCCCAAGCTGGATATCGTGGCCCGGGTGCGCCGCGATATGGACGTGGAACTGGTGAAGGACACGGGCATAACCGAGCTGGTGTTGCCTGTGTTCGAGGGGAGCCTGGAGATGATACGGCATACGCTGCACCGCTTCGGCATGAGCAGCACCGAGATACAGTACATCCTCAACGGCCTGCGCCGCGGCCAGATAGAAGAGCCCCCCGAAGCCGAGGAGTAGGGTTAGCCTTTTCATTTATACCCCCATTCTAGTAAAATACCAGCATGAAAGACTCCCAGACACCCATCCGCCGCCAGTACCTCCGCATCAAGAAGCAGTACCCAGAGGCCATCGTGCTCTTCCGCCTCGGCGACTTCTACGAGACCTTCGACGAAGACGCCAAAATTACCTCGAGGGAACTGGAAATCGTATTGACATCACGAGAGATGGGCAAGGGCAACAAGGTGCCGCTGGCGGGCATACCCTACCACGCCCTCGATAGCTACCTCGGCAAGCTCATCAACCGCGGCTACAAGGTGGCTATCTGCGAACAGATGACCAAGCTGGGCGATACCCGGGGAATCGTGGAGCGGGAGGTCGTGCGACTGGTGACCCCGGGCACAGTGGTGGAGCCGAGTCTGCTGGACAGCAAGACGAATAACTACCTGGTCAGCCTGGCGGTGGGAGAAGCTGAGGTGGGGTTGGCTTACGTCGATATCACCACCAGCGAGTTCGGCGTGACGCAGCTGTCGCCGGAAAGGGCGGTGACGGAACTCGAACGACTCAAAGCCCCCGAGATAATCGCCGCCGAGGGGGATAACCTCGAAAGCCTGGGACTGACCGACAACATCACTCGTATAGAGAGCTACCGGTACGAGATGGAAAGGGCGCGCCAGACCCTCCTCGACCACTTCGGGGTGGTATCGCTGGAGAGCTACGGCTGCGACCGCCTACCGATGGCAATCAGGGCGGCCGGGGCGGTGATTCAGTACATCGAGGAAACGCAGAAGGCCGTCGTGGCGCAGATAACACGTCTGACCACCTACTCAACCAGCGACTTCATGGCGCTGGACACGCAGACTCAGCGGAACCTGGAGCTCTTCCAGAGCGCCATATCCGGGAGCGCCGAGGGCTCGCTGCTCTCGGTGATTGACCTCACCCGGACACCGATGGGCGGTCGACTGCTCAGGAAGTGGCTGGGACAACCCTTACTGGATGTGGCGGCGCTGGTACGCCGCCAAGAAGCGGTCGACTGGTTTGTGGATAAATCGCTGGCACGCAATCATGTTATCTCAGTGCTCGGCGGGGTATCTGACCTCGAGCGACTGATAAACCGGATCAGCGGCGGCATCGCCATACCCCGCGAGCTGGTGACGTTGAAACGCAGCCTGGAGGCAATCCCCAAGCTGAAAGAGTTGATCGAAGGCGAGGATAGTAGTGAAAGCATCAACTGGCTTAAAGACGAACTCAAGCCGTGCCAGGAGGTGGTCGAGCTTATCCAGGAAGCTATCGTCAGCGAGAAGCCCACCAGTCTGGGCGACGGCAACGTCATCAGGCCGGGCTTCTCCGAGGAACTGGATAGCCTGCGGCTTACCTCCGGGAATGCCAAGAAATACCTGGCTAACCTGGAAGTAAAAGAGCGCGAGAGGACCGGCATTAAATCGCTGAAAATCGGTTTTAACAACGTCTTCGGCTATTACATCATGGTCTCCAAAGCCAACCTGGGGCAGGTGCCGGAGGACTATATCCGCAAGCAGACGCTGGTGAACGGGGAACGATTTTTCACCCCCGAGCTCAAGGACTACGAATCGTTAATTCTGAACGCGCGCGACCGCATCGTCGAGATGGAAGGCGACCTTTTCCGTCGGGTGTGCCGTCAGGTAGCCTCCGCCAATCAGCGTATCCTGGCTCTGGCGGCGACGCTGGCGAATATCGACGTCTTTACCGCTCTCGCCGAGGTTGCGGTACGGTATAACTATGTCCGTCCTGTTCTTAACGAGGGTAACAAGATTGAGATAAGGCAGGGACGACACCCGGTGGTGGAAAGAAGCCTGTCCGGGGGTGACTTCATACCCAACGATATCTCACTATCGAACGATGATACCCAGCTTATCGTGCTGACCGGCCCCAATATGTCGGGGAAATCAACGTACCTGAGGCAGGTAGCCTTAATCGTGCTGCTGGCACAAATCGGCAGCTTCGTACCGGCGGAATCCGCCACCATCGGCGTCGTTGACCGTATCTTTACGCGCATCGGCGCGCGGGACGACCTGGCGGCGGGGCAGTCGACCTTCATGGTGGAGATGGTGGAGACGGCCAATATCCTCAACAACGCCACGCCGCGCTCGTTGCTCATTCTCGATGAAATCGGGCGGGGTACCAGCACTTACGACGGGCTTTCCATCGCCCGGGCGGTGGCCGAATTCATTCATAACAACGCCGGACTCGGCGCCAAGACGGTTTTCGCCACGCACTACCACGAGATGACGGCCCTTGCGGGATTCTTACCGCGGGTGAAGAACTTTAATGTGGCGGTCATCGAGGAGGGGGGTAAAGTCATCTTCCTGCATAAAATCGTACCGGGAGGGGTGGACAAGAGCTACGGTATTCACGTGGCGCAACTGGCAGGCCTGCCGAAATCCGTGCTGCACCGCGCCCGCGAGGTGCTCGATGAACTGGAAACCAGCAATCGCGGAGCCGAACCGGCGAAGAGAAAGAAAAAAGAACCGGCAACACAGATGCCGCTTTTCGGGGTTAGGTCTGAAGTTGAGGAAGAACTGCGCAAGCTGGATATCAACGGCATGACGCCTCTGGAGGCTTTGAATAAGCTCTATGAGTTGAAGAAAAAGACGGAGGATTGAGAAATATGAGTGATAAAGTACTGGTAACCTACGCATCCAAACATGGAGCCACGGCGGAAATCGCCGAAAAAATCGGGGAGGTGCTGAGAGAGAACGGACTTGATGTTGATGTAAAAACTGTAAAGACGGTTAAGTCCGCGGCCGGCTACGGCGCCGTTGTGCTGGGAAGCGCGTCCTATTACGGTCGCTGGTGCGGGGACGCCGTCAAATTTCTCAAGGCCAATGCAACGCAATTAGCCGGCATGCCGACGTGGCTCTTTATGAGCGGGCCAACCGGCAAAGGCGATCCCAGGGAACTGCTCAAGGGCGTCCTCTACCCGGCGAGCCTACAGCCGGTCATTGATACCATCAAGCCCAGGGAGGTGACTGCCTTCCACGGAGATAGTAGTTCTGACCGCTTCGGTGGTTGGGAGAGGTGGATACTCCGCCGGGTCGGGGCAGACGCCGCCGATTTCCGCGATTGGGATATGATAACGGCTTGGGCGAACAAGATAGCCGCTGATTTGAAGACGAAGTCGGGGAAAAAATAGAAAAAGGAGAAACATCATGAAAATTCTGGGTATTTCCGGTAGTCCGAGGAAAAACGGTGTTACCGTAGCCATGCTGGAGGAAGCGCTCAAGGCAGCTAAAGGTGACGGGGCAGAGGTGGAACTCTACAGTGTCTCCGGCAAGAATATCCAGCCCTGCGATGGTTGCTGGGGCTGCCGTGAGACGGGCAAATGCCACATCAGGGACGATATGCAGGAACTATACGAGAAGATGCTCGGGGCGGACGGTATTATCTTCGGGACACCGGTCTATTTTTACTCAATGACGGCCCAGTCCAAAGCCATTATAGACCGGTCGATTATCTTCGGTCATCCGGAGAGAAGTCTTGCCAACAAGGTGTGCGGGGTGGTGGCCTGCGCGGGCAGCCTGGGACTGGCGAACGTGCTTAAGGACTACAGCTACTATATTATCCAGCGCCAGATGCTCCCGGCTTTCCAGGTGTCCGCTTACGCCATGGGACCGGACAACCTCCGTGAGATGGAGAAATGCATGAAGGCGCTCAACGACCTGGGCAGGCAGATGATAGCGCTGGTGAAGCTGGGCTTCAAATATCCGACGGAATTCGTGCGGGGACCCGGAGCCTTCGGCACGCACACGAGGTAGGGAAAGGGGGAGATAATAACACATTAATATCCATGCAGCGCCCGTTTCAGCGCCTGATAGAAAGCCTCGGTAGCCTGCCGGGAGATATCGGCCTCGGGCGCCAGGCCGTCGAAAGCATGGCAGCCGCCCGGGTAGACATGCAGTTCCGTTGGCACTCCCGCATTGATAAGTCTCCGGGCGTACTCGACGTCCTCCTCGGCGAAAAGGTCGAGGTCTCCCACGGCGATATAGGCGGGCGGCAGGCCGGAAAGGTCTTCGGCTCTGGCAGCAGCGGCGTAACATGAGATGTTATCTCCGCCGGGCTCGCAGCCGAGGTAAGCACTCCACCCGATGAGGTTGTTCTTCCGCGTCCACATCAGCGTATCGGGCAGGGTATCGCTGGGCGGCTCGGTATTGCGGTCGTCAATCATGGGGTARATGAGAAAYTGRGYGATRACSTCTATCTCGCCGCGGTCRCGGGCAAGCARCGCCAGTCCMGCCGCCAGTCCGCCCCCRGCGCTGCCTCCRCCGATAGCGATGCGGTTTACATCGRCATCTAACTCTYCGGCGTGMGAAGCCAGCCACTTAAGCGCCGCRTAGCAGTCCTCGATGGCGGCAGGAAAGGGATTCTCGGGCGCCAGACGGTAATCAACTGATACGGTTACGCATTCTCCGGCCAGGGTGGTRTATTTACATATCACRTCATTCATCTCKATGTCRCCYAWAATATAGCCGCCGCCGTGTATCCACAAAAAGGCGGGAAGTATTCCCGACTGATTGGCCGGTCTATAGATTCTGATTCCCACTTCGGGGGCATYCAGCGGACCGGGTACCATTCGGTCTTCCGAGTCAACACCTTCCACCACTGGCATCTGGCCTGTCATGGCTTCCATCATTTCCGCGCTGGCCACCCGGGCTGCCGGGATATCGTCCAGGTTAAGTCCGCCGTCCGGCTGGCTCTGCATAAATTTTATCGGTCCCACGAGGTCAGGGTGTAAACGGTCCATCATGCTTTCACTCATCTTAACTCCTTCTAAAGATAAGAGGGCATCTGCCCCCTTATCAAGTTTGCCTATCCACTTTTACCCGCTTTATCCGGCGGAGGTCTTGCCTACCCGCTGGCCGATGCCGATACAGACCATGCCTAGGAAAAGGGCGATGGCGTGAAATACCAGCACCGGTATCATTTCTCTCAGAGTCTCGAACCCTTCTTTTTGCTGTCCGACGGACACGACGATGTAGATAGCTCAGCCGATGCCGCCGAGAAGGAGGAGCCCGCCTAGTATATTAAGAAAGATTTTCATGTTGTTTCCTTTCTCCTTGTCTGCCTCAAGCAACAGCCTTCATGAACATCCAGAGAGCCAGCACGGCAGTGGTGCCGTGGAGGAGATAGCCGAATATGGTACCGGCACTCCAGGCTTTTTCTTTCTGGCGGAACACGCCCACCATGACACTAATAATTCAGGCGAGTTGAAAAATTCCCAGAAGTATGGCGCCAATCCACCATCCCATATTCAGGCACCTCCTAGATAGATATTAGCGGTTCACGGTCGATTGAATACACTAATATAGTATACCTGGACAATCTATGTCAATCTGGAAATAACCGTCGATGCTATTAAACAGGCTACTTCAGGTTGTTGATAACTTCCCGAGCCCAGGCGCCGGCACGCTACAGTTCGCCTTCCTTAAGCGGGCCTCTGGTGCCTTCGACGAAGAAGGGTTCGGGATTAAGAAGAAGATTTCCGCCTTTCTTCTTGAGACTCCTGGCGATTCTACCGGCGGCATAACCGAAAATACCTACCCATTTCGCCGATATTCTGGTATCGAACGTGGCTACGTTCATACCCCTGATATCAGGCTCTGATACCTTTTTCAGGAAGTCCTGCATTGCCGGTGTAGGCCTGCCGCCCTGTGTCGGCGCACCAATGATGAGCAAATCGATTCCCTTTAGTCCGGAAGGTTCAACTTCTTTGACGTGAAATATCTTTGCGTCGTTGGCGATAGCCCCTCCGATAGCCCGGGCGATCTGTTCCGTGTTACCGTAAACCGAGTCGTATACTACCAGTACTCTCATTACCCGCCTCCGATATTATTATCTATTCTATATTCTTGTCCTGTATATCACAAATTCTTGACGCTGTAATTGTATTCCTCTATCCTAAGAGTAGCTTTATTTCGCGCTATTAAGGAGGATATCCATGACTGTCAAGATGCCTGAAGGCTGGTATGATATTACCG
Organism: Dehalococcoidia bacterium; assembly: GCA_011192005.1. Taxonomy (GTDB): domain Bacteria; phylum Chloroflexota; class Dehalococcoidia; order Dehalococcoidales; family RBG-16-60-22; genus W425. The sequence goes on from DUFB01000064.1 coordinate 17,817, forward strand.
TTCCTCTCAAGCAGGGAATGTCTTATTTCCCGACTGACCCCGTCCCGCCCAAAATATACCGGTATCACGATAGAGCCCTGGGAGCCAGAGTTACCATGTCGATGCTGGAAATCATTTCACACACCGGTACTCACATCGATGCTCCCCTGCACTTCATACCCGACGGCTCGACTATCTCCGATATGCCGCTGGAAGCCACTATCGGTCCGGCTCGCGTGCTAGAAATAAAAGACCCTGAAAAGATAAAGGTGCCGGAGCTGGAAAAATATAATATCAGAAAGGGCGAGAGAATCCTCTGTAAAACGCGAAATTCCCCCAGGACCTACGAAAGTGAAACCTTTGTTGAGGACTACGTCTATCTTGACGTTGCCGCCGCCGAGTACCTGGCGATAAAAGGTATAATTCTTTTCGGGCTTGATAATATAACCATCGGTCATTTCAAAGAACGGGACAACCTATCCAAGACTCATCAGACTTTACTCGAGGCCGGTATTTATATCCTTGAAGACTGTGCCCTGGCCGGTGTACCGCCCGGTGAGTACGAGCTGCTCTGCCTGCCGTTACTCATGTATAAAGGTGATGCCGGACCCTGCCGGGCCATACTCAGGCCGCTGAAAAAGTGAGGGATCGGTGATAGATTTCAAGGTCATTTTTAAAAGGTCATTTATTCTATCTCTCGTTAATGCCTTGCTGATTCTCGCACTACTTCTATTAGTATTAGCATGTGACAACATTAATACCACTCAACCAGATAAAACAAGCACACAGACTACAGATAGTGTCATACCTACCCAAGCACCCTCTTATTTTATTCTCAATCTTTCTCCTATTCCTGATTTAGAGGATCCCGGAGAACTGGAAGTTGTTTTTACAATGCTTGAACCTGAACGTTACGAAAACCTGACAAACTCACACCTTAACATAGAGTTTTACTGGACAAATATCCACGGCAGCTATTCCGAGGCCAAGCGAGCCGAACTCGTGCCCCTCAACGAAGTACTGATAAGCGGGGAAACCTCCTGGGAAGGCGATGCTTCTTTAAATCGCAGTATCACTTTACACAGTCAGATAAGACTTCCTAGAGAGGGAGTATGGAAAATCAAGGCTATATTCTCCACTAACGATGATGTCCAGCTTACTCATTCAATTAAGGTAGCGGTGGCTGAAGGGACATCAGTGATAATGTATACGGAAGAATTTTGTTCTAGTCCGCTGGCCTACTTGGGGAATCTTTATTATGGCGAAGGGGGTGAAAGGGATCTTGATGAATTACATCCTGTCGCTATTGATCTTGATATATCCAAGGCTCCCCGGGTTGGCGAGGAAGCTGTATTGACATACCGAATAAGATCCTTTAATGAAGTCACCGACTTCTCGGCGGAACTGCAAGTCTTTAAAAGAACAGTAGGAGTTGCCGAAGTAAGGATACCTGTTGAAAGTATCATGTCAAGCGGAATTTCAACGTGGCAAGGCGACTTGATACCGGGTGAACCGGTTGTGGTCACATGCACAATCGTATTCCCCGAAGAGGGTGACTGGAAGATCAACGCCTACGGTAACTCCCTAGCAAGAAAACAGGTAAATCGTATCGGATACATTGATTATATCAAAATGAATTCTACAGATACCAGAGGTTCCTTCGGATGGGAAGATCCTCAAATTAATCCTTGCGTGACGATAGCCACTCCTACGACGACCATACCTACTACAATTCCAACTACACCTACAACAACCATTCCAACTGAAAATACCACCTCTGGCTACAAACAGCTAAAAATAATCCCACCGTGCGATAACCGTTCCTGATTTAGCGATTGAACACCAGCCATGCAATGACCGCTGGTTAAGCAAGATATAATTTTCATTGTTTTGCCCCGTTGTTCGATGTGTATAAACACACTTTTTAATGTTTTATTAAACATGTTCCTTAATATGTTCTTAATATTACTGCGGTATAATAAAACTGTCGACATACGAAAATACGGGGTACCTCTTATCAAAGGTACTGGCTAGCGGTATTCAAGATAGACTCCAGGCGTGTTAAAATATATATAGAGTCGGGAAAAACCTGATACCATCCAATATCGTTATATATAGTAGGGTGGTATTTTTTTGTGACATATTTGTGTTGTTTACCCCCGGTTCTGAGACGGAGTTGTGCTGCCTCCAAGATAAGATGAATAGCGACTTCGCCCTTTTTTGAGGTTGAAAAATATGAGAAACAATATAGCTGATATCTGTAGTAGACATATAAACGTTGAAGGTCATAATGTACATTATTTCACTGCGGGAAAGGGAGATCCTGTCGTGGTGATTCACGGCGGCGGCGGTGACGCCAGAACATGGCTGCGTAATATTGAAGAACTCTCATCGAGTTATACCGTATATGCTCCCGACCTTCCCGGCTATGGTAATAGCCAGCCTCTGAATGGTAGATATTACATTCCAGAGCTGACCGACTTCCTCGATGATTTTTCGGATAATCTGGGCCTGGAAAGATTTCACCTGGTTGGCCATTCGCTCGGGGGTGGTGTGGCTCTGAACTACGCTCTAAACTCACCTCACCGGATAAAGAAACTGGTACTCGTCAGCAGTCTATGCTTGGGAAGCGAAATAGCTTTCTGGGTCAGGCTGATTTCGGTTCCCACATTACTGCGTTTCCTGGGAGCATTTACTTTGTCGGTATTTAAAGGCATAAAGTGGGTGGTAAAGAAAGTACTCAAACAGGTTGAGTTCGTCATACCGTTTTCGCCGGCAAGTGTTACTATCGGTGGCAGCGTAGCGAATTTCAAGCAGCAGACAATGATACTGGCCGACCGCTTTGCCGAGGTACTACCGCCGACTTTACTGGTGTGGGGAGCCAGAGACGGTATTGTTCCGGTCAGGCAGGCCTACGCGGCAGCGCGGCTGATTCCCGATTGCCAGCTGAAGATTTTTGAAAAACGCGGGCATAACGTCTACCGGGATGATGTGACGGAATTTTCCAACATCGTCAGGGGATTTCTGAACTAGATACTCTCCAGGTTTTCAAGCGTGATATCCGTATCTAGAAATGCGGTTTACAGATTATCTCTTTTACCCTGGTATCGAAGAAACGGTGCACGTAGCTGGGCTTTAGTACCACCGCAGTATCAGCCCCGCGTCCCGTACCCCCGATGCAGATAACATCCTCGTCGGTACGAACCAGTCCGGCATCGGCAGCCATCGCGGCGATTTCCAGGGCAACCTTCATACCCTGCCCGAAAGTCCTCAGGGTCATGGCGATAACGTCACCCATCGCCACTGTGGGGGCCGGACGACCTTCTCCCTGGTGCAGCGCACGGTGGATACCTCCGAAAGCATGAGTGGTGGTGTGAATAATACCTCCCTTGCTTTCGATTATTTTTCGGTTTTCAGCGGTTAATTCCTGGGTGTTCGGTTCGCGGAAACCATCGGTATGGGTTACAATAACCACCTTGAGTCCCGTAAAAATATCGACGGCTTTTACGGCCGTACCACCGACAGTGGAAGCTACCACCACGGTCTTGATGCCCAGTTCATCGGCGCGCTGCCGGGCAAGAGCCAGAGTTTTACTGGTGTTTTCCTCCCCGCCCGGTTTATCGAAGTACGTCGTCTTTGATTCCATGTTTCTCCTTTGTATTAAGATGAATATACAAACACCGCTATTGCTTGGTTACATAATTCCTCAGAATACCGATGCCTTCTATCTCGACCTCCACCGTATCGTCCGGTTGCATTGGCCCGACGCCGCTGGTGGTCCCGGTGGCGATGACGTCACCGGGCAATAATGTCATGACGTGAGAGATAAAACTCACCAGTTCATCAACGGGAAAGACGAGGTCGGCAGTGCTGGTGTGCTGCTTCCGCTCACCGTTAAGCCGTGTTTCCAGTGTAAGATTACGCGGATCGACTTCGGTCTCGATGCAGGGTCCGATGGGGCCGAAAGTGTCAAAGCCCTTGGCGCGCGTCCATTGCTTGTCCCGTGCCTGTATATCGCGGGCGGTAACGTCGTTGACGCAGGTATAACCGAAGATGAATTCGCTGGCTTCCTGTGCTGACACGGGCCGGGTGCGCTTGCCTATCACCACTCCCAGTTCGCCTTCGTAATCAACGCGCTCCGAAGACGGCGGGTAGATAATATTGGCTTCGGGCCCGATTACCGATGTGGACGGTTTGATAAAGATGAGGGGTTCGGTGGGGATGCGGTGGCTCATCTCCTCGCCGTGAGAGCGGTAATTTACCCCGAGGGCGACTATTTTCGAGGGGGTACACGGTGCCAGCAGTTTTACTTCCGATAGACCGTGAGAGAAATCAGTTCTCAGGTAGCGGCGATAGGGATTACCCGTAAGACCGTGAATAATATCGCCTTCGAGTATCCCGTATTCAATCCTTCTCCCTATTGAGTAACGAACGATTTTCATAATTTGAGTTTATCATCGGTAAATACTCATTTCAAGCTTGGGAGGCAGGCGTGGGAAATTGCCTGTAAGCAGCCGTTATGATATAGTTTGTGTAAATGGAAGATAGCATTGACCTTATTCCCGGTGGTGGGGTAACGTCACCCCGGGGATTTTTAGCTGGTGCCACCAGTGCTGGTATCAGGGATAAATATATCGGACGTCTTGACCTCGGTATTCTTTGTTCTCAGGTTACCTGCACAGCGGCGGCTGTTTTCAGCACGAATAAGGTAAAGGCGGCCCCTCTTATTCTGAGTGAGCAGAAACTGCAGAAGAACAAGGTAAGGGCGGTGGTAATCAACAGCGGTTGCGCCAACTCGAATACTGGGAAGCAGGGCATTCAGGATGCGCAGCAGATGGGGGAATGGGCTGCTCTACAAGTGGGCACCACCGCGGATGAGGTGCAGGTATCCAGTACCGGGGTAATCGGCACCTATTTGCCGATGGAACGTATCCGGAGCGGCATCGAGAGGATAGTCCTTTCTGCTGAAGGTGGACACGAGTTAGCCCAGGCTATCATGACAACGGATACTGTACCCAAGGAGGTGGCGGTTAAAGCGGGTGATTTCGTCATCGGGGGGATGGCAAAAGGGTCGGGCATGATTCACCCTGACCTGGCAACGATGCTTTGTTTTCTCACCACTGATGCCGATGTTGAAGTAAATTTTCTGAAGAAATCACTCAGGGAAGCTGTAGATGTATCTTTTAACATGCTCTCGGTGGATGGTGATAACAGCACCAACGACACGGTGCTTATCATGGCGAACGGAGGGGCGGGAGGGGAGAAAATAACAGCCGGCAACCGGCAGGCTAGGATATTCGGGAAGGCTCTGGAAAAGGTATGCTTACATCTGACGAAGGAAATTGCTCGAGATGGTGAGGGGGCGACCAAGCTGATTGAAATCACCGTTTGCGGCGCGGCGAGCGATACCGAAGCGCGGACAGCGGCTCGGACGATTGTAAGCTCCTCGCTGGTCAAGGCAGCGGTACACGGCAGTGACCCCAACTGGGGCAGAGTGGTGGCGGCAGCGGGACGGAGCGGCGCAGAGTTGGTTACGGATAAGCTGGAACTGGAGATAGGCGGAATCCGTGTGGTGAACGGGGGAGAGCCCGTTCCCTATGATAAAGAAAAAGTAGTGAAGCATATGGATGGGCAGGAAGTGTTAATGAAGCTGGATTTACATCTGGGCAACGGGAAGGCGACAGCATGGGGTTGCGATCTTTCCGAGGAATATGTGACCATTAATAGCGACTATACAACATAATATATTTGGGTTTTAAAATAATGGAAAAAGTAACGGTTATAAAAATAGGCGGTTCCACTCTGGGCAACCATGATACTACTATCGATGATTTAGTGGCTCTTCAGAAGCGGGGTGAATCGCTGGTGGTTGTTCACGGCGGCGGTAACAGAGTTACCGAATGGCTAAAACGACAGGGAGTGACAACGGAGTTCGTGCACGGCGAACGTGTGACCGATGCCACAGCGCTGGAGGTGGCCACCGCTGTGCTGGCGGGACTGGTTAATAAAGAAATCGTTGCGGCAATCAATAACAGGGGAGGAAGGGCTATCGGGGTCAGCGGTATTGACGGCTCTCTCATCGAGGGGAGGGTGAAAAGCCGGGAAATGGGATATGTCGGCGAGGCGGTGAATATCAATCCGCAGATTCTGGAAACCCTGCTTCAGTCGGGTTTTATGCCCATAGTCTCATCGATGAGCCTGTACGCCGTCGATAGACTTTCTGGCGCTGCCCAGATATTGAATATCAATGCTGACCCAACCGCCGGCGATCTGGCGGCCGCGTTAAGGGCTGAAAAGCTGATCTTCCTTACCAACGTGGCCGGAATTAATGATGCCTCCGGTAAGGTGATACCGCGTCTTGCTGCCAGGAAGGCCCAGTCACTGGTGGAGTCCGGGGTAATATCGGGTGGGATGATACCTAAACTAAATGCCTGTTTAACAGCTTTAAATGTTGGGGCGACAGCCCGTATAATAGATGGTAGACAGCTAAATGCCCTGATGAACGAATATAAGGGTAGGGGTGGGGGAACTACCGTATACAAGGAGTCAGATGACTGACTGGCGGGAACTGGAAAAAAAGTATTATATGCAGACCAATATACGCATCCCGGTGACGCTGGTGCGGGGAGAGGGTATGAAGGTCTGGGACGATACGGGTAAAGAGTACCTGGACTGTGTCGGCGGGCTGGCGACCGATTCACTCGGACATTGCCACCCGGTTGTGATTAATGCCGTCACCGAGCAGGTTCGCACCCTCATCCAGACTTCACTCTGGTATTTCACCGTTCCGCAGGTAAAACTGGCGCAACTGCTGGTGGAGAACAGCTGCTTCGACCGCGTGTTTATTTGTAACAGCGGGCTGGAAGCCAATGAAGGTGCCGTTAAACTTGCCCGGCGTTACGGCCACCTGAAACTCAACGGGGCTTACGAGGTAATAACCACCGGCGGTTCCTTTCACGGTCGGTCTCTGGCGATGACAGCCGCCAGCGGACAGCCCACCATGCATGCTCAGTACGTTCCGCTTCCGGTGGGGTTTGTCAACGTGGCTAACAATGATATCGAAGCCGTCAGGGCGGCAACTACGGATAAAACATGCGCGGTAATGCTGGAACCTTTGCAGGGAGAAGGCGGCGTGAACGTTGCCGATGAGGATTACCTGAAAAAGGTACGGGAATGGTGCGACCAGAAAGGAATACTGCTTATCCTGGACGAAGTTCAAACGGGGATATGTCGCCTCGGGCCGCTCTTCGGCTATCAATTATACGGCATCGAGCCCGATGTAATCTCGCTGGCCAAGGGTCTGGGCAGCGGCATACCCATCGGAGCGTTGCTGGCTAAAGAGCATGCCGCGGTATTTATTCCCGGCGACCATAACTCAACATTCGGCGGTAACCCGGTTACCAGCGCCGCAGCCTGTGCTGTACTGAAATATATCATTGATAATGATCTCCCCTCGCGGGTTACCAAGGTCGGCCAGTATCTCATGGGCAAGCTGGCCGGACTTAAGGAGAAATATCCGTTTATCACCGAGGTGCGAGGGCGGGGATTGCTGGTGGCGTTCGAATTGAAAGAAGATATCGCTCAGGATATTTTAATGGAATGCCTCCATAAAGGACTTCTGGTCAATAGAGTCAAGCCGAATGCCGTTCGCCTGGTACCGCCTCTGATTATTACCGATAAAGAAGTGGACCAGGCTGTCGATATTCTTGATGATGTATTGTCTGGAATTAAAATATAATAGTTACTGGAAATCTGAAAAACACTGATATTCAAATAAATAGACCGATTTGGAATATCACGATTTCTGGTGTTTTCCCCTGATTATTCCTCCTGGTTGGTATCATTTCGTGCAGAGATTGTGATGACTAAAGAAATAGGAATTCACGAGCCAAGTTTATCATCATATGATGAGGCGGAAGTGCCCAAGTCCGTTCTGGATAATGCTATCAGGTATGCCGGGGAGTTGTTCGGGAAAAACCAGGAAAGAATAAAAAGGTATAAAGACCAGCTTGTAGGAATGTACATGGAAGTTAAGGGTAACGACGTTGTTATTATCTTTAACTCGGGTGGCTGGGGGTGGAACTTAACGCAACAAACTCCCGGATGGGCCGGCATATTAGACGGTATCAAGTCAGAATTGAATAACCTCGGTTACAGCTCGATTGTACTCAATTACCGTCGGACGGGAAAGGGGGTATTCGGGTGCGTGCAGGAGTTCTTCGAATCGGCCAGAGGGTATCCCAGTAGAGCCGAGGACCTGGCGAAACGCATAGAGTTTCTTACCGAGAATATACCGGATGTCAGGGTCATTATTACCGGAGAGAGTACGGGCACCGTTATTACTGACAGGACTATGGTGCTATTAAGGGATAATCTACATGTTTACAGCATTCAGACGGGCATGCCCTTCTGGCATAAACCCGGTTTTTCCGGCAGGACATTACTGATAAATACCAACGGGAGGACTGTAGACACTTTCAGTGATGGAAAGGTTCCGGTGATAGTACGCAAAAGTTTCAAGAGCTGGATTGGATTATCATCACCAGAAGATGAGCCCGGCGACATAATAAGCTGGCTCAAGGCACCGGGACATCACTATACATGGGAATATCCCGGGGTATATACTAAGGTGATAGAATTTTTACAGACTCATTTCATTGAGGTAAAATAATAAGGTTTTTATATGGAGGACAGGTTTGGCAGAGAAAGTTGTACTGGCTTATAGCGGTGGCCTTGATACATCGGTAGCTATTAAGTGGTTAAAGGATAAGTATCATCTGGATGTTATCGCGGTAAATATCGATGTCGGTTGTGTTAAAGATTATTCAGCCCTGTGTCAGAAAGCGCTGGACATCGGCGCCGTTAAGGCGCTGGTCATCGATGGCAAAGAACTTTTTGTGAAATACTTCGTCTTCCCCGCCCTTCAGGCGGATGCGCTCTATGAAGGGCAGTACCCGCTGTCCACCGCCTTATCCCGTCCGCTGATGGCAAAAATCCTGGTAGATACGGCTATCGAGGAGGGCGCTACGACCATAGTCCATGGCTGTACGGGTAAGGGGAATGACCAGGTACGGTTTGAGGTGAGTATTAGTGCCCTGGCCCCTGATATAAAAATAATGGCTCCGGCACGAGAATGGAAAATGACACGTGAAGAGACGATTGATTACGCCCGAAAAAACGGTATTCCTATCCCTGTATCGGTCAAAAGCCCGTATTCCATCGATGAAAGCCTCTGGGGGCGGGCCATTGAGTGCGGAGTGCTGGAAGACCCCTGGACAGAACCTCCCGATGACGTTTTTACCTGGACCACATCACCCAGCCAGGCCCCCGACAAGGCGCAATACCTGGAGATAGAATTCAAGCGGGGCATTCCTGTAAGGCTTGATGGCGAAGAGATGGACGGAGTGAAGCTGATTCAGCAACTTAATGAGATAGGCGGGCGACATGGTATCGGGAGAATAGACCATATAGAAAATCGCGTGGTCGGTATAAAGTCGCGGGAGATATACGAGGTACCCGCAGCCATGATATTGCTGCAGGCTCATCAGGCACTGGAAATGATGACACTTTCACGGGAACAGATGCGCTTTAAGGAAAAAGTAGCCATGGAGTATGCCGACCTTATCTATAACGGCCTGTGGTTCAGCCAGCTTAACCGTGACCTTTCCGCATATATCATGAGCTCGCAGTTGTATGTTACCGGGACAGTTCGGTTAAAGCTGTATAAAGGGCACTCGCTCGTCGTGGGACGCCAGTCACCCAGGTCGCTGTATAATATCGGTCTGGCAACCTATGATAAAGGTGATATATTTAACCAGGATTCCGCTAAGGGATTCATTGACCTCTGGGGTCTTTCGGTAAAAACTCAGGCACAGGTTCAGCTATTGGGTGATAAAGAAGGGCCTCTCAGTATTATAGGTCCTGAAGAACCCGAGGAGAGTTGATATGGCTAATACACGAAGTCGTCTTAAGAAACCCGCTGATAAATCAGTAGTAGCTTATACGGTATCTTTACCCTATGACAAGCGTCTCTGCAAGTATGATATTGCCGGCAGCATAGCCCATGCCAATATGCTGGCCAAACAGGGTATCATTACGGACCAGGATGCCGAGTCGATAACCTGGGGTCTGGCGTCTATCCGCGAGGAGATGGAGAAGGGTAAATTATCCTTCAAGGACGAGCAGGAAGATATCCATATGGCAATCGAAGCACGCCTTATTGAGAAAATCGGCGAAATCGGCGGTAAGCTCCATACCGCCCGTTCACGGAATGACCAAGTGGCTCTGGATTTACGACTTTTTATCAAGGAAGTTATCTCGGAGACGGTAGCCAGCGTGAAGAAATTGCAGCTGGCGCTCATTGACTTGGCTGATGCTAATAAAGATGTCGTGATTCCGGGCTATACCCATTTACAGTCGGCACAACCCGTGCTGCTGGCACATCATCTTCTTGCCTATTATGAGATGTTTGTCCGTGATACCAGCCGGTTCTGGGATTGTCATAAACGTACGGATGTAATGCCGCTGGGAAGCGGGGCTCTGTCAGGTGTCGGCTACAAAGTGGACCGTGAATTCCTGGCGCGCGAGCTTGGTTTCAGTCAGGTCAGTCAGAATAGCCTCGACGCCGTTTCTGACCGGGACTTCATTCTGGAATTTGAAGCTGCTGCCAGCATCTGCATGATGCATCTCTCCCGTCTTGCTGAGGAACTGGTGATATGGTCTTCGGCCGAGTTTGGATTTATCGAGATTGACGGGGCTTTCGCTACCAGCAGCAGCATCATGCCGCAGAAGAAGAACCCTGATGTAGCCGAGCTGGCGCGGGGCAAGACAGGGCGAGTATACGGAAATCTGATGGCTCTCTTGACCACGATGAAAGCCCTGCCACTGGCCTATAACCGGGATATGCAGGAAGATAAGCAGGGATTATTTGATACTGTAGATGTCCTCTCATCGACTCTGGAAGTATTTACCGGAATGGTGAAAACGCTGAAGGTCAAACCTAAAAATGTCGCGAGGTCGGTACAGCTAGGCTATATCCTGGCTACCGATATGGCCGATTATCTGGTGAAAAAAGGAGAGACTTTCCGTTCAGCCCACGAGATTGTTGCCAAGCTGGTAAATTATGCCGAGGAAAAAGGAAAGACTTTCGAGCAGCTTAAGGCAAGTGAATTCAAGCAATTTTCACCGCTATTCAATAAAGACGTTAGTTCAATCACGATTAAATCGTCTCTGGCATCGAGAGATAGCACCGGAGGCACGGCTCCAGGCCAGGTAGCCAAGGCGTTATCGGCAGCCAGGAAAGCTCTCACCTAGTTTCATGGTCAGGGCAGCGGTTCTCAACGCGCATGTTCGCAATGACTTAAAATCTCACGATGTGAATCGCCAGAAAATATCAAACGTTATGCAAGAGAAGCTTTTTTCTATTTACTATTGTAGATAATGCTGTGTGGTAAAATAATATACTGAGATATAATTATAGAATCGTTGGAGAGGACCAAATCAGGCAACCTTGTGAAGGGTACGGAGGCATCTCGTGCACAGGTTGAGGCGCTTCTGCTTACCGTCTATGGTAACAGTAGCCGGATGGATATTGGGTGTCCAGCTTCGATTAGTATGTCGTTTGGAATGACTGACGTTATGACCAAATAGCGGTGTTTTCCCGCATAAATCACATTTCACCCTGGGTTCTCCTTGAATTTAACGTGTGAGACTATTGCAATATCCCGTGAATAATAGTAACATAATGCATTAAGATTATCAAGAAAAGCAATATCAGAATAACAACCGGGTTCTCAGGTAAACCCGATAAGGATGGATAAAGATGACTGAAAGGAAGACTATAGCCGGACAGGACCTGAGGGAAATGTTTTCCGCGGCTGCTTCTTGGTTGGAAAAGAGTTCTTCTGAGATTGATGCTCTGAATGTTTTTCCCGTACCGGACGGTGATACGGGGACCAATATGATGCTGACGATGCGTTCTACCATGGAGGAAGCTTTCCGGGCGCCTGACAACAGTGCTGCCGGAGTTGCCAGCGCCATGGCTAAAGGTGCTCTCATGGGAGCCCGCGGTAACAGCGGTGTTATCCTCTCGCAGGTGTGGCGTGGTCTGGCAGAGGGACTCGCCGGTAAAGAATCCTTCACTACCGCCGATTTTGCCAAAGCCCTGGAACAGGCATCAAAAACGGCGTATAAAGGTGTCAGCAATCCGGTTGAAGGTACCATGCTTACCGTGATGAAGGCGGCCGCATCGGCGGCTCGTGACCAGGTTGACATCGGTAACGAGGATATCATATCGGTTTTAGAGGCCGTTGTTGAGGCAGCCAGGGATTCAGTAGCCAATACACCTCTTCTTCTTAAGGTATTGCGAGAAGCAGGAGTAGTCGATGCTGGTGGTCAGGGTATTTATACCCTCTTCGAAGGCGCTCTACGGTATCTCCGGGGTGAAGTAGAACTCATGCGGCTGCGCAAACCGCAAATAATCGTCAGTGAAATACCGCATACGACACCGTTACCACAAACTGCTGTTGTTGATGAAGTCCCCTACGGTTACTGCACCGAATTTATGCTCAAAGGAGAAAAAATTGACACCGAGGCCATTAAAAAGAGGCTTGAGCATAAAGGCGAGTCTTTGATTGTCGTCGGTGATGAATCGGCGGTAAGAATACATATTCACACTCTGGATCCGGGTAATATCGTCCACTGGGCAACCAAACTTGGTACGATGCACCAGGTAAGCATCAGGAACATGGATGAGCAGCATCAGGATTTCTTGGAGATGCAGAAAGAAAGAGTGCCCACTGCTGATACTGCCGTCATAACCGTGGTCTCTGGAGAAGGTCTCAACGATATCTTTGCCAGTCTCGGAGCAGCTGTCGTAATACCCGGAGGACAGACCATGAATCCCAGTACAAAAGATATACTTCAGGCTGTAGAGTCTGCCCCCTCTGACAAGATAATAATCCTGCCTAATAACAAAAATATCATTCTCACCGCTGAACAGGTACACTCGTTAACACAAAAGCAGGTAGCCGTAGTACCTACCACGACGATTCCACAGGGAGTGGTAGCGCTCCTCGCTTTCGACTATGAAGCTGATTTTAAGACAAATACCCGTATCATGGAAAATGCGATCTCGAGCGTGAAATCAATCGAGATAACACGTTCTATTCGTTCCACGAAGGTAAATGGTCTCAAGATAAGGCGTAAACAACCTATCGGCCTGCTGGATGGCGAGCTTATAGTTGCTGGTAACAGCGATTTGGACGTCCTGAACAAGCTCCTGGATAAAATGGAAATGGATAAAGCGGAGATTATCACCATTTATCACGGGGAAGATGTTGAGGCAGCCGAGGCGGAACAAATCAGTGCCGGAATCACTGAGAAATACCCGAAGGTACAGGTTGAGGTAGTTCGCGGTGGTCAGCCGCACTATAACTATATTATATCAGTAGAGTAGAAAGGCGGTGTTGGGATATGACTGTAAAAATCGTTACGGATACCCTCTCTGATATTACCGGTGACTTGACCAAGGATCTGGATGTCGTTGTCGTACCGCTCTATGTGCGCTTTGGTGAGGAAATTTTCCGGGACCGAGTAGAAATAACCACTGAAGAGTTTTACCGACGACTGGTATATGAGAGTACATTACCATCCACAACACAGCCAACACCGCATGACTTCTCTGAGGTATACAATAAACTGGCTAAAGAGACGGATGAGATTCTCGTGATTACTATATCCAGCAAACTTAGTGGTACTTATCAGTCAGCAATGCAGGCTAAAAAAATGTTCCAAGGAAAGGCCCAAATCAATGTTGTAGACTCACTGTCGGTTGCCATGGGACAGGGTTTAATAGTAATTTCAACAGTTAACGCCGTTAGGAAAGGTGCTGGTCTTGAAGAGGCAACCAATTTTGCACAAAAAGCTGTTTCCAGGTCTCATCTTATTGCCTATTTTGATACACTAAAGTATCTGGCCAAGGGTGGGCGTATCGGCAAAGCGCAGGGTCTGCTGGGCTCGATGCTTTCCGTGAAGCCGATTTTAATGGTAAAAGACGGAGAGATGTCCCCCCTGACCAGGGTGCGCTCTTTAAATGGTGGTTTTGATTACCTCTTCAGTGTGGTGGCCAATGCTGGGAAACTAGAATCACTGGCCGTAGAACATGCCACCACACCCGGCGATGCTGATAAGCTTGTCGAACGCTTCAGCACGATTTTCCCCAAAGAAAACATCATACGGTCCATTATCAGTCCGGTTGTCGGTACACACGCTGGGCCTAACGCCTTGGCGGTTTCATATTTAGAAGCAGAGTAACAGTAATGCCGGTTAAAATTGTTACCGATAGCGTTTCTGACATCTCGCCCGAGATAGCGAACGAACTGGGAATTACGGTCGTTCCGCTTAACGTTGTCTTTGGTAATGAAATCTACCGTGATGGTGTTGATCTGACTACCGAGGAGTTTTACCGCAAACTGGAGAAATGCCAGGCTCTTCCCACTACCTCAACCCCACCTCTGCAGGCTTTTATTGAGATATACGAGAAACTGGCGGAACAGACGAACGAAATACTGGTAATTACCATATCCAGGAAGCTCAGCGCTACCGGGGAATCGGCGCTAAAGGCCGTGGAGTCGGTACAGAAAAAATGCCGGATACACATTATGCCGTCGCAGTGGGCGATGATGGGCGAAGGCTTGCTGGTGATAGCGGCCGCGAAAGCAGCACAGACCGGTGCCGGACTGGATGAGATTATCAAAATGACCGAGCGGAACGATTCCCGGTTGGGGATGCGTATAGCCTTTGATACTCTTGAGTATCTGAAAAGGGGTGGGCGTATCGGTAAAGCCAAAGCTCTTTTAGGTGCGATGCTGAGAATCAATCCGATACTCGGGATTAAGGATGGGGAAGTCTTTCCTTTTGGGCAGGAACGTTCCCGCAACCGGGCGATGCAGCATTTATATAACTTCGTTTCCGGCTATACTAATATCGAGTTAATGGCGGTGGAAGATGCTACGACTTCTGATGAAGCAGACGCGCTAACCGAGCGTATCCGCGGGATTTTCCCCGATGTGTCCATCCATCGTTCCAAGGTTAGTCCGGTTATCGGCACCAATGTTGGCCCCCGGGTCATCGGAGTGGCTGTATTGGGTGACAAATAAAGCTTATTAGGTTAAACATACCGACTTTATTATGCCTGTAAAAATAATTACCGACAGCGTAGCCGATATCCCCAGCGAATTGGTTGATGAACTGGAAATTTCCATTATTCCGGTAGTTCTCCATTTCGGAGAAGAGACCTATCATGACGGCATCGATATTACCACCGACCAGTTTTACGAAAAGCTGGTCGAGAGTAAGGTCATGCCGACTACCTCGGTGCCTTCACTTGACATGTTCACCCGTACTTATGCTCAATTGGCTAATGAGACAGAAGAGATTCTGGTAATTATGCTCAGTTCTAAACTGAGTGGAATCTACAATGCCGCTTTACAGAGCGTGGGTTTGGTAGAAGGAAAATGTCGTATTGAGGTGGTAGATTCCGGGTGTGCCGTCATGAAACAGGGTTTGGTGGTTATTAAGGTAGCCCGGGCAGCTAAAGATGGAGCCAGCCTGGATGAACTCCTGGATATAGTCCGTACAAACCTTCCCCGTTCTGAGATGTTAGCCGCTTTCGATACTCTGGAATTCCTCCAGAGGGGAGGGCGTATCGGGAGAGCCCAGGCTCTTTTGGGCTCTATGCTGAAAATAAATCCTCTTGTTACTCTAAAAAATGGTGTCGTCGAGCCGGCGGGTAGAACCCGTTCACGTACCAAGGCACTGGACCGCCTTTATAAGTTCGCCGAGAGTTATTCCCATATCGAAGCAATGGCTGTAGAGGGGGCTGATTGCCCCGATGATGTTGATAGTCTGGTAAAGCGCCTGGGGGCTATCTTTCCTGCTGAACGTATCTATCGCTGCCGCACCACTCCGGTAATCGGCACTCATACCGGCCCGGGCTTGATACTGGTGGCGGTACTGGGTGACAAATAATCCAGGAAGGCACCTTCTTTCAGTTTTTATTCCATGGCGTTAATAGCCTATAATGTTGCCAGGATATATTTCTATGAATGCTGAACCTCTGCGGAAAATCCTGGCGTTTGAGCGGGAAAAGGGCTATGACGATTCGGCGGTGTTTGGCGGTCTGAATAAGTTTCTGATTAACTGGTCGGAACAGACCGCGGAATCGATATCCAATCCTAAAACGTTAAGTTCTTTCCGTAAACTTTTCAAGGCTGACTACGCCGCGATGACGGTGGAACAGCGGAAGGAATGGATAGCCAGCGTTCTAGATTTCCTGGATAAACCTGAAGGAGCAGCAGGAGTCTCTGAGGAAACAGAGACAAAAAAAGTAACCCCCAAAGCCCGTAAGCGATCATCTCCCAGACACAGGAAGACCAAGACAGCTGAAAGCGTCAAGGGACTGGATTTACCGGTTACTGCCGTTAAGGGTATCAGCACGGCTCTGGCAGGTAAATTCGGGAAAATGGGCGTGAAGACGGTCCGTGACCTGCTCTACTTTTTCCCTCACCGCCACCTAGATTACAGCCGCTTGAAATCAATTTCCCAGCTTGTCGCGGGTGAAGAGCAGACCATCATTGCCAGTGTATGGCAGGCACAGGAGACCAGGCCGGGTGGCAGGCGCAGCACCGAGGCAATCGTCGGTGACGAGACGGGGAATATAAGGGTCGTCTGGTTCAACCAGCCTTATCTGGCGAAGAAACTCACCACGAACAGCAGGATAATCCTCAGCGGGCGGGTAAGCCTGTTCAAGGGACGCCATGTCTTTCAATCACCGGAGTGGGAAATGGTGGAAAGCCAGGACTATGTGCATACGGGGCGGCTGGTTCCGGTGTATTCGCTGACCCAGGGTTTGCGGCCGCGCCAGGTCAGGAAGCTGATGAAGGGATTCGTTGACCTGTGGGCGTGGCAGGTGGAAGACTTTATGCCGCGGGAGTTGATTAAACGGCTTGATTTTCTTGAGCTACCGCAGGCTATCAGCCAGGCACATTATCCGGATGATGAGAATACCAAGGACAGAGCTCGGAGAAGGCTGGCCTTCGATGAGCTTTTTATCCTGCAACTGGGGGTAATGGAGAAGAAGCGTGAGTGGAAGGAAAGTCGACCCGGTACGTCTTTTAATGTCCCGCATGAGCTGTTGAATACCTTTACTGAATCTCTTTCCTTCAAACTTACGTCTGCCCAGGAAAAGACGTTGGCCGAAATATTGGCCGATCTGGAGAAATCGGAACCGATGAGTCGTTTGCTGCAGGGAGAAGTGGGCAGCGGTAAAACAGTAGTGGCCACGGCAGCGTTACTGGTAGCGGCGGCTAACGACCATCAGGGTGCCTTCATGGCACCGACCGAGATTCTCGCCGAGCAGCACTTCGCCACCATCTGCGAGTTGCTGTCGCGAGTGGGGCGTGAAGAGGGAGAAGAATACCTGCGTACCTATACGGGAATTCTGCCGCGTCCGTTACGTGTGGTGCTTCTTATCGGTGATATCAGACAATCGGGTAAACGCCAGTTACAGAAGGCGATTGCCTCCGGTGAGGTTGATATCATTATCGGGACTCACGCCCTGTTGCAGAAGGGAGTGGAATTTCCGCGGCTGGGCCTGGTAATCGTCGATGAACAACACCGCTTCGGCGTCGAGCAGCGTTCGGCACTGCGGGGCAAGGGATTCAGTCCCCATATGCTGGTGATGACGGCCACACCGATACCTCGTACGCTGGCGTTGACACTCTACGGCGACCTCGACCTTTCGGTGATTGACGAGTTGCCACCGGGGCGGCAGACGGTTAAAACGAAATGGCTCCAGCCCGGGCAGATGGCCAGCGCCTGTGCCTTCATCAGGAAACAGGTAGCCGAAGGACACCAGGCATTTATCATCTGTCCTCTGATAGAGGAATCGGAAGCCATCGCCGCTCAGGCAGCGGTGGTGGAATACGAGCGCCTCTCACAGGAGGTTTTTACCGATTTGCGTCTGGGACTTTTGCACGGTCGTCTTTCCGGGGAGGAAAAGGATAGTGTGATGGAGAGTTTTCGCAACCGTGAGCTTGATATCCTAGTTTCCACTCCGGTAATAGAGGTCGGCGTGGATGTACCGAATGCCACGGTGATGATGGTGGAAAGTGCCGACCGGTTCGGCCTGTCTCAACTGCACCAGTTTCGGGGCAGAGTAGGCCGGGGGCAGGCGCAGAGTTACTGCATGCTGATTGCAGAGAATCCTTCGGAGTTAGGCAGAGAACGACTTGACATAATAGAAAATACACAGGACGGCTTTAAGCTGGCGGAGGAAGATTTAAAGCTGAGGGGCCCGGGTGAATTCTTCGGCACGCGTCAGAGCGGTCTCCCCGACCTGCGTATGGCCAGACTTTCGGATAAGGCTTTGCTGGAGCTTGCCAGAAAAGAAGCTATTGCTCTTTTTGAGAAAGACCCGGATATGGTGCAGGAAGAACACCATCTTCTCGCCAGGGAGGTTGCCAGGGTCTGGCCGGAAACCGGCGAAATGAGTTGAAAAAGTGGTTGATTCATATAATTCTTACCAAAATTCCATGGATTTCTACTTTATTTATACCTTTACATTTTACTCTTGGTTGGATACTTAGTGTAAAATGGAGGCAAATACTACAGGAGTTTTGAGATTTTGTCTCATGCCAGGATAATAGTGAATCCGGTGGCGGGAGCGGGTAGAACGGCACGGGAATGGCCGCGGATAATGAGCTTGTTCAAAGGGCAGGGACTAAACTTCGAGCATGATATCACCGAAGCCCCCGGCCACGCTGTTGAATTGGCCAGAGACGCCACGAAAAACGGGTATGAGACGATAATCTCCGTCGGCGGCGACGGTACGCTTAATGAAATAGCTAACGGACTCTATAAAGCAGGGGCCAGTAAAGATATCGCGTTGGGGATGGTATGTACGGGAACGGGTAGCGATTACGCCCGTACCGTAGGTGTATCCCGCCAGTATGAGGAAGCCTGCATGAGGATTTTCCAGCCAAAGATAATTACTGTTGACCTTGGTATTATAGAATACGCCGAAAATGGAAGTAGTGTGGAAAGGGTCTTTGTAAACTTTGCCGGGATGGGTTTTGATGCGGAGATAGTGAGGCGGACCACCCGGAACTTCAAGGCTCTGGGCAGTACCCTTTCTTATCTTATGGGTGTGTTTACTACTCTGGTTTCGTACCGGAACAGGAAAGTCACGCTTATTATTGACGGGGGGGAAGAGGAAAGAGAGGTATGCTCGGTGATTGCCAATAACGGCAGGTATGGCGGGGGTGGTATGTTTACCGCGCCCGATGCGGACCTTACCGACGGTCTGTTTGACCTGTTGATAATCGGTGATATCGGCAAAGCAGACCTGATACGTTCGCTGCCGCGCATATATAAGGGGACTCACCTCACGCACCCTAAAGTGACCATGAAGAAAGCCAGGGAAATAGAAGTAAAGTCGACCTATCCCCTGAGTTTGCAGGCTGACGGTGAACTGCTCGGCGAGTTACCGGCGCGCTTTCGTGTTTTACCTTCGGCTTTGAATATTATCGTTTAATCGGAATAATCACGTTAAACCAGACAGGATAAACACATAACACAGATAAAAATTCGCCAGATGGCGAGGAATTTATGAAATATTTGTTAAGCCTGCTCGTAATATTCGTCGTGCTGGATGGGATTTTAACCCGGTTTCTCATCGATGGAGACCTGGCACGGGAAGGTAATCCTTTATTACAGAGACTGGTAGGCGAGGACGCATTTTTAGTTATTAAAGCGGTAGGCGCATTACTCTGCGCTTTTATATTGTGGGATATCTATAAGCATTTCCCGAGGTTAGCCAGGGTTGTTACCTGGTGTTGCGTCATCTTTTATAGTGGGATCGTGCTCTGGAACAGCAGCTTCTTCTTATAGCTTGAGTCCGGATATTTCCTGGCTTTTGGGACGTCTCCAGTTCGGAGTGGTTGCCGGTATTTTCTCTACGAATTCAACTTCTCTGGGCAGTTTGTAATCAGCCATGCGACCCTGGCAATATTGACGGATTTCCTGCTCCGTGGCTGTTTCCCCCGACTTAAGTCGCACCAGTGCCTTGACCGTTTCCCCGCGGAGGATATCGATCGTGCCGACAATCCTTGATTCGGCGATTTTCGGGTGAGTATTCAGCACTTCTTCAATATCGCGGGGGAAAATGTTCTGTCCCTTTAGAATAAGCATGATTCTTTTACGTGCCGTGATAAACAGGTTGCCTTCTTCATCAATATAACCGATATCACCGGTATGCAGCCATCCATTCCTTAAGATTCTGGTGGTTGCCTCGGGCTTGTTGTAGAAGCTGGTCATAACCGGGCCCCGTATGACAATCTCTCCTTCCTGGTTGGGAGGCAGTTCGCTGTCATTCTCGTCGAATATCTTCATTTCCCAGCAGGGCATAGCTCTGCCCGAGGCTCCGATGGGGCCCGTGCCGTCAATAGGCGAAACGGTAGCATGTGACACCGTCTCGGTCTGTCCCCAGATATCCAACAGGTTCAGGTTGAAGTATTGCTTGAACAGCTGGATGACCTCAACCGGCAGGGGCGCACCGCCACTGAGGCAAGCACGGAGTGAACTCAGGTTATAATTCACTCCCTCCTTGCGGGCGACATTTATCATCAGGGCATAGATATAGGGAACACCCATGTAGATGGTACCCTTTTCTTTCTCCACGGCTTCCATGAAGCTGTGGATCGAGCGTCCGGTGCCCGGGACGACAACCAGGGTACTCCCTTTAACGATAGATCCCAGCAGAACCGAGACCAGTCCGAACTGGTGGTACATGGGCAAAGCGAAGCCTATCAGTACGTCTTTTTCGGTCTGGTTCAGTACGTCTCCGGATGTGATGGCTTCGGTGCAGATGCTCTGGTGAGACAGGATGACACCGTGCGGGTCCTGGGTAGGCCCGCCGGTATAAGAAATCGTGGCGGGGTCATTGGGTTCAATATTAACAACGACGGGCTCTGCCGGATTCTCATAGACAATCTGGTTGTAGCTGATGAACCGACCATCAAGTTCAGGGTCGATGGTTATGATATGTTTGATGGAATCGAAACGCGGAAGAGCCGGTACCAGGGATGCCAGCGGCGGGTTGTCCGCTACCAGCACCCTGGGCTGGCAGTCACGGAAAAGCCTATCAAGCTCGTCGGCGACGTAACGGGAGTCGAGGGGGACGGCAATAGCGCCGACTTTTAGAATGCCGAAGAATACGGTAACGAATTCGGGATTGCTGGACTGCATTGTGGCCACTCGGTCGCCCTTTTCCACACCCAGTTTGATGAGGGCACTGGCAACTCTATTGGAGGTCTCTTCCAGCTTGTTATAAGAAACACGTCGTTCGCCCATAGTAATTGCTGTCTTGTCACCGTATTTTCGGGCTGCATTTTCCAGCATCTGTACTAAATTCATCGTTGTTCTCGTTTCTATTCTAAAATAGATTCTTCAAATACCACCGTGGCATCTACGGCGACAGCGTCATTGCTTGCCGCTATTACCGGATTGAGGTCTATTTCTTTAACAACGTTGGTTTGCTCAGCAAAGTCGGATACAGCCATCAGCATATCTTCCAACGCGGGCAGGTTGGCGGGGGGTTGTCCTCGATAGCCCGTGAGGAGTTTATACCCCTTAACCTCGCGTATCATTTCCGCGGCGTCTTTCCTGGTTAACGGCGATATCCTGAGTGATATATCTTCGATGATTTCCACGAGTAGCCCGCCGAGACCGAACATGATTACCGGTCCGAACTGCGGGTCTTTGGACATACCGATAATCACAGGAACACCGGGAGGCGCCATTTTCTGTACGGAAATACCATGTATCTTTGCTTGAGGTTTTTGCTGATGGATATTCTCCAAGATTTCCCGATAGGCGTTTTCTACCTTCTCCGGAGTGTCCAGGGCCAGTATTACGCCGCCGCCATCATTTTTATGGATGATATCCGGCGAAGCTATTTTTAAAGCTACCGGATAGCCGAGTCGTTCACTCAGAGAAATGGCCTCCGATGCCGTGGTGGCCAGTTCGGTAAGATTGCAGTTTACTCCCGCCTGCCCGAGTAGTGTTTTCGATTCTATCTCTGTCAGGAAAAGTCTATTTTCGCTTCTCGCCTGTTCAATTATCGGGTTCATGCTTATCGGAGCAATCATCAGAACACTGGTATTGATAGGGTTATCATAGTATACCAGACCTTAAAGGAATTTGAAAATCCTCGGGACTATGAATCCAGAAGACTATTAACCTGGCTTTTTCTTAATATTTTTACTGCTCCTTCTTTGAGCTCGCCGATGTAAAGATTACCGATGCGTATACGCTTCAGAGACAGGACGGGTTTTTTTATATGCTCGAACATCCGGCGTATCTGTCTCTTCCTGCCCTCGTGGATGGTTATGCTGTAGTTATAAGGCGGTGAGTTTACGGGCTTAACCTTGGCCGGATGTGTCATGCCATCTTCCAGCCTGATACCATTCTTGAGTTTATGTATTTCATCTGCGGCAAGGACTCCCTTTATCTCGACCAGGTATTCCTTTTCATGCTCGAACCGCGGGTGAGTGAGCCTGTAGGTAAGGTCGCCGTCGTTGGTAAGTAAAACCAGGCCGGTGCTGTCTTCATCCAGCCTTCCGACCGGATACAGCCTCAGGTGATGATACTTCTCCGGTAGCAAATCAATAACCGTCCGGCGTCCTTTTTCATCGGAGGTGGTGGATATGACACCTTTGGGCTTGTTGAGCACCAGATAAACCGTTTCCTTCGGGTTCAGGTCAACTGCTTTACCATCGACGATGATATTGTCGGTAGCAGGATTGATGATATGGTTGAAATTCTCGATTACCTCACCGTTAACGGTAACCTTACCCTGTTTTATGGCGTCAGTCATGCGACGACGCGAGCCGATACCGTAACGGGTAAGAACTTTGAGAAGCGGTCTGGTAACCATATCGTCTCCCGTTATCTCCGTCAGCCCCTGGTAACCTGGCAGAGGAATGACTTCAAGGGCAGGAATCCGGAAATGGGGTCGAGGCTCTTGTCATCGACGAGTTCATTGACATTGGCTTCGTCAGGCCAGTGGTGGGGTAACGAAACAACACCCTTCAATATGGTATCGGTCACATTCGCTTTCATCGTAATTGTGTTCCTTGGAGAGCTGATTTTTACCGTATCACCAGTTTTTATACCGCGGGGCGCGGCATCAGCGGGATTGATATCCACAAGGGGCTCTGGCATTAACTGGCGTAGTTGCTTTATGTTGCGGAACTGGGAGTGAGTATAAGCCATCACCCTGGCGCCGGAAGTAATTACCAGCGGGTAGTCCCTGGCAAGGTCGGGGCGACTTACCGGGCTTTCAGCGGATTCCCGGTATACGGGGAGAGGGTCGAGGCCGTGCTCAGCTAATACTGAGGAGGCAATTTCCACCTTGCCGGAGGGGGTCTCAAATCCCGCTTTTTCGTAGGATTTTTCCCCAGGGGGCGAGAACGATGATGGTATACCCTCTGGTTTTTGCTGTAGATCTTTGTATGTAATTTTCACCGGCTCCAGGATGTGATTGACGCATTTCTCGAAGTCGCCGTTCCAGAACAAATCGCCGAAGCCCAGGCGTTCCGCCAGAGCCGAGTATATTTGCCACTCTGTCCAGCTTTCCCCAAGCGGCTCTATCGCGGGTTCTATCAATTTTGTATAACCCTGGTGATCGGCCAGCAAAATAGGCCTCTCCAGCCATGAAGCTACCGGGAGGACGATATCGGCGAGTCCGGTCCCGGCGGTCTGGAAGTATTCGGTAACGGCAATGAAATCGAGTTTCTTGAAAGCATCGACCATACGGCTGGTGTTGCCGAAAAACTGCGCACACAGTCCCGCCGAGAAGACGGCTTTTACGGGATAGGGCTGGCCGCTTTCAATCTGGTCGACGATGGCATTGGACTGCATTTCACGATACCGTTTGGTCCATATCGGGAATTTCTGCGAGCCTATTCCCGGAGGCATGTTCTCCACGCGTTCGTGGAGGGTGATATCATTAATTTTTGTCACCGACAGAGATCCGGGTCGGTTCCCGCCAGCAATATCGATGTTGCCGGTGATAGCGGCCAGCAGTATTACGGCGCGGTGATTCTGCACTCCGTTGGAATGGTGGGTGGTACTGTTGCCGCTGAGGTGTAATTTTGCCGGTTTCTCCGAGGCGTACATTATTGCCGCCTCCTTGATCTTGGCGGCAGGTACCCAGGTTATCTTTTCGACATGTTCTGGGGTATATTCCTCGACGAGCTTCTGTAATTCACCGAAACCTACCGTCCATTTTTCCAGGAATTGCCGGTCATGGAGATTCTCCTTGATGATAACGTTCATCATGCCGAGAGCCAGGGCACCGTCGGTGCCGGGTCGGGGTTGGAGATATATATCGGCTCTGGAAGCTATAGTGGTGCGGCGCGGGTCGACCACAATCAGCTTTAGCCCCCGGTTGCGGGCTTCCAGGTTATCCGGCCAGGCAACCCCGGATGATATCACGGCGGCTCCCCATATCAGCTTGCATTTGGTCTCCGGTTCAACAGAGGAGCTCAATCCCGCCATATAGGAGTAATTGTCACCGTAGGTGAGATTGGATGCTATCCAGGTGCCGGAAAAGCAGTTGCTGCTCTCGGTGCAGTAGTTTGGCGAACCGAAGGCATGAGTGAGACGGTGGAAATAGGGACGGGGCTCCTTGGTGTAAGCCACCCAGAAGACTACCGATTCCGGCCCGTAATTATCCTTGACTTTCTGTAAATTTATCGCGATTGTGTCCAAGGCTTCGTCCCAGGAGATCCGTGTAAAAGAGCCGTTGCCACGGTCACCAGTACGTTTCAACGGATACTTAAGGCGGTCAGGATGATATACGAAATCAAGCTGGGCTTTCCAGCGAGGACAATGAGCCAACCTGCTATTGGCAATATCGATTTTAACCGCTCTTCCGTTCTTCACGTGAACCCGGGTAGGGCAGGTATAGGTGCACATGTAGCATATTCCATCTTTCACAATCTCATTCTCAGCCATGATATTTCAAGTTTCCTTCCTTTAGAGATGATTGAGATAACCTTTCTGTTGCCTTCTCTTACTATATCAGATTCATCGTATTCGATAAAATCAGGCTTTGGTCTTGGTATGATATAATAACTAGGTATAGATATTTATAGGGGTTAGTAGTCTGAAAGGGATAGATATAGCCCGCAGGGCTGTGGAGATAGCCAGCGAGAAACAGGCCAGCAATATCGTGTTGCTGGACGTGCGTGAAATCTGCACTTTTAGCGATTATTTTGTAATCTGCTCCGGTGATAACGAGCGGCAGATACGGACAATCTATGAGGATATTGAACAGAGCTTGAAGAAAGATAACGAAATTACTCACCACAATGAGGGTTCGGTTGATTCCGGATGGCTTTTACTTGATTACGGCGATGTTATCGTGCATATATTCTCAGAGGAAGAGCGGGATTATTACCGGCTCGATGAGCTCTGGCGGGACGCCCGTCCGGTTATCAGGATACAGTAGTATCAATTATTAGTCGAATATTTCCTTACTGGTAAAGAAAATCCCGATTTCTTTTACCGCGTTTTCCGGTGAATCAGAGGCATGCGTCGAGTTACGCTGGATATCCAGTCCGAAGTCCTTTCGTATCGTTCCTTCTGCGGCTTTAGCCGGGTCGGTGGCACCCATTAACTCGCGAATTCTTACGACGGCATTATCACCGGCGAAGACAGCCGCGACTATCGGCGTGGAGATAATATAGTCCACCAGGTCCCCGAAGAATGGTTTATCTCTATGGATGGCATAATGCTGTTCGGCGAGGGCTCTGTCCATATGGAGCATTCTCAGAGCGACCATTTTAAGTCCGGCGCTCTCAAGCCGGCTCAATATTTCCGTAGCCAGTCTTCTCTCCATCGCATCAGGTTTTATCAGGACCAGTGACTTTTCCATAATAAGAATCCCCTTATTTCTTTCAGTAATTTATTCTTTACCGTAGAGTCCGGAAAGGTCATCGACACTGACCGATTCCAGTGATGCCACGATAAGGTCGGCTTCGTTAAGCATGGCTTGGGGGTGGCTATTAGCCACGGCAATGCACTTCATCCCGGCCTGCTTGGCGCCGGCTATCCCCGCGATAGCGTCCTCGATGACGACACAGCCAGAGGGTTCAACATTGAGTTTTTCCGCGGCCAGGAGGAAAATCTGGGGACTCGGTTTGCCCTCGGTGACTTCCCGCCCGCAGGCTATGGCATTGAAGTATCCCTCAATCCCCAGGCCTTCAGTGATAATCCTAACGTTCTCCGGCGGTGCCGAAGAGGCTATCGCCGACTTTATCCCGTGTTCCCGTAAGGATGCGAGCAGTTCGATGGCTCCCGGCAGTGCCTCGATATTATCGGCGACGAGTCGGCGGTAGGTTTTCTCTTTCTTATCGGCAATAGCCTCGAGAGCATCCTGTGATATATCACTGTTTACCGTATCCCGGATTATGGTATCATTCCGCTGCCCGAAATGCCTCATAAAATGTTCTTCAGTGAATTCTATGCCCATTTGAGAAAAGACGTCCTGCCAGGCACGACAGTGGTAAATGCCCGTATCGGCAATAACACCATCGAGGTCCCAGAGTACCGCCTGGAGATGGTTATCAGACATGCCTCTTGCTCTCCCTGACTATATCTTTCTTACTGGTCTCGTTCTCGGCGATGAACTGCTTGGCGGTGCTTTCGGCGATAACGGTACCGTCCTTCAGGTATACTTTTCCTTCGGTCTCGATGAGTTTCTTGCGGTGCCGGACTATGCGGGCGGTTACGACCAGCGGCTCTTCTACTTTCACCGGTTGCCTTAGCCTGATGCTGATACTCGCAGTCAGGCAGGTGTTACCCGTGGCATAGGCTACATTATTCATTACTTCGTCCAGCAGGCATCCCAGGATACCGCCATGGAGAAGCCCGGGCCATCCCTGGTGGGTTTTATCAGGTGTAAATTCGGTACGGAGAGTATCTCCGTCTCTGGTAAACTTCAGTTTGAGCCCGATGGGATTATTCATGCCACACCCGAAACACAGACCTTCATCAAGGTCGGCATTTAGGATTACTTTCGGTATGGATACCATGAGTTGTCTCCATTTCTTAGCTTGTTAATTACCGTTTTCTAAAATGTTCCCAGCCTGATTGACGTATTTTTACAGGATTACCACTACTGTCGAACAGTCTGATTTCGCCGGGGTTACCCCCGGTTATTTCCCCGACGACGGTTATCGGGCAGGGTGATTCTGCCTGTATTCTGGTAATGTGATCAGAATCACCGGTAAAAAGCAATTCGTAATCTTCACCACCAGTAAGTGCCATCTCCAGCGCCTTATCACCGAAAACCTGCCTGACAGGGGGAAGAACCGGCAGTCGGTCAACGTCGATCCTGGCGCTGACGCGGCTCATCTCGCAGATATGACGCAAATCGACGAGGAAACCGTCGCTGATATCAATAGCGGTCCTAATGCCGTGCCCGACCAGTAATTGTCCTTCGGCAAGACGTGGAGTCGGTTTATTAATGGATTCTCTAAGAGAAGTGGCTATTTCAGCTGATGGGCTGAGTCCGCGGGAAAGCATTTCCAGTCCTGCTGCGGCACCTCCGAGGTGACCGGTCACGGCGATGGCATCGCCGGGCCTGGCGTTGGAGCGAAGTAGCAGGGCGTCTTGTTCCGTGCCGAAAACGGTAACCGTAATCATAACCACCGGTGAACTGCAGGTATCTCCACCAGCCAGACTCACCCCGTATCTTTTACCAAGCTCAATCATCCCTCTGTATAGAGAAGAAACGTCATCCACTTCCGTATTATCGGGCAAACCCAGTGAAACCAGGGCGTATTCGGGGGTGCCGCCCATGGCGGCAATATCGCTGAGATTAACCGCCAGCGATTTCCAGCCCAGCTCTTCCCATGATGTGGTGTCCAGTGAAAAATGGATGTTCTCAATTAGGGAATCGACCGTAGCCAGTTGTGTCCGGTTCTTCCCCTGCCAGGCGGCGGCATCATCGCCGATGCCCACCAGAAACGGAGGGTAGCCGGGCTGACCATCCTGAGCTTCGGCAATCATTTTTGCCAGGAGGTCAATCAGTCCGAATTCGCCCAGTTCGGATACTTTCACAGGTAGAATTATACCATATCCGTATTTGAACTCACTATCAGATGGGCTGTTGACGGGCGTGAATTGTTTTTAGAATTATATAAAAGGAGAGTCCCGATTTCTCGGGACTCAATGCGGTTTTTGTATTATTGGAGGGAATCAGGACTCTTCTTCCACCTCGATGTTAATACGGGATTGCTCCGGTTCCGCTTCTTCGTTGCGTTTCAAAGCGGGGATACGGACAACAGCGACAAAAAGTCCTACCGAGCCTGCGGCAGCGGCGATAATCCTGTCCGATGCGGCGACGGGAATGAGCCAGGCGAGAATCAGGAGGATCATTCCCATTATCCCGCATAGTGCCGCGAAAAACATCCTGCGTGAATTTTGCTCTTTCATTTTAGTATCCTTGACGGTCTGTCTACACCATATATAACGACAAAAGAGTGTGTTGGTTAGGTTTCTGAAGGAATTTTCTCATTATAGCTATGAAGTAGTTGCCTGATAGCTTATAATAGGACTAATACGATGACAAACACAGCCTCGAATACCAGAAAATACCTGGCTATCAGCCTGATGGTAGCCATAATCGTCATAAGCATTGGCGGTTCCATTTTAATCATCCAGCACTGGGAATATGTTGAAAAGCTTCATAAGCATGGCTACTGGGGACTTTTCGTTATCTCAGTGTTCGCCGGTTCCCCGATACCGATACCAACCCCGAGTATGATATTGACCTTTACCCTGGGTAGTATATTGAATCCGTTGCTGGTAGGGCTGGTGGCCGGGTTCGGTAACGGAGTCGGTAATGCTCTGATTTACTGGACGGGCCAGGGCGGGCATCATTTATTCAGGAGTCTGGTATCTCCCGAGCCGTCGCAAAGTACTCCCCGTACGAGGGTGGGGAGATTTATCAAGAAAATGTCACAGGTGCCGGAGTTTATTAAGAACAAGGTTTTATGGGCGTTATTTATACTCTCTATCTACCCTAATCCCATCCTCTTACCCCTGATTCTGGGCATGGGGGCAGCGCGTTACCATTTCTGGAAGTTCTTTCTGGTAATCTGGGCGGGTAAAACCGTACAGAGCCTGATACTCAGCTATCTGGGGTATTACGGATTGCGTTCCCTGCTACGTTACATGGGCGTATTCGATGTGCCATGACGGCCTGCGCTCAGGGATATGCACTCTTTCCATATCTCACCAAAACTGTTATGATATTGCCAAATGAGACACGCTATATTAGCGGATATTCATGCCAACATTGAAGCTTTCGTTGCGGTGCTGGACGACATCGCCGAGAAGGGGGATATCGAGGAAATCTGGTGCCTGGGGGATGTCGTCGGTTATGGGCCCGATCCGCACCGGTGCATAGAAATCCTCCGACAGAGCAACCACGTCTGCATTGCTGGGAACCACGACATGGCGGCTATCGGCAGGGTGGAAACAACCTATTTTAATGCCATGGCGGCGAACGCCATACAGTGGACGAGCGGGCAACTGACGCCGAACGATGTAAGATACCTGGAAAACCTGCCGGAGACCATCCAGAAGGGAGATTTTACACTGGTGCACGGCAGTCCCATGGAGCCACTCTGGGAGTACGTGATATCGACCGGCATCGCCATCAGGAATTTTACCTACTTTAAGACCAACTATTGCCTGGTGGGGCACTCACACGTGCCGGCGGCTTTCATGAAGGACAGGGAAACAGGCTGCAAGAACGTGCAGCTGACGCCGGGCATCGGGCTGGCATTGGGCGATAGCAAGATGATTATCAATCCGGGCGGGGTGGGCCAGCCGCGGGACGGCGACCCCCGTGCCAGCTACGCCATCTACGACGACGAAATTCAGATGATACATCTGTACCGCGTTCCCTACGATATCGAGACCACGCAGAAGAAAATCATGGAAAGCGGACTGCCGGTGATGCTGGCCAGCCGGCTGGAGCAGGGGCGATAGATAGTTAGGAAATCCATAAATTTATAATAGCAAT
Source organism: Dehalococcoidia bacterium (assembly GCA_011192005.1). Lineage (GTDB taxonomy): Bacteria > Chloroflexota > Dehalococcoidia > Dehalococcoidales > RBG-16-60-22 > W425. The sequence goes on from DUFB01000064.1 coordinate 47,959, forward strand.
TTCTTTAAGCCTAATACCATCATATTCAAAAGCATATATGTCACCCGATCCAAAGAGCCAATCTCCTTGCCAGCCTATATATACAAGAATGATTCCGGTTTCCGGGTCATAGGCAGGTACAGATATGGTAACAAAAGCATGAGCACAGGGGTTTTCATCTCGAAGTCTTTGCCACCCGTTCATTTCGGGGTCATTCTTAAAATAAGATATGAAATATCCGTCGTAATCAATGAGATAACCGTCTTCAAGAGACGATGGTATTTGCATTCTTTCAGGGGCTTGATTACGTTGTAGTAAAACCTCAAAAAGCTTGCCGACTTCAACTCCCTGCTCTCTAAAACTTTCTATTAAGTATTCTTTACCACCTCCGAAACTTGTGGAAGCAGCCTGACCGCCCATAATACCAAAGGACATATCAGGACTATATATGTGATATTCGCCTTCGTCTAATTCTTGGGTGAGTATAAGTGCAATAAGCCAGGCATATTCAGTAGCATCCCACCAATATA
>DUFB01000065.1 GCA_011192005.1 Dehalococcoidia bacterium
AATGGTGTACTTAACATTCATATACCTGTTGGTACTGTGGTAAAGGATAAATATGGCGATCGACTACTCACTCTGAACATAGATGTAATTGAGATTTCACTAATATCATCCGATGATATGTATTTCATCGGGCCAGCTTATATCTTACTTCCCGAGGAGATAACTTTTTATCCATCGATAACCTTAACCTGCAGTTATGATCCAGATAACTTGCCCGAAGATATTCAAGAAGAAGACCTGTTTTTAGCCGCGTACGATAAAAATACTGGCGAATGGATTAAGCTTGAGTGTATAGTGGACACCATAAACCACACCATTACCGCTGAGTTCAGTCACTCTATGACCTTCGCGGTTTTTCACACGAAGTCCAAATCAACGCTGTCAACTGACAACAATCTGGCTGGATATCCCGACGGCAATGTCGCTGGACTTGATGAATCATCCCTAGTTCCAGAAGTCGCTTCTACCCTGAACCAACGACCCGCTTCACCAAATCCACCTGAGTCAAAGAACAATACCTGGCAAATCACCGTCGGTATCGTGCTTGCGGAAGTAATAGTTGGCATAGCTTTATACCTTTTCATCAGGAAACGACGTAAAGCTTGATAAAATGTTGACTAATTGATCCGTACGATAGTAAGATAAGTGATGAAAGGAAGCAAGCGGCCACCGTCTTTTATCAAGCTTGCTTTACACACAGGATATCAGAGGTTCAGGTCCTCTACCGCCCACCATAAATACAGGGAAAATACCTATGAAAGCTATCATATGCACTAAATACGGACCACCTGATGTTCTCCAGCTTCAAGAGGTAGAAAAACCTGCTCCCAGGGACAATGAAATACTGGTAGAAATTTATGCGTCATCAGTGAATCCACACGACTGGCGTACAATGAGAGCTGACCCGTTTTTAGTCCGCCTGATGGGCGGGGGGTTTTTTAAACCAAAACACCAAATACTGGGAGTTGATGTATCGGGGCGGATTGAAGCGGTTGGCAGAGATGTAAAGCAATTTAAGCCGGGTGATGAAGTATTTGGGGCAGTCGATTTTGGAGGATTCGCCGAGTATGTTTGTGTTACTGAAGATAATTTAGTGCCAAAACCGAGTAATCTGAAATTCGAAGAAGCAGCGGCTGTACCGGCAGCAGCAATCTCAGCCCTGCAGGGTCTCCGCAACATGGGACAGATCAAGCCAGGGCATAAAGTCTTGATTAACGGTGCCTCCGGTGGTGTGGGCACGTTTGCCGTGCAGATTGCCAAGCATTTCGGGGGAGAAGTGACTGGCGTGTGCAGCACGAGAAATGTGGAAAAGGTGCGCTCGATTGGTGCGGACCATGTCATCGATTACACCAGAGAAGATTTCACTAAAAGTGGGCAACATTATGACCTGATTCTTGCTCTTGCCGGATATTATCCGATTCTGGCTTATAAACGTGCATTGAGTCCCGATGGAATTTATGTCATGTGCGGAGGTTCCAGTGCTCAGATGTTCCAGGGTTTACTTCTGGGACCATGGATATCAATGACCGGCAACAAGAAAATGGTTGTGCTCTCAGCGAAACCGAACAAAGAGGATCTTGTTTTCATACAAGAACTTCTTGAAGCCGGTAAAGTCGTACCCGTTATAGATAAACTTTACCCTTTGAGCGAGGTTGCTGAGGCCATCCGGTATCTGGAAAAAGGACATGCCCAGGGAAAAGTAGTCATAACTGCAGGGCATGAGAGCAAAATCTAATCTGTAAATAAACAAGCAGAATTATTTCGCAATATGACAAAGGAAGGATTTTTAACCGTACGCTGGAATAACATACTTTCGCTGGGACTAGGAATTCCCAGCCTGATTTATGTTATCATCGTCTTATCTACTTCGGTATTGTCAGCCAGTGCGGGCTTCATCGGGCTGGTTGTTATCGGTGTGGTGTACTGAGTGATAGTCGAAACACATACAAACATGCGGTTCGCATGGAGTAGGAAAGCCTTAACCGACAAAGACTCAACCAAAAGGGGATTCACCCACCCGCTCAACCTGATTATGATTGCGTACAATGTTATCTGGTGGATACCGATAATCCTAGCCTTTACTAAAGTAATCGACTACCATACGGGCTTCATCGCGTTTTTCGTAGTTACGGTCATAAGACTCGCTGCAAATCTTATAAGAAACAACGTCCTCAAACCGGATCAGGGCGATGGTTTCCCGCTCCGCTCACCCTGAGAGCAGGAAATTTCCACTAATATATCGAAGGATACCCCACGGGGAAAGTTGACACAGCTCGTAAATAGAAGTAACATCTAGGTCAGAAAGGAAGCAAGCGGTCGCCGTCTTTTATCATGCTTGCTTTAAGCGCAGAAGGTTAGAGGTTCAGGTCCTCTACCACCCACCATCGAATCTGGAGGATAGATTATAATGGGAAAATACGATAAATATATCTGCACGACCCTTCAGAAAAGGCACATGCTGCCCGGCCCCACCCCGGAAGAAAGAGATAAGCTTGCGGCGGAGGGAAAACGCATTTATATGGAGCATGTTCTCTGGATTGACGAGGATGTTATCCCGGGCGCATATTACGGCGAGTCCACCTGGCTATGGCCTTCTTCCTACCCCGGCCAGATTACCATGGAAGAACAGCTGAAACGTACCGCTAATCCTACACCCATGTTTCCCCATGCCCATGATTTTCCGGAACTGCTATCGTGGTGGGGTACCGACCCCGATAATCCGGATGATACTGACAGCTGGGGCATGCTTATGGAGGACGAAATTGTCCCTCTTGAAAGCAGCTGGGTGGCTTACATACCCGCCGGTGTTCTGCATATGCCCACAAGAGGCACGGGCAATAAAAAAACATCCCGTCCCGTGTGTCACTGGACATCAGGGCCCGGAGTATACGTACGCGAAAAGGACGAGAAATCGGAAAAGGCAGAGAAGCTGATGAAAGACCTGCCTGAACTGATAAAAAAGAAACCGGCAGAATTGAAATATCGCGATTATTTCGTCATGGGGGGCCAGAAAGAACCTAAACGGCCCGATTACCTGCCCCGGACCGATCCCAGATATACGCGGCACATGGCTTACATCGACAATAGCATCATTCCAGACGCCGAGTTCGGCTGCGATACCAGGTGGCTACTACCCGGCGAGAAATCGAAAGAAGGGCAGTTATTGATGAAACCTCATACCCTGCCGCACGGCACGTCCATAGTCCTTAATGCCATGAATTACGCAGATATCACCGACCTCTGCGCTGAGGTTGAGTTCTGGATTGGCGGAGAGAAACATATCATCAATAAAAGCTTCGGGGCGTATATACCCCCGAACGTTGAACAGGGCCCGATGATTATAAGGAATATCAAGAAGCAGATATTCTTCATGTTGTCTTATCCCATCGGCGAGGGTATCAAGAAATACCCCGGGGGATAGATATCAGGGCGATACCGCGGTAAAACCGTCAATGAAGTCTTTTTAAATTCTTCGGGAGAGTGCTTCATGCGCTCTCATCTCAGGATACCGGTATAAAGCCGATTGACAACCATCTCTTTAAACTCTATCCTTCATATGGTTGAACATCGAAATATACCATGAAGTTTATCATCTCTAAATATCACCTGCTGATTTTTAGCATTTTATTATCCGGAGCTATTTACATCAGAGTGTGGGCAGCGCCGTTATCGGCAGGACCGGATGTTGCCCAGTTCTGGGCGTTCGCCACCATATTCCACAGCCATGGCATCGACTTCTACCAGTATGCCGACGCTACCGACGGCACCTTTCCCTTCTGGGGCTGGGGATACTTCTATCCCCCGGTGTGGATTCTGATACTGGGACTGTGTCTCCTGGCAGCATCAACCTCACAGGCCACGGAGCTTATGGTTGACACCAGCTGGCGGGTGGCAATGAAAGTCCCGATAATAGCCGCCGATGCCATCATTGGTTGTCTGCTATTCTGGGCGCTGACCGGTCCCAGATGGCGGCGGTTGTTGTTCGCCTTCCTGTGGCTTTTTCACCCTACCGCCTGGTTTGAGTCAGCAGTTTTCGGGCAGTTCGATGCCGTAGCCGCCGCTTTCCTGCTGGCCTCGATAATCATGCTGGAGAAAGGTAAGAATTGGCAGGCTTTCCTGCTGGCAGGCCTGGCTATTATGACGAAACAACATACACTGATGGCTATAGCCCTGATGGTAATTTCCGTTATCAGAAACATCGACCAGAAACTGCTGATAAAATTCTTCCTTATATTTATCGGGGTAATCATCGTCATTTCCATACCGTTTCTTCTTACGGGGAATTTCATCTCTTATACAAAATCTATATTATTATCCGCCGACGCACCCGGATACCAGTCCCACATCATGTATGCTTTCAACGGCATCGGCTCGCTATTAACATATCTGCATAATACTTTAGGCTGGGACACGGAAGCTCTTTTCCAGATGAACATACCGCTGCTCGCTATCACCATGATAGCCGCAGTCATATTCATCTATTTAAAACGCATCACGCCCGTGCGGGCGGCTCTGGTAGGACTGTGCCTTTTTACCGCTTTCTTCTATCGGATAAACTACCAGTATCTGCTGATATATATCCCCCTAGCCCTGCTGATAGCCGGCAGTACAACTTACTGGAGTGAAAGGATAGTGGCCGTGGGGCTGGCGATGGTTCCCGCTATCTGGGTCTGGCTATCAAATACAGGTTTCTGGTTTTACTACCTTAAGCCGATGGCTTTAGAAACGCTAGACATGTTTGAAAAAATAGGACTTGTCCGCTACGGAGTGCCTGACTATGCCTTCCTTGCCCTGGCACTGACGATTATGGCGCTCTGCCTAGCATACGTGCTGGGTGCCTTCCTGTGGTGGCGTCGGCCCCTGCCGGTTAGCGCTACCCGGACATTGAACACGGAGCGAGAAGTCTAATATAATAATAAACGAAGACCGGAGATTATAGTCTTCAAACGCGCATAATCGTGGAGAAAGGGGATTTTCAATGGCAGAGTCAAAATACGGCAAATATATCTGCACCGAACTGAAACAGGGTGTGGTAATGCCCGGTTTTAAGGGAGACCAGAAGATAGGCCAGGGATACCGCGATGGCTATCGGATGTCGCTGGAACACGTAATCTGGATGGATGAAGAGGTCATACCCGGTGCTTTTTATGCCGAGTGCACCTGGCAATGGCCCAACACGATGAAGGACCAGAGACAGATGATAATCACCCCGGAAATGCGGGCAAGGATGAAAAGTGGTCCCGGCATTACCCCCCATTCCCATCCGTTTGTAGAACTTTTCTGCTATTTCGGGACGAACATGGATGACCCCAGCGACCTCGGGGGCGAAATAGAGTTCTGGCTGGAGGACGAGGAGTTCCGCCTGACCAAGAGTTTTATGGTCTATATTCCTGCCGGTATGAAGCATTGCCCGCTGATATTTCACCGCATGGATGCCCCCATGTTTCACCTGACCTTAGGCTCGGGGCACATGTACGTCTAGATTTACCACCACATTATGAAAGAATAGCCGAGAAAGAGGTAACGGAAATGGCTGAAAAGAAAAACGCCAGAAACGTAGTTGATTACGATAAACCCGTCGAAGGACTGCCTTCACACCGACTTAAGGTTGACCCGAAATTCGTGAAAAATATCGTCCACGTAGGTCCCGATACCGTGCCCAACGCCGAGTTTTACAGTGAAGCCAAGTGGATACTGCCCGGGTCTGAAAAGGAAATAAAAGAGGTAGAATCGCACACGCATAACTTCGGGGAACTAATCGGGTGTTTCGGTTTTAACTACGACGATATACAGGACTTGGGAGCCGAGGTGGAGTTCACGGTAGATAATAAGACCTATAAAATAACCAAGAGTTTCGCTTCATTCGTGCCGGCTGGTGTCCAGCACGGACCATTGATTTTCCGTAATGTTAAGCGACCGATATTCCACTTCATCGCCGCGGACACGGAAAAATACGAGTAGAAAACCGGCACGACTTATTCCCGGTCCACATCCTGCAAGACGCGTAGTGCACGCAGAGTTACCCACTTGTTAGGCTGCTTTTTCGGTCCGAAATCCACCCACATTTTACCCGTGTAGTCATACTCCAGAGCCCAGCGTCCCCGGCTGTCCTGCTTATCCCTGATATATTTAATGGTATTAGTCAGGCGCGGGTCTTTACCGTAGCCCAGTGCCACCAGCGCTTCGGCTATCTGGAGAATGTCGGTAACATAGAATACCGGAAACCCGAACTTCCACCAGTTCCCGCTGGGTTTACTGGCATAGCCGCAGGGATAGTCCGCCGTAACCGGGTCTTTTCCAAAGAAAAAATCAATTCCCGTTTCTATAGCTCTATTAATCAGAGGCGTCCGTTTCTCCCCGGGTAGCCTGCCGAAAGCCAGCATCACCTTGACGGCTCCCCAGGCACAGGGCAATTTGTTATTGGCGCCGCAGGCAAAGTTGGGACCGCATTTACCGGCATAGTAACGGAGCGGGGCCTTCTTATCCTTCATAGGTGCGACGCCCTCTCCGGTAACACTGCGCGCCATCCACTCGAAAGCCTGGTCCAGTCTCGGGTCATCACATCCCAGTTCGAGCAGTGAATCACAGAGATTCCCCTGCAAGCAGTCAGCCGTGCCGGAGGGAAGTCCGTTAACGGTGAAATGACCGCCTTGCGTAAGGTTATTATCCAGGATGTAGGCGCAGGCGGCGCTGACACATGAGTCGATTTCAGGTGAAGCACCGAGTTGAGCCAGCAGAAACACCGACCATACCGTCCCGGTGTACTTGGGGTAATAACCGGAGCCAGGCTGCTCCCAGTAGCCTTCCGGGTGCATTTTGCCGAGAACCGTGGCGATGGGACCGTCAGCGTGGGCGGACTTCTTTGCCTCAAGTAATTCCCCGGGAGGGCTTTTCAGCAGGTCGCGCATGGCGAGATATCTGACGCCGATATCACCTTGCTCCAGTAGCCATTCCAACACACTGCTTTCCTTCTCGATTTTCTTTTCCATTACAGACCTTTATATTATATTTTCAACCTAGTTAGTATAGCTAGTTGAATGGGCAATTACAAAATTACCATCCGGCTTCATCTGGTTTTGGCTGATTTATATAGCTCTCCCCCTGACCCCCTCTCAAACTGGTTTATATTCAATATCCGTTATGTAGCCTGTTTGAGAGGGGGGTGATTCTTAAGAGGGGGCTTCGCCCCCTCTTTTTCCTACTCTCCTCTCCAGCTAGATTTAATTGCACTGTCTCACAGATATTTCCGGCTGGAGAGGGGTCAGGGGTGAGGTAAGCACAAAAAAAACATGAAATAAAATCCATTTATTTAATATCTTGACAAAATCTGTTATAACTGTTATAGTATGTATATATCAGTATAGGCGATAAAAATATGTTGCTCACGATAAACGAAAAAGACAGTCGCCCGATATACCTGCAGATAATCAGCCAGGTTAAGGAGCAGGTAAGCAGCGGTGTACTTAAGCCGGGGGACGAGTTGCCCTCGGTCAGAGATCTCGCCGATAGTCTGGGAATAAATATGCATACCGTACGCAGTGCCTATCTCAAGCTACGCGATCAGGGCATTATTAACCTGCGACTGGGCAGAAAAGCAAGGATTGCACCCTGGCAAAAGACCGCTAACCTTACCATAGTCAGAGATAGCATAAGCGAAAGACTAAGGGAGCTTATTATCGATGCCCTGCTTTCAGGGATGTCTGCCGATAGTTTCCGCGAACTGGTTAACCAGCAACTGAAAGAAATAAATGAGGAAGTAAACAGGTAAATGAAAATAAAACTGGTACATCCGCTCTGGACACATCTTCCTTCAGTAGTGGCACTAATTATTCTGGTGATTTACATTCTGACCACCGGTCCGCTGCCCGCGGAGGCCCCCGTTCACTTCGGCTTCAGCGGTGAGCCCAACCGCTATGGTTCTCCCTGGGAGGTCTTTGGCATCACCATCGGTCTCTCGGTGATATTCATACTGGTTTCTATTCTGTTTGACGAACTCTGGGCAAGGCAGGAGAAAGCCAAGAGTTTCAACTGGCTTTCGCTCATGGATGATATTTTCGTACCTTTCATGGCGGGAGTGGGCCTGGGGTACCTCTCTTTTCTCAAGTCAGGCGATGATTCCTTCAGCTTTCCCTGGGCATACGCCCTGCCGATGGTCGGCGGAGCCGTAGCCCTCGCGATAATCCTGGATACGCTCCGACCCTACCGTCCGTACTCGGCACCTCTTACCATAGAGGACAGCCCCACATTAAAAGCAGAAATCGCAAAAAGCCTGAAGGAAAACGCCTCTTTCGTTTACTGGGATTATCAGAATCCTTTTTACGTATCGCTTATCACCGTCGTCCTGCCCCTGGTGATGTTCCTGGTTGCCGCAATTACCTCGTTCAGCCAGATATGGGTGGGAGTCGTAATGCTGGTGGTGGGTATCACGCTCATCATTCCTTACGGGGGTCAGCGCACGCTGGTGACGCGGAACCAGGTTGCTATTCGCTGGGGGATACTCGGCATCAGGGTTCTACGGTTGAAAATCACAGATATAACCGGAATGACAGTACACGAATTCCAGCCGCTGAAGGACTTCGGCGGCTACGGAATACGCATCAACCGCGAGATGACGGCTTACTACCTGAGGGGAAACCGGGGCATAAAAATCACCAAAACAAAGGGCAAGGCGGTACTCATCGGCTCTGACCACCCCGAAGCCCTGCTGGCTGTTCTCCAGGGTATCACCGGTCTCGAATAAAAAGTAAAGGGGTTGAAATATGGATGACGAACTGGAAATGCTTGTGGATATGTTGCCTTTTCTCATCCCGGTTTTTCTCATAGAAATAGCCCTGCTGATTTTCGCCTTGATTGATTTATTCAAACGAGAGCATATAGACAACAATACCAGGATTATCTGGGCGGTGGTTATTATCCTGTTTGGCATTATCGGGCCTGTTATTTATTTTATTTTCGGACGCAAGGAGAACCCTGTTGACATCGATTAAGATTGACAACCTTTCCAAGCATTACGGTAAAATCATAGCTCTGGACAAGCTAAATCTGGAAGTGCCAGATAATATCGTCTTCGGTTTCCTGGGGCCCAACGGCGCCGGTAAGACCACGACGGTAAAGCTACTTACCGGTTTTTCACGACCGACCTCGGGGGATGCCTGGGTAGCTGATGAAAAGGTCGGTGATGGTAATTATTTACTGAATGCCAAGACCGGGCTGCTTCCCGATGTACCCGCTTTCTATAATTGGATGACAGGACGTGAGTTTCTGTATTTTGTCGGTGAGTTATATGATATCCCTTCAGGTGAACTAAAGTCGCGTGTAGGAGAACTGCTGGAAATGGTGGAGCTTATCGAAGCTGGTAGAAGGCGTATAGGGGGATATTCACGGGGCATGCGCCAACGACTTGGCATTGCTCAGGCACTTATAAATCGACCCCGAGTACTTTTCATGGACGAGCCGACTTCCGCCCTAGACCCAATCGGGAGACGCGAGGTTCTGGAGCTTATCCTTCGACTGCGTGAGTCGGCAACCATTTTCATGTCAACCCATATCCTCTCTGATGTTGAGCGGGTCTGTGATATGGTGGGTATCATCAACCAAGGCAAGCTATTAACCGTATCATCGGTGGAAGCCCTGCGCCATAAATACACGCACTCGGCATTCGAGATGGAATTCATAGAGGATGCCCGCCCCTTCGCGGAGTCGCTTAACCAGATACCTTGGCTTACCGAACCTAAAATCGTCATCGAAGGTGGAACGCCTATACTAAGAGTGAGCGCGGTAGATATAGACTATGCCCGCCGCGAACTACCACGACTCATCAGCGAAAGCGGATTAACGCTAACACGTTATGAACTCAGCCAACCAAGTCTGGAGGAGATATTTATTAACATCATGGAAAGCGAAAACAACCGATGAAAGGTCTGGCACCCCTGCTTAAAAAAGAATTAAAAGAGCAGTTCAAGACCTACCGATGGCTGATTGTCGGGGGGATTTTCCTGTTATTTGGTATCACGACACCTCTGATGTTTAAATATCTGCCGGAAATACTGGAGTTCGCCGGCGAACAATTAACGATTATAGAAATTCCACCACCGACAGCGGTACAGTCTCTCTCCGAGTATGCCAGTACCATCGGACAGATAGGCATACTAGTAGCCGTGCTGGTGGCTATGGGCAGCATTGCCAATGAACTCCGTCACGGTACCGCTATCATGACGATGAGTAAGCCTGTCAGCCGTTTGGCTTTCGTGAGTGCCAAGTTCATTGCCATGAGTCTAACTTTTCTGGGGTCGATGGTGCTGGCTTCAATTTTCTGTTTTGCCTATACGGTATGGCTTATCGAGTCAGCCGATATTCAGGCTTTCATCGGCTTAAACCTTCTTCTTGGTCTGTTCCTAGTTTTTTGTCTGGCGATAACTCTACTGTTTTCCAGCTTCTTTAAAAGCTCGCTGGCAGCCGGTGGGCTGGCACTCGCGGTTATCGTTGCCCAAGCGGGGCTGGCCGTTCTACCCCGCTTCGGGGACTATATGCCAGGCAAGCTCCTCGGATGGGGGAACAATTTACTGACGGGGAATGGCGAAAGCTACTGGTGGGCGCTGGCGATTACCATCGGCGTAATCTGTTTCTGTATCTATTTTGCACAGCGTACTCTGAAACACAAAGACCTCTAAGTAAAACGAAATTGGTAAAAATTTCCCTAGGCGTGACCGCCATCGACGAGATACGTCTGGCCGACCACCTGCCTGGCGAGGTCCGAAGCTAAATACGCCACCATATTGCCGACATCGTCAGGAGTGGTTGACCTTCGGGTAGGCACCGTCGCTACGGCGCGGTCGATTTCACCTTCGGGAAACTCACCGGTAATAAGGAATTTGGTATCACCCACTCCCGGCGCCACGGCATTGACGTTTATTCCCGAACCGATAACCTCCTTGGCAAGCCCTCTGGTAAAAGCGATGATAGCGGCTTTAGAAGCTCCGTAATGCACGCAACGGGGCATGCCGCTGATGCCGGCACCTGAAGCTATGTTTACTATTTTGCCGCTTTTCCGCTCGAGCATCTGCGGCAGGACGGCTTTGGTACAATAGAAAACCCCGTATAAATTCAGGTTAAAAACCTTTTCCCAGTTTTCTTCCGGGGTATCCACGAAAGGAGTCGGCTTGGTAGCCCGGCCGGCATTATTCACCAGGATATCTATCCTGCCGAATTTCTCCAGTGACTTTTTCACCATATCTTTAACTTCAGCCAGTTTGGTAACATCGGCAACGATAGCCAGAGAACGACGTCCCAGCTTTACAATATCGGCGGCCGTTTTCTTAACGCCTTCTTCATCAACATCATTCACGATAACATCGCAGCCCTGCCGGGCCAGGATCATCGCGATTCCCCTCCCGAAACCCACCTGACTGCCAGCTCCGGTAACCATGGCTATCTTTCCTTCCAGACCAAGCTCCATATACCCGCCTCCTTAAATTCCATATTTTATAAAGGGGGAGACTTTATACTCCCCCCTCCATTTCACTCACCATGAAAAATCATGCGAAGAGTTAATCGAAGCCGTACCATTTGACGACCTTATCCAGTGGCTCCCTAGCGGTGCGACTTTCATTTACCGGGTCGTCCCAGTCCGGATAGCCTATAGCAATTCCCAGGGCAATAAGCTTGGATTCCGGTATTTTCACGACCTTCCTGATAATATCCGGATAGACTGCCGCCTGCGCCTGGGCTATCGTGCCCAGGCCGTAATTGGTAGCCAGGAGCATGATATTCTGCATCGCCGAACCGGAATCGTACATACACCAGACGTTAACGCCTTCCTTCTGATAGATTATCGAGCGGTCAACGATAAGATAGATGCAGGTCGATGCACCGTAGTGGCGGAAGTTAAGAATGGAACGTTCTTCCCATTCTTCTTTGGTAAATTCTTTCCTGTCTTTTGGCGCCAGAGCCCGGATACGCGCCATGTAAGGTTCGGGGAACTCATAGGGTCGGTGTACCTCGTTACTCCAGTCCTGAATTCCCCTAGCTACAAAGCCTTCCTGTATCTCTTTTAAAGGTTTTCCGGATACCACGAGAAACTCCCACGGCTGTGTATTTGCCCAAGACGGAGCCCTGAGGGCCTGCTCCATAATCTTTTCAAGTATGTCTTTCGGGACGGGGTCCGATTTGAAAGCCCGTATGCTTTTCCTCTGTTTGATAACTTCAGTAACATCCATGATATATTCTCCTGATTATAATATGATTGGTCATCGAAAAGATGGAATTATAAGAATTGACCTGTATATTTTAATGATAACCCACAGGTAATGGAGTGTCAAAATACGGGTATAAGATGGTATGACCGATATGCAGCAAGCAAGAGCCTGCCAAGCAGCTACAAGAAGAAAAACACAAGTCGAATTATTCAGTCTATTCGGGTGTCGTCAGTATCGATAAAGACCATTTTATCGCGGAGTTCTTCAGCTACCAGCATCTTCATTGATTTCTCGGTAAGTCTAGGGGCGTACTGGCACTGGATAAACAGGAAAGGCCTTTTAACCGATAATATCCGGAACGGACAATGGACGAAATGTGCCGGGATATATATCATCGTGGACTCGGTGATGATGTGGCTTTCCATCTCGGGTCCCATGCACATTTCCATCTCCGCGCCGAGGTCTCTGGGATTATCCGTGTCCGTCCCCAGGGCTATGAGCAATTCGGGGTCTTTATGCACGTGGGGTCCGTGCCCGGCATGCCTGGTAGCTTCGAAACCCATTATCATCACCGAAAAATACTGGCTCCCCTCAATAATATCAGCATCGGTAAAAGCGACCATGGTGGGCATGCGTCCGAAACCCTTTTCACGTTGCTCTTTTGGAAGCTCATGAAGAAAATACCTGCTATACTTCATTTCTGCCATACTTCTTTACTCCTTTATTTAACTACCCCTGATAAAGGCACAAACAGGGGCAGCAATGACCCTTCCCCGCTGATACCTTCCCACAATGTAACCCAATGGGAAAGAATAATCAGACTTTTTCGATAGCTTTGGCGGGACACCACCACTCGTGGGACTGGCAGGTGCCGAATTCGGTGCATTTATCCTGGTCAATACGTGTTGTAAATAGAACAAGTCCATCCGGTTCGGTCACTTTATCATCCACGACGATAGCCCCTTCCGGACACTCGGTAACACAGAGTCCGCACTTAAGACATTCCTTTTCGTTTATCCTGTAAGCCACATTATCCTCCGTATGTGTATATTATCAATCACTATTCATTAATGGTTAGTCCGGGCCGTCATATCCCTCGTCGGGCCACATTGCCCAGTTCGTATTTTCCCTGACTTCCTTGGGCAGCAACTGCCGGTATGATTTCTCCGTGTGTTCCCCGCCCTGATTGACCTCAATGAATATCCAGGGTCGGGTAGTGTTCAGAGGCCGCCAGGGGCCATGGATAAAATTCGGCGGGATGTAAATACAGCAGGTTCGATTGAACACATGCCTCTCCAGCTCCGGGCCCAGGTAAATCTCAACCTCGGAGCCGAGGTCCATAGGATCATCGGGATTGGTGCCAATATGGAATAACAACTCGACATCACGGTGAATATGCGGCGGATGCCCTCCCATCGGCCTGTCAGCAAAAGAGGCGGCAACGTTGGGCATCATCCAGTGAATCAGGTAGAAATGACTCCCCTCCATTACACTGCTTTCCATGCGTGCCATTACCGGACGTCGCTCGTTGGGATAGCGGCTTGGGTCATATTCTATTATGTACTTATCATATTTCGTTTCGGCCATACAAAAATCCTCCCGGAAAAAACGTTTCTCAAAATGTTATCTCAATATATTTACGAATGTCAAAGCAAAGTCATTTTATCTTGACAAGTTATGCCCGATTATCTATTCTGCTTGGTGAAGGGAAAACCCCGGATTTTACTTTGACAGATATTAAGAAAATACACCAGCTGGATATACCGCCGAGTTTTGAAATACCATCGGGATTTGAGGGATATAGATTCCACGGTGACAGAGAACGCCTCGATGCGATAGCCCGTGAGATGGCGGAAAAAGTTCGCGAGATAGCCAGGCCCCGGGCCATATACACCTCCTCGGACGTGAAATGCAACGGCAGGGATTTCGTAGATATCGACGGTATCAGGTTTGAGAGCCGCATACTGAACAAGAAATTATGCAATCTGGAAACCATATATCCCTTCATAGCGACCATTGGCAAAGAACTGGATGAATTTAAGGCGTCACCCGGCGAGATGTGGCAGTCATTTATACTTGACTCTATAAAAACGATGCTTCTTATTTCAGCCGCGGAGTATGTAACCGAACGCATACAGAAGGAATTTAACCTTGGCGAGGTTGCCCTGATGAACCCCGGCGAGCTTAAAGACTGGCCTCTCGCCCAGCAGATACCCCTGTTTAAACTTTTTGGAGGAGAAGAGAAATCCATCGGTGTGTCGGTGAGTAAGGGGGGTGCCATGCGACCGCTAAAATCACGTTCGGGGATAGTCTTTCCGGATGATACGGGATTCGTCAGCTGCCGGTTTTGTACGCAGGAAAACTGCCCGGGCAGAAGAGCACCCTACGATGCCAAACTCACCGCAGAATTCATGAAGTAAAAATCCCCTGACGCATGAAATAGAGGTCATATGAAAATAGACGTATATTCCCTTATTATTAGGAGAAAATCTTCTTCCGCAAGCCGTCGAACTGCTGGTGCTACCCCATTAGTGAGTTAAAGGAATAATGATAAAACTGGAAAAACCCCAGATAAAACCGGCATCCAGAATACTGGCGCGGGCATTCCGCGACGACCCCGTAATGGAGTATGCTTTTCCAGAAAACGGCGGTAATGACCCTCGAATGCCCTATGCTTATGAGTTGATGTTACGTCTGGGTGTGAAATACGGGTATACCTACGCTACATCATCTGCACTCGAAGGAGTAGCAACCTGGGACCGTTTTTATAACCCCGGTTACTCCTTCTGGAGAACGTTATTATCCGGGAGTCTGGTGCCTGCAATGAGGATGGGCTGGGACGCGGGGAAAAGGATGCAAAAGTTTGCCGATGCTCTGAAGGAAAAACAGCAGGAGATAGTCAGCGGTATTCACTGGTATCTTCAATTGATAGGGGTAGAGCCCGAACAACAGGGAAAAGGCTTCGCCAGCCAACTAATCAGGGAAATGCTTCACAGAATAGACAAAGAGGGTTTACCATGCTATCTGGAAACGGAACTCGAAGAAAACGTTCCTATATATGAACACTTCGGCTTTCAGACTATTGAGGAATACCGTGTCCCCGATACACCACTCAGGATGTGGTTGATGTTACGACCAGCATCTCCAGATTAGCGGGTTCCCACTCACTCCCTCGTGCTGTTTACGGTAGTTGGTACCAGTTCAGAAAGTGACGGGTGAATATGAATCCCGTCATTTATCTCGTCGACATCGCCACCTGAAGTCATGGCATTGACCACTTCCTGAATCAGCTCAGGTGCATAGGGCCCGATGATATGAAAACCCAAGATTTTATCCGTCTCTTTCTCCACGATTGCCTTGGCAAAGCCCTCGTTCTCCATGATAGCCTCGCCCTTGGCGGTCTCATAGTATGATGTTTTGCTCACGAGAATATCGTGCTCTTTCCTAGCCTCTTCCTCTTTCAATCCCACCGAGGCAATCTGAGGGTACGAATAAACGGCATGGGGAACAGCGCTGTAGCCAACCGCCATATCGGCTCCGTGGAGGACATTGTAAGCAACGATAGATGCCTCGCGGTTAGCCGTGTGGGTGAACATCTGTTGTCCGGTGACGTCGCCCACGGCGAAGATATTTTTCTTACTTGTTTCCATATACTCATTGACTTTGATAAAGCCGCGCTCGTCCACCTCCACGCCCGTCCTTTCTACCTGCAATATATCTGCGCTCGAACGCCGTCCTACAGCTAACATGACGTACTGTGCGATAAAAGCTCTTGGTTTCCTATCCTTATCATCTCTGGTGAAGACCCTAACCCCTTTACCACGCTTTTCAATGCTTTCCACCAGGGTACCGGTGTGAACTACCATCCGCGGCATCAGCTTTAACCTCAGCAGTTCGGCAATCTCCGGTTCCTCGGAGAGAATAAGGCGGTCAGCCATCTCCAGGATGGTGACCTTGGTACCCATGGCGGCGAAGAAATGCCCGAATTCCACAGCGATATAGCCCCCACCGATGATAATGAGACTATCGGGTCTTTCCTTCAACTCCAGGATTGATTCGCTGGTGAGATACTCGACCTTGTTCAGGCCCGTGATGGGCGGTATCACGGGACGGGACCCGGTCGCGATAAAGATATTCTCGCCTTCGAGTTTCTTACCGTTCACCTCGAGGGTGTAATCGGAGATAAAACGCGCTATACCTTCGTAAAAATCAAGATTACCGGTCTGCCCGATACTTTCCCTCAGGTGTTTCTGGCTCTCCCGCCGGGAGCGCCTCATGCGGTTCATGATTGCCCGGAAATCGATATTTTTTATCTCAGCGGTAACACCCAGTTTTTTAGCCTGCTGTATTTCCACAATCCTGTCCGCCACGGCTATCAGCATTTTGGAGGGAATGCAGCCCCAGTTAAGACAGGTACCTCCGATAAGAGGCCCCCGGTCTATCAGCGCGACCTTCAGTCCGTGCCCGACAGCTTCATCAGAAATAATCGCGCCACAACCGGACCCGATAACTATAGCATCATACTTCTTCATCTCTTTACCTCCTGAACCAGGCCAATTATATCATTCCTGCTTGTAAGCATCCTTTTAAAGTACTTTGAATTGATTATAGTATATCCGCTACCCTATACCCAATCTTTTTTATTAGGTATAATATTTTATAGATGAAAGAGAGTATAATCAAAAATATCAGGATTTTCGACTTTCAACCCCAACCCGAGGATTTTCTCGGCGAGGTGCTGCGGGGGCTTAAAAAGGTACCCAAGCAGCTTCCCACCAAGTACCTCTACGATGAACGTGGCTCGACTTTATACGAACGTATCTGTACCCTCGACGAGTATTACTTACCGCGCGTAGAAATTGATATTATGGAACGGAACATCGATGAAATAGCCAATCTCCTGGGTAAAAATGTAAGTCTGGTCGAGTACGGCTGCGGCAGCTGCACCAAAACACGTATTCTTCTGGACCATATGCCGGACCTGACTGCCTATATTCCCATAGATATCTCCAGAGAACAACTGCTTCATGAAAGTCAGGAACTCAATATTGCCTATCCGGAACTAGAAATCCTCCCCGTATGTGCTGACTTTACCGGGGATTTTCAACTGCCCGTACCTGAAAGAAACAGCGAGCGGAATGTGGCCTATTTCCCCGGTTCATCTATCGGCAATTTCGGGCCGGATTCCGCCCGCAATCTACTGACGCATATCGCCGATTTATGTAAACCAGGTGGAGCCCTGCTTATCAGCATCGACCTGGCCAAAGACCCGGAGATGCTTCACTATGCCTATAACGACCGTGATGGTGTGACCGCCGCTTTCAATTTAAACCTCCTAGAAAGAATTAACCATGAGCTCGGCGGCGATTTTAACCTATCATGGTTCAGGCACCACGCCTTTTATAATATCGAGAAAGGGCGCGTGGAGATGCATCTGGTTAGTCTGAGGGATCAGGTCGTGCATATTAATAATACAAGGATATCCTTTGCCGAGGGCGAAAGCATCTGGACGGAGAGTTCCTATAAATACGAGCTGCGCGATTTCATGCTGATAGCAGATGACGCCGGTTTTAAGGTCGAAAAGGTATGGATCGACGACAAGGAATGGTTCAGTGTGTTGTACCTGGTGGTGGATGGTTAAAGAACCTGAAGTAAAATCCTATTTACAGGGAATCAGCCTTACCGTATCTTTCTCTTCCAGTACCTGCTTCAGGGCAGCTATCGTGTCGTCGATATCCTTTTTTGTAGTATTGTGAGACAGCGAGAAGCGCACCGAACAGTGGGCTTCTTCCTCCGTCCTGCCCATAGCCAGGAGTACATGGGTAGGCTCCGGAGAGCCCGATTTACATGCCGACCCCGAGGAAAGGGCTATCCCGTGCCTGTCCATGGCGATGACAATCGATTCACCCCGGAGTTCCGGCAATGTCATGTTGAGAGTATTGGGCAATCTACTGACGGGATGTCCGTTCAGTCTGGCATAAGGCACCAGCTTCTTGATTCCCTCCTCAAGTCTATCCCGCAGGGCCTCTATCCGTCTGCCCTTCTGCCAGGTCTGCCCTGCCAGCTCGGCGGCTTTTCCCAGTCCGACGATAGACGGAACGTTCTCCGTGCCCGCCCTGAAACCGCTCTCCTGCTGTCCACCATGGATGAGGGGTTCTATCTCAACCCCTTTCCTGATATATAAGGCTCCCACGCCTTTCGGTGCTCCGAATTTGTGCCCGGATATGCTCAGAAGGTCCACGCCGAGTTCTTCCACATCGACCTTAATTTTGCCGATAGCCTGGACGGCATCGGTGTGAAACAGGATACCCTTTTCGTGAGCAATATCACACAACTCGCGGATGGGCAAGATGGTTCCCACTTCATTATTCGCCAGCATGATAGAGACAAGAATCGTTTCATCGGAAATGGCCGCTCGCAGTTTTTCCGACTCCAGGCAACCGAATCCGTCAACCTCCAGATAGGTAATCCTGAAACCTGATTTTTCCAGAAATTTAGCAGTATTCAGCACTGCGGGATGCTCAATGGCGGTGGTGATAATATGATTACCTTTATCCCGACGGGCATTGGCTATACCCACCAGAGCCAGGTTGTCAGCTTCCGAACCGCCGCCCGTAAAGACAATCCGCCGCGGCGAGGTATTGATAAGCGAGGCTACCTGTCGTCGCGCTTTTTCCACAGCCACACGGGCGTCTCTGCCAGCAGCATGGATACTGGAAGGATTACCATATTCAGCCTCTAGGTACGGCAGCATCGCCTCCCGGGCGGCGTCAGCCACCGGAGTGGTGGCGTTGTTATCCAGATAGATTTGCTTTCGTGGTTCAGTACGCGCCCGCGTTAAAGATGCTTTCTTTTTTCTTTTCATTACAGGTTTTACGCCCTCTTCGCCTTTACCCGAGGCTACCTTCACCACATCACAGAGAAGGGCTTTATAGACGGGAAAACCGGATATCTCGTCGAAATTATCCAGGTCAGTAAGTTCATTGACATTCCTCTCCCGCCAGGCTTTCGGTCCTACCGGTGTACCGCCTCCCATGGAGCACTCAATCGTTCCCTTCATAATATCATCAGTCACCAATGCCCTGAAAGGGACACTACCCCGAGGGGTCACGACATCCACCAGGTCGCCACTCACGATATGCCTTTCGGCCGCATCTACACGGTTAATCTCGACAGCAGGTTCCGGGTATTCTGTCGCCAGGCCCTCTATGCCGTGATGCTGGGATCGAAAATCATTAGGGGTGCGGGCTCCAGAGTTAAAGACAAGGGGATATTCTCTGGCGAGTGCAGGACTGCCGAGAGGACCTTCTCTGGGTTCAATGTATCTGGGTAATGGTTCGTAACCATATTCCTCCAGGGTTGTTGACCATATCTCAAACTTACCCGTAGGAGTTTCAAAACCAGGCTTTCCGTCCTGCCGCAGTCCTCCCTTTTGCCACTTTTTATATTCCAGCATGGGGACGGGAATTCTCACCCAGCCTCCCTTTTCTCTGATATCCTCGGGAGTAAAGCCGGAGCCATCCAGAGCCAGACGAATCATTTCATCCTCGGATTGAGGAAACAAGTGCCCGTAGCCAAGTTTCTCGGCTAACCCGGCCATAATCAAATAGTCATTACGCGCTTCTCCCAGCGGCTCGATAATCCGCTCGCGTAATCGCAGAATCGGTCCGTAGACCATATAAGACTCATTCTCGAACATCGTCGTTGCCGGCAGAACGATATCGGCATAAGCAGCGTCGGCGGTTAACTGGCGGTCGATACAGGCCAGGTAGTCCAGCTTTTCCAGTGTCTCCCGCCAGATAGCTGTCTGCGGCCAGGAAGTCAGCAAGGAAGCTCCGTGGATGATTAGAGCGCGCATCGAATAGGGCTCTCCCTTGAGGACGGAATTCACCAGGCCGATAGCGTGAGACTCGCCACGGTAATTGCTGTAGACAGGAAAGAGCTCTCTTCCGATAGCGATATCAAGATTCGGGTTTCTTTGATTACAGGCACGATTTATGGGAAAAGTGCTGTTGAGCATGTTAAGCCCGATACCGCCCGCCACATCGAGGTGCCCCGCCAGACTGAACAAAGTATACACAGCGCGGGCGGCCTGTACGCCGCCGTTGGAGAATTCCAGGCCAGTATACAGCAACGGACAGGCACCATCGGCACTGGCGATACGGCGAGCCAGATCGTGTATGGTCTCGGCAGGTACACCGGTTATCGTCTCTACCACTTCAGGACTAAAATGCTGGGTATAAGCTCTGAGTTCGGCAAATCCGTGGCACCAGTTTTCGGCAAAGTCTTCATCATAAAGGTCTTCTTCAATCAGCACCTCAATCAGGCTCAAGGCCAGTGCGCCGTCGGTTCCGGGACGGATGGGAACCCACTGGCCACCGGTGCGTACGACTGTTTCCGTACGACGCGGGTCAATAACAACAATATCGGCACCTCTGCCTGCCGCTGTTTCCAGACGCTGCATATCAACCGGAGGAGAATCTGTGGCGGGATTGGTACCCCAGACGATAATCATTTCAGCGTTTTCAACATCGGAAAACATGTCAACGCCCGACCGCCCCATGGTCACCCCCGGAGCGATAACATGCAGGGAAACATAACAAAGGGCGCCTACGCCGGTGGTATTCGGGGAACCGAAGGGGAAGAGGACGTTAGATGCCGATGAAACGGTGATTCCCGCGGGTTGAAACATATCGCAGAGAGACAGCTCCTGGGCGCCGCGCCCGGTGTAAATACCCACCGCTTCGGGACCCGACTCATTCTTTATTTTATTCATATTTTCAATGATATTATCGTAAGCCTGATCCCAGGTAATATTCTCAAAGTCGTACGAGCCCTTGGGGCCGACACGCCGTATCGGGGACTTCAACCGGTGGTCGCTATAGACAATCTCCACGGCATGTTCGCCCAATCGACATATCGTCCCCAGCGAATGATCAGGGTCGGGACGTATGCCAACCATTCTATTCTTATCAAGGGCTACTTCTACCCAGCACCCGGCGGGACATATACCGCATATACCTTTCTGCCAGACCATAGTCAATCCTTTTTATAAGTCTCTAACCAATATTGTATAAACACCAATATTAAAAATCCAGTATTGACAAACTGGCATGAATTCATAGAATTGGATTGGGAGGTAACGGATGCCACAACTCGTTAAGGGCGGTAAATATATCTACGGTTTGTCTAAAGTAAGTAGAACCGGGGTGATTATCATTCCTCCGGAAGCCATGACGGAATATAAATTCAGGGATGGCGATAGGGTAATATTACTCAGCGGAAGCCGTAAATCCGGTGGTTTTGGAGTTACCAAATCGAGCATACTACAAAAAACAAACCTGGCAAGACTCATACAGGACATCCCCGGTTTAGCCAGTTACCAAATACCGGAAAACGTAACTATCGAAGCCAAAGGCAGGTGGCTGTGCTGGTCTACGATTAAGACAGGTGGCTATCTGCAACTCACAACGGAAACACTATCAAAATATAATATTGCAGTCGGTGATTTTTTAACAATCGGTCGGGGTAGTTATCTGGCCATTAGCTTTATAGCACGGGGCGTTATCCTGGAAGAAGCTTTAAGACACCCTGACCTGGAGATATTTGAGGTTCATAACTAATGTCAGATAGCCTGTTCAGGTAAGTAGCATAAAACAATATACAAAACTTTATTCCAATAATAGTTTATCATCACATATGAGCATCACTTGACATTTGGCAAACCAGATGGTAGAAATATGACTATAGAGCAAATAACCGCCAATTTATTGCTGTGGTTGGGTCGGTAATTTCAGGTAAAAAGAGATGAACGACTCACACAAAACCAAGAAACAGCTCATCAATGAGCTGTCGCAGATACGCCAGGAACTAGCGGCCGTATCAACTTCGAAGAATACCTCTCAAAAAGTCACTCCGGAGTCAATAGAACCTGATAATATCTTTTACAAGGCTTTTCTTTCCAGTCCTGACATGTTTATTATTGCCGATCCTACCAACGGCACATATGTAGAAGTGAATGATAGCTTTGTGAAAAACACCGGTTATAGCCGCGAGGAACTAATCGGGCACAGTGTTGGCGAACTCAACCTGTGGGTTCATCAGGAAGAACGTGATAAAATGAGCCGTCTTCTTACCGAACATGGCAAACTAACCAATGAAGAATTCAGTTTCCGGATGAAATCAGGGGAGATACGCCAGTGGCTATGCGCTGCTGAGACAGTAAATATGGGCGGCGCGGAGCGGATGATAGCGGTAGCCACGGATATTACCGAACGTAAACAAGTAGAGGATGCACTACGAACAAGTGAAGAAGAATTCCGCACCCTGTTTGAAACGATGGCTCAAGGTGTAGTTTATCAGGAAAAGACCGGTGAAGTGATATCCATGAATCCGGCAGCAGAAAGTATCCTTGGTATGAAATTGGAGAAACTAAAAAATCCTAGGATAATCAATACAAACTTAAAAACTATACGCGAAGATGGTTCTATATATCCCGCAGAAGAGCATCCCACCATGGTTTCCTTAAAAACGGGCAAACCAGTAAAAGATGCGATTATGGGAATTTATAATACGGAAGAAGATAACTACAAATGGATAATTATCAACACCGTTCCACAATTCAGACCGGGTGAAGACGAACCATATCGAGTATTCGTTACATTTAACGATATCACCGAGCGAAAGCGTATGGAAGAAAACCTCAGATACCACGCTGACCTCATGCAAAACGTATCTGATGCCATTGTATCCACTGACCTTGAACACAAAATTATTAGCTGGAACAGAGCTGCCGAGTTAAAATATGGCTGGCGGGAAGATGAGGTCATCGGCAGGAAAATGGTGGATATCCTAAAGCCAGAATATCCGAATAAGAAAATTGAAGACATAATGAAAACTCTAAGAAAGGACGGTATCTGGCGGGGTGAGGCCATCCACGAAACAAAAGGGGGAGAGAAGTTAAACGTATTAGTATCTACCTCCCTGATAAAGGATGAAGAAGGTGATAACAAAGGAGCCGTAACCTTTTTTACTGACATCACGGAACAGAAACAGGAGGAAGAAAGGCACCGGACAATTCTTCGTACGACTCTTGACGGCGTCTGGACGGTGGATTTGAAGGGGAAATTCATAGAAGTAAATGATGCTTACTGCAATATGGTGGGATATACGCGGGAAGAACTGCAAAATATGTCTATAATGGAAATAGAAGCCGTAGAAACACCTGAGGATATACTTCAACGGATCGATAAAATTATCACAGAAGGCGGCGACCGTTTCGAGACTAAACACAAGCGTAAAGACGGCCGGATAATTGATGTTGATATCAGTACCAACTATCTCGATATAGGCGAAGGACAGCTTTCTGTTTTCGTACGTGATATTACCGAACGCAAGGCGACTGAAAAGGCGTTAAGAGAATCAGAGGAAAGGTTTTCCAAAGCCTTCCGTTCCAGCCCGGACAGGGTGGTTATCTCAACCCTCAATGACGGGAAAGTCGTTGACGTTAATGACAGCTACCTCCGCTATACGGGATATAGACGTGATGATGTGATAGGCCATACCATGATTGAACTCGGTTCCTGGGTAAACCCCGAGCAACGCATTAAAATAATTCAGAATTTAAAAAAACACGGAAAAGTTGAGAATGAGGAAGTTGAGTTACGTAACAAATCAGGAGAGATACGAAATTCAATTTTTTCAGCCGAGCTAATCAACATCGACGGCGAACAATGCATGATATCCATAGCTACTGACATCACCGAACGAAAACACGCCGAAGAGGCATTGCGGGAGAGCGAGGAAAAATTTTCACGGGCTTTTCATGCCAGTTCTAATCTGGTGAGTATTACCCGCATTAAGGACCATGTTATTCTTGATATTAACGAAGCTTACGCCCAACTCTCCGGTTACAGCCGCGAGGAGCTCATCGGGCGTTCCACGCGCGATCTGAAACTCTGGGCAGATCCCGAACAAAGAAAAAAAGCCTCCACGCAACTTGACCAGAACGGCAAGGTTCGTCACATGGAGGTTAAACTACAAGCAAAGTCTGGTGATATTCGGACTATTCTCCTATCCACAGATATGGTATATCTGAAGGGTGAACCCTGTCTCCTTACCACAGGCGTTGATGTCACCGAACGTAAGGAGGTTGAAGAAGCACTAAAGGAAAATGAGGAAAGATACCGGCTGATTGCGGACAATGCTAATGATCTTATCTCGCGTATTCAGATGATTCCTGAAATAAGTACAGACTACGTGAGTCCATCATGTCTGCGTATCACAGGCTACAGGCAGGAGGATTTTTATAAAGACCGGAATCTAGGCCTTCAGATGATTCATCCAGATGATCAGGATTTATTCCTGAAACACATAAGATCGGGGAATAAAAACCAGCAACCACTTATAGTACGACTGGTACGTAAAGATGGCCAGGTAATCTGGATAGAACAAACCCACACGGCCATCTCTAACGATAAAGGTGAAACCGTCGCTATGCATCTCATCGCCCGTGATATCACCGAGCGTAAGCGCGCCGAAGAGGCACTGAGAGAAAGTGAAGTTCAGTTAAAGGGTATTCTAAAAGCCGCTCCTATCGGCATAGCCCTGATTCAGGACCGCATACCTGTATGGGTAAACGACCATTTTTGCACCATGACGGGTTATTCAGAACAAGAACTGGTGGGAAAAAACTCCAGAAAACTGTATACATCATATGAAGAATACCTGAGAGTAAATGAACTAAAAAACCGGGCCATAGAATTTTCTGGTAAAGGTGAAGCTGAAACCTAATTTGTCTGTAAAAACGGTGATATTAGAGATATTTTGATAGTCTCCACACCGCTGGATCCCGATAACCAATCAGCCGGAACAATCGCAACCATGATGGATATCACCGAGCGGAAGAAAGCTGAAGAACATGAGAGGGAAGCCAAGAATTTAAGAGAACTGGATAGATTGAGAACCGAGTTACTGGCGAATGTATCCCATGAACTGCGTACTCCGCTGGCCAGCATAAAGGGGTTTACAACCGTTCTTACTGACTACGATAATAAACTCACGCCCGAGGAAAAAAGGGAATATCTGGAAATTATTGACCATAATACCGACAGGCTTTCGGAATTGATCGAACAATTGCTGGTCATTTCCCGCTTAGGCTCGGGCATGCTTACTATCGATAGGTCACCCAGTGATATCAAAACTCTATGTGAGGAAGTGATATCCGAAGCGAAAATCAGGTCACCGGAATTCAATTTTATACATGATCTACCGGCACGATTGCCTAAAGTATACATTGACACCAAACGTATCAGGCAGGTCCTGGACAATCTTATCGATAACGCCGTGAAGCATTCATTTCCAGGTACCGAGATATCGATCACCGCCAGCAGGAAAAATAATGAAATAGTGGTAACGGTGACTGATGAAGGAACCGGCATCTCCCGGAAGGATAGGCCTTATATATTCGACCGCATGTTTCATACCCAACGTAAGCATAAATCGGGAGCAACGGGAGCCGGACTGGGATTATCCATCTGCAAAGGGCTTATAGAAGCACATCAAGGCAGAATCTGGATAGAGAGTGAAGAAGGTAAAGGAACCAGATGCTTTTTTACCTTACCGACATATAACAACCGGGGTGTTCGTCATGGTAAAAAGGAAAAGGGGGAATACCATTCTGTGCATCGAGGATGAAGCGGATAACCGTAATTTTGCCTGTAAAGTACTCGCTCTGGAAGGATATCGATGCCTCGAGGCTGAAACCTGGGAAGACACTTTTAGATTGCTTGATGAAGAAGACATTAATCTGGTATTACTTGATTTAAAGCTCTTTGAACATGATGGCTGGGAAATACTGGAAAAAGATAAAAGAGAACCCGAAGACCTCGGCAATTCCGGTAATAGTGTGTACAGCATCATTCGGTGAACCACAGAAAAAGCGCGCCTTCAGAATGGGAGTCGTCGACTATCTTATCAAGCCCTTAAGTGCCAGCGTCCTGAAAACCGCAGTCTCTCGCGTCCTGCCAGTTTGAGAGACATGACTTTGCTTACCTAGAATTTGCCTCGGAGCATCTGGTAGGTATCAGACAGGGCCTGGGGTATAACACGCAAATCTGCAAGTACGGGGATATAATTGGTATCACCCTGCCAGCGGGGCACGATATGACTGTGAAAATGGTCTTCTATACCGGCCCCGGCTACCTTCCCGATGTTCGCCCCAATATTGAATCCACCCGGATCAAATGCCTTTTTGAGAACCTCCAGGCTTTTACTGATAAGTTCGAAGTGCTCGTTCCTCTCTTCTTCCGTCAGTTTTCCCGGGTCGGAAACATGACTGTAGGGGGCTATCAGCAGGTGACCGGGATTATAGGGATAGCTGTTGAGCATGATGAAATTCGTTTTACCGCGGTATAGTATATAGTTCTCAACATCCTTCTTCTCGGCGGGTTTATCGCAAAGAATACAACCCTCCGGCTTTTCGCCGAGGATATACTGGATACGCCAGGGTGCCCAGATATGCTCCATAACCTTCTCCTGTACAAGCTACGTTGTTATTTTAATCAGCCGGAAATACTACGTCAATGGTACATGAGAATCCTTGTTTGGTGTATTTTACGCCTTTTACCTTCGACTCCATTTGGCTTCACACGCAGACTTATGATATAATATTATGCAATATATTAAAATATAAAAGGATATAATCATGACTGCTAAGACTAAAAAACCCGCCGAAACAGAAAAGCCTGCCAGAGACCTGCAGTCATTTATTGAAAACGTTAATAAAAAAGACAAAATTAACGGCAAGAGAATCCGCTTTGCCTTTACCAAACGTAAGAGATAACTAACCCCTTTTTTAACTCTTCTGATTTTGTTCTTTTTTTAAAAACAGTTCATCCGTGGAAAAATCCGGCAGATAATATCTGGGAGATTCCATCCCCTGCAACCAGCCGTTTTCCATCCCCAGCTTATCTACCAGCCTGACCACCCTGGCATACTCCTCCTTGGTTATCCTTCTATTCAGTTCCCTGTATTTATAAGCGCGGTATGACGGATGGTACTGCGACATGATGCTGACGGTTACCCGGGGAGAAATCTCGTCGACCAGCCATCTCAGCGATTCCTCACTGCCGGCAATATCGTCAGGCAGTATCAGGTGCCGGATAATCAGCCCTTTCCGAGCGATACCGTCCTCATCCACTTCTAAATCTCCCACCTGCCGGTACATTTCCCTGATAGCCGAGTGGGAACTCTCCACATAATGACGCACGTGGGAATATTTCCTGGCATATCCATCGGAAGAGTACCGCAAGTCGGCGAGATAGATACTGATTATTCCGTCGAGTTCCTGGAGAGTCCGGGTGGAATCATAGCTGCTGGTATTGTAGACGAGGGGCAACGTGAGCCCCATCGGCACCGCTTCCAATACGGCGCGGACAATCTGGGGAACGAAATGAGAAGGTGTCACCAAATTGATATTGTGACACTTCAAATCGTCCTGAAGATAAAGCATGCACTCCGCCAGTCCGCGGGTACTAATCTCATCGTGCTGCTTGTTTTCCGGTTCCTGGCTGATCTGGTAGTTCTGGCAATATACGCAGCGCAGATTACAGTTAGCAAAGAAAATCGTTCCCGAGCCCCGTCTGCCGGAAAGCGCCGGCTCCTCGCCGTGGTGGGCGCAAACGGTCGAAATAATCGGGAGTAACCCCGAATGGCACGAGCCTGTCTTACCCGCGAGTCGATCAGTACCGCATTCCCGGGGGCAAATATCGCATTCGGAGAGTCGTTCTTCCAGTTTTTCAGCGCGTCTCTGCAATTCTCCGGAATGATATAAGGAGATATATCCGGGTTCTTCCATATTCATGGTCCCTTCCTTTTTACCTCAAGGTTGAGCCCTTCAATATTCACAATTTCCACCTCTTCGCCAATATCAATATCACCACTCAAGGATTTCGCCTTCCAGTACTCGTCCGCAATCTTAATCACGCCCTTCGGTTTCAAAGCCTGGGTTACCTCGCCAGCCCGACCTATCATGCCTTCTCTACCGACTACCTTCTTTCTGCGCAGGCTGGGCACTATTGCCCGGTGCACGATAAATACAAAAGTGCCCACAATCAATCCTATGATGACAAGGAGATAAATGGGTATATCCACATCAAAAGCCCAGAGAATAACGAAAAGCAGTACCAATGCAGCGATATCATCCAGTAATGCCACCAGGACAATTACCCAGGCTTTCATACCTGAAGATTCGCCTTTTTTAGTCATTTTTCTGCTGCTTCTGAATCTTTGCCCAGGTATCGCGGAGTGTAACTATCCTGTTGAATACCAGTTTTCCCGATGACGAATCCGGGTCAACGCAGAAATATCCCTGCCTTTCAAACTGGTACCGACTCCCTGGCGTGGCACCGGCAAGAGAAGGTTCGACCCGACACGATGTTAATACCTCGAGGGAATCAGGATTTATATAGTCCTTAAAATCCTTTCCGTCTTCCACATCCGCGGGGTCTTCCTTGTTAAACAGGTGGTCGTACAAACGTACCTCGGCTTCGATGGCGTGCTCGGCAGAAACCCAGTGCAACGTTGATTTAACCCTGCGTCCGTCGGGGGCATCACCACCCCGCGTAGCCGGGTCATACGTGCAGTGGACCTCAATCACCTCACCGCTTTTATCCTTGACCACGCCGGTACAGGTCACGAAGTAGGCGTATCGCAGTCTCACTTCGCTACCCGGTGTCAGACGGAAGTACTTGGGAGGAGCTTCTTCAAGAAAATCATCCTGTTCGATATACAGCACGCGGGAAAAAGGCACTTTACGCGTCCCGGCGGCGGGGTTCTCGGGGTTATTGACCGCGTCGAATTCCTCTACCTGACCCTCCGGGTAGTTATCAATTACCATTCGCAGGGGACGCAGCACTCCCATGACACGCTGAGCCCGCTGGTTCAAATCCTCCCGGAGGCAGTGCTCCAGGAAGGCAATATCAACGGTGCTGTTGGTCTTGGCTACTCCGGTACGCTGGCAGAAGGTCCGGATAGTTTCCGGCGTATAGCCGCGGCGGCGTAAACCGCAGAGGGTCGGCATACGGGGGTCGTCCCAGCCACTTACCAGGCCTTCCCGTACCATTCTCAGCAACCGGCGCTTACTCGTCATGGTATAAGTCAGATTGGTTCGGGCAAACTCAATCTGTTGAGGATGATAAATACCCAGCTCATCGAGAAACCAGTCATAGAGAGGGCGGTGGTCTTCAAATTCGAGAGAACAGAGGGAATGGGTAATCCCTTCGATGGAATCCTCAAGGCCGTGGGCCCAGTCATACATCGGATAAATACACCATTTATCGCCCGTACGTGGATGACTGGCGTGCAGGATACGGTACATGACCGGGTCGCGCATATTCAGGTTGGGGGAGGTCATATCGATCTTCGCCCGGAGTACGCGGGAACCATCCGGGAATTCCCCGGCCCGCATGCGCCGGAATAAAGCGAGGTTTTCCTCTAGCGGGCGCTCCCGGTAGGGACTCAGCCTGCCCGGCTCCGTCAGAGTGCCGCGATAATCTCTGATTTCCTCCGCGCTCAGCTCATCGACGTAAGCTTTACCGGCACGGATAAGCTGCTCGGCGTATTCATACATTTGCTCGAAGTAGTCCGAGGCATAATACAGGCGGTCTCCCCAGTCCCAGCCGAGCCAGCGTATATCCCGTATTATCGCGTCGATATACTCCTGTTCCTCCTTGACGGGATTGGTATCATCGAAGCGTAAATTATAGAGACCGTTGAACTCTTCGGCAATGCTGAAACTTATCCAGATGGCTTTAGCATGCCCGATGTGCAAATAGGCGTTAGGTTCAGGTGGAAACCGGGTATGTACCCGTCCGTCGTACTTGTTCGTCAGAAGGTCCTGGCGGACAATATCCCTGATAAAATCGCTGGCTGGCTTGCTGTCTTCTGTGGTCATGGTTTCCTATTGTCCTCCTTTCCTTCTTACAAACCTTTACTCGTTTCAAGCCTGGTTATAGCTGCTTTAATCCTTTTCATGCATCTTTCTTTGCCCAGCACCGCCATCGTTTCAAAGAGGGGCGGGGTGGCATTACGGCCGGTGGTTGCGACGCGAAGCAGGCTGAAAAGCTGCCCCGTCTTGATTTCTAAATCCCCGGCGAGATGCCGGAGGGTATCTTCTAACAAATTGTGGTCAAATTTATTCAATGACGATAGTCTTTCTCCGGCGGCTTTCAGTGCCGCTAACGCTGTTTCCGGGGTCATCTTCTTACCCACCAGCATCGCGGTTTCATATTCAAGCTCATCAACGAAGAAGAAGTCGGCATAGGTGGCAGCATTTTCCAGGATATTGATACGCTCCTGAACCAGCGGCATCATCTGCCGGACATAGCCAATATCCACCGGGCGTTTGACCTCTTCAGGCAGTCCCTTTTCCAGGAAAGGGAGCACCCGGCTCGTTAAATCTTCGACGGACAAGCCGCGGATGTAAACGCCATTCATCCAGTCGAGTTTATCACGGTTGAAGATGGCGCCGGTCCGGCCGATGCGATCGAGGGAGAAGTAGTCGATTAGCTCCTGGCGGTTCATTATCTCGGTCTTATCATCCAGCGACCAGCCGATTAGCGAGAGGAAGTTCAGCATGGTCTCCGGGAGGTAGCCGTGCGCGCGGTAGTCCAGCAGGGACACATCGGCATGACGCTTGCTCAGCTTGGCGCGGTCGGGGCCGACGATGAGGGGATGGTGGACGAACTGCGGCGGTTCCAGTCCGAGGGCCCTGTATATGAGGAGGTGGCGGGGCGTACTGGATATCCATTCCTCGGCGCGGATGACGTGGGTAATCTTCATGGCGGCGTCATCGACGACGTTGGCGAGGTGGTAGGTGGGATAGCCGTCCGACTTGAGCATGACGAAGTCGTCGATGGTGGCGTGGTCGAAGCTGACATCGCCGTAGATAAGGTCGATGAAGTCCGTATGACCTTCCAGAGGTACTTTAAACCTTACGACCGGCGTGATGCCTTCGGCTTCCTTTTGCGCACGCTCCTGCGGGTTTAGCTCGCGGCAGTGTCGGTCATAGCCGGTGGACTGCTTGAGGGCGGCCTTCTCCTTCCTCATGACTTCGAGGCGCTCCGGGGAGCAGTAGCAGCAGTAGGCATCGCCCTGCTCAACGAGTCGGCGGGCGGCCTCGGTGTAGAGGGGGAGTCGCTGCGACTGAAAGTAGGGACCATAATCGCCGCCGACCTCGGGTCCTTCATCCCAGTCGATACCGACCCAGCGGAGGGCATCCATGATGTCCTCAACGGCGCCGTCCACCTTGCGGGCGAGGTCGGTATCCTCGATGCGGAGGACGAAAGTACCGCCGTAGTGGCGCGCCATGAGGTAGTCGAAGATGGCCGTGCGGATATTACCCACGTGGGGCGAGCCGGTGGGACTGGGGGCAAAGCGTACTCTGACAGGCTGAGCCATGGCAAACCTTTCCGATGGACTGGTACAATCCATTCTACCACCAAAGCCAGCCAGATACCAAGAAGGAGCCAGATTTTGAGAAGAAACAAACAGAGACTGGAAGGGGGGTGAACGGGCTTGAATTGTACAGATGGTTATGTTAAGTCTGATTCATAGGAGCAGACAGGCTACCTTACCTCGATTCGGTCTACCCATTTAATCCACGTACCGCCAAAGTCGCCTTCTACGACCAAACGCAGCGGGAAGCCGTGCTCCACCGGAAGTACCTCGCCATTGACGGTATGCGCCAAGAAAACACCATCGTGCAGAATATCCTCGATTGAAAACTTTTGCTCATAGTAGCCATCGGCCGAATAGAAGACCACAACTTCAGCCCCGGGCTTGATGCCGGCTTCCTTTAACAGCGTTTTTACCGGTATGCCCATCCACTCGGCGTTATCAGCGAAGAAAGCGGGGCATATAAGAAGAACCACGCGGGTGACGGTGGGATATCCAAGGAGAGTTTCATAAGTAAGGGCGAGTTCGTTTTCCACTAATCCGTCAATGATGAGGCGGTATTGTGTTATATCCACTTCAGGAGCCGAGCCGGTGATATGCAAGTGTTCCGTGGATGTTATGGGGAGCTTCGAATTATCAACTTCCGCAGGGTCTCTATTGATGAGGTTGGAGAGATCATCCGCCCGGTCATTACCAGGTGTCCGGCCGGGTATCTGGTTATCAGCTTCAATCTCATCCTGCGTTTGCCCTGCCAACGGCGACGGCGGAGTCGCCGAATCCTGTTGAATGGACACGCAGGAAGAAACAGCTATAACCGAGCCCGAAGCGACCATTAAAAAGACGAAAAGCAAACCCAAGTGGTTCTTAGGCAATACAGCGCCCTCCCAAAGAATAGGATTATTTACTCTACCTATATTTTTAACCTTAACGCATATCATGTATGTGACTTTACTCTCATGGAAGAATGATACGGGGCGGGAGGGTGGAAAGAGGATAAATTTGCTTGAACTGTTTTCAGGAGTTATGTCAGATGAGTTAGGATGAGGTGTGAGAAACGTCTTATTCCACTTGTAGCTTTGCGGTATATAATGATATCATAGGTATCTATTTAGAAGTCCGTACGCAGAGAGAACAGCCCAGCCGGGCGGGAGGCAGGCACATGGAGAACGACAGGATAATACAGGACGGGAAAGACATTACCGTGGTGGTGAGCCGTAATGTGTACCCGGGGCACGAGCGGGAGTACGACGAGTGGGTACGCAAGCTGGTGGCGGCGGCTAAAGAGGCGCCGGGGAACAAGGGTGTAACGATGCTTATCCCCGAGCCGGGTAAGTCTGGGTTGTACCACGTCGTTTTGAGATTCGTCGACGAGAGGTCGGTGCACCTGTGGGAGACCTCCTACGTACGCCAGAAACTGTCGCACGAGGCGGACGAGTTTTCACGGAGAATCCGGCAGGAAGCCACCGGCCTAGAAACGTGGTTCTCCCTCCCCGACTGCCCGCAGCTGGAGGCGCCGCCGCGCTGGAAGATGTTCACCGTGACCGCGATAGCGGTGTACATCCTGGCGTCCATCATCGTGCCGCTGCTGGACATGGCCTTCGAGAACGTTAACTTTTACGTCGTCAATATCCTGACGAGCTTGCTGCTGGTGGGCATCCTGACTTACGCCGTGATGCCCTGGCTGAGCCGGTACGTCCTGCGCCGGTGGTTGTACAAGTGAGGGGGCTTTAAGAGGGAAATATATCGTTGATGACGCCCGCGAATACACGGCGTAACCTTTCACGGGCGTTTCTGAATTTGTCCGAATCCAAGTCGGGTATTACTTCTTCCTCGAAGCTATCTCCCTCCAGGTAAGCCGGGAACCTGAGCTCAATCTGCAACGCCTCGATAGCGTCCATAGCCCCGTAGTACCGGGTAATGTGCCCACCAATCCACTTATCGTTAGCGACGACGCGAAAACCGTGGCGACGATAGCTCCGCTCGAAAGCATCGATAAGGTCTGGCGAGCAGGTAACGCCGTTAACATTGCCCAGGCAGACGTCAACCTCGGGACCCCGGTAGTAGCTGTGCAAATCCAGCAAATACGCATGCCTGCTTTCCTGAAGCATTTCTTCCAGAAGATCAGATAACTTGCGGTGATACGGGGAGTAATAATCGCTGACCCGCCTTTCGACCTGAATACGCGTCGGTTCCCTTTCATAGAGAGGTTTGCTGAAACAGGTATTTTCAGGAACAACGCAGGTGTTTTCCGGTCCGAACAGCGGTTCGGTTAAAGAACGGTTGAGATTGACGACATAGCGACTGTGGGTGGCGTGAATCACGGTGATACCCAGTTCCGGGAGGAAATCGTACAGTCTTTCCAGGTGCCAGTCCAGCGGCGAAAAGGCCGGGAGAGGGTCCTGCCTGAACTGCTTTTTTACCTCCGGGGGAACATGACTGCCGCTGTGAGGAAGGCTGGCAACGACGGGTATTCTGTTTTCAGGGGGGACATGCAGGTTAAACAGCCTCATCCAGCCTCCTTTTTACCCGTTAATCCTCTTTTTTCGTCGGAGTCGGGGGACGGGGACCGGGTGGATTTTCCATATAGAGTTCCTCGTGGACCTTCTTGAGCCAGTTAGGGATATCGATGTGCTGGGGGCATTTCTCCAGGCACTCGCCGCACTCGGTGCACTTGTCGGCGCGACGTTCTTGGTCAAGCCCGAAGGGGCCGTTATAGCGGAACTGCCCTATATGGGTATCCTGATACATCATGGCGTCGTCATAAATCTGGAAGATAGCGGGGATATCCACGTTGTTGGGACAGGGTAAACAGTATTTGCAATCGGAGCACTTGATGGGCCTTATACTGCGGTAAGCCTTGCGTACCTTATCAATGACAGCCTGGTCATCTTCCGTGAGAATGCCCGCCCGGGCGGCATCGGCGATTTCCAGGTTCTGGACAACCTGCTCCATCATGCTCATGCCGCTGAGAGCCAGGGTAATCTCGGGCTGGTCCCATACCCAGTGGAAAGCCCACTCCACCGGCCGGAACTTGCGCGATGACTTCGCCCATTCCTTGGCGACGGGCTCCGGGGGCTCTTTGGCGAGGAGTCCGCCGCGCAGGGGCTCCATGACAACGACGGCCAGTCCCTTGCCGGCGGCGTATTCGACGCCCTTAGTGGTGGCCTGGGTGTCCCTGTCCATGAAGTTATAGAGTACCTGGGCGAGCACCCAGTTATCGTAGGAATCAACAATCTCTTTGAAGACGTCGTACTCATCGTGGAAGGAGAAGCCGAGTCGGTCGAAGTAGCCCTTAGCCATCTGCTTTTCCGCCCAGTCGAGCACCTTGAAATCCCTGACCTTGTGCCAGCTATCCTTGCCCAGCCCGTGCAGCAGATAGAAATCTATTTTATCGATGTCAAGTCGTTCGAGCTGCTCGTTGAGAATACGGTCGAAGTCGTCCGCTTTTTCAATCATGCGGGCAGGCAGCTTGGTGGCAAGCCTGGCCTTCTCGCGGTAGCCGTCTTTGAGCGCCCTGCCGACGAGTTTCTCGCTGTTGCCCATGTGGTAGAGGTAAGCGGTATCGATGTAGTTGACGCCGTTATCGAGGGCGTGGCGTATCATGCTGATAGCCTCGGGTTCGTTGATGTTAGCCTGGTCTCCGTCGATGACTGGCAGGCGCATGGCTCCGAAGCCGAGCACTGAAACCTGCCAGTCGAGGCTGCCGAACTTGCGGTATTTCATAGAGTTCTCCCCATTTGATAGTGATTTATAAGCAGACGATATATCGGTATCTATAATAGTATTTTCTCACGTATGGGGGTTGAGATGCAAACGGGGGAAGATTGAGGAGGGCGAAGAAAAAATGGAGTGATAATAATACCCTAATTCAACTAATTGATTTCTAGTGATAACGCCAGAAACCTAAAGATTCTAGCAGTAGCCGTCTCGCTAAATGTTGCACATTTGCCACATCACATATTGTAAGAGATTTGGCTAGTTTAGATAGTCTATGTGCAGATATTTTGCTTCGAAGCCAACTTGCATAAGCTATAGCATCAATAACTTTCATATAAATATCTCTAACTTCATAACTAGCCCATTCTGTTTTCTTTTGTGCAATAGGCTTTCGCTTTTTTTGAATTCTGGTCGGCGTCTCGCGTATATGCCACATCAAATCTTCTGATAAATCGATACCTGCTGTAATAAGACGTTTTTCAAGGTTAATTTTTACTTCAGGATTCCATCTATGGTTGATTAGACTTGGTCTTTCAGATGAAGCACGGATTTCTAGGGAAAGCTCTTCTAGTACAGAATAAGCCTGAGTGATTGCATTTGCATATAAAACATGCTCTTTGGTAGATATAGTAACTACTTTACCTGGAGCCCAATCACCGAAGTTAGGATCAAGTGCATGTCCCCATAATGGTACAGCATGATAGCATAAAAAATACTTAAAAATAGCATATTGATAAGAATATCTATGAGAAGCTTTAGTGGCGATTAGACAAGAAACAGCTAGATGTTCGGCACCGATACGATTATGACCACCAACCATTATTCGGTCATTAGTTTCATTTCCTGTCTCAGCCTTATATGGATAAACTACTCTATCTTCATCTGTTATCAAATCACCAGTATACAAACAATGAGCAGCTAGTATTAGGTTAGCGACGTATTGGGCTCGTTCTGTTGATTGGGCATATATAACGATCTCCTTAGCCAATTCGCCATTAACGTAAGTATTACATGATTGGTTTTGTTCAAAGAAGACCTGCCAACCTCTGCCTTTACAGTAGTAACCTTCTTCCTGATTAGAGTCTAAAATGATTAAATTGGTATAATATTTGTTCATATTCTTGGTTAGGCACATCATTATATCACTTTATTAAAATCTATCAAATAGATATAACTAATGCTATGCGGGATTAGCCTAGGATGATACGAGGGCGGCTTGGGTGGGAATAGATAACTTTTGATGGGGCGGGGAGGGGCTGGATTCCCGCTGGAGTCTATCCCGTACCACGATACGGGGCGGGAATGACGATAATCCTATCCTATTTCTTTCAGCGCGCGGGATAAATCGGGGGGGAGGGGGGACTCGAACTCCACGTATTTGCCGGTGGAGGAGAGCTTGAAGCCGAGTTTGCTGGCGTGGAGGAACTGCCGCGAGAGTTTTGTACTTTTTACCCCGTAAGTAGCGTCGCCCATCACGGGAAAGCCAATGGCCGCCAGATGTACGCGAATCTGGTGAGTGCGACCGGTTTCCGGGTGGATTTCCAGCAGAGTACAGCCACCGACGTACCTGACGACGTGATATTCCGTGCGGGCCTCCCTGCCACGCGAGACAACCGCCATACGCTGTCGGTTACGCGGATCGCGGCCGATAGCCGCCTCGATAATCCCGTCCCGGGGAGTAAGTCTTCCTTTCACCAGCACGAGATAAGATTTCTTCACCGAGCGCGACTTGAACTGCGCCGAGAGATTCGCCTGCGCCACCCGGTTCTTGGCCACAAGAATCAACCCTGAAGTATCCTTATCCAGCCGGTGCACGATACCAGGTCGGAGGGAATCATCGCCGTCAGCCAGACCGGGCAGGTAAGCCAGGATGGCATTGACCAGGGTATGATCGGGGTGTCCCGGGGCGGGGTGCACGGCCAGTCCGGCAGGCTTGTCGATAACCAGAAGATCGGCATCCTCATAGACTATGTCCAGCGGGATTGGTTCGGGGGCAAGAGTGGGAGGAGGCTCGGGGGGAATACTTACTACTACCACATCGCCGGCGTCCAGCTTATGGCCAGCTTTAAGATTTTTGTCGTTAACCGTAATAAAACCGCCATCGATTAGCTGGCGGGCATGGGAGCGGGAGAGTCCGGGGCAGCTCGCGGCAACGAATACATCAAGTCGCACCCCGGAAGCGTCGGCGATATAGCGATACTCCCCGGTCATTCCTTCTTCTCTGACTTCTTGGTGAATTTAAGCTGGAAAATAATGCAGTAAATCATGATAATACTGCCGATAGTTGAGCAGGAATCGGCGATATTAAAAACGGGCCACACCTTAAAGTCGATAAAATCGGTGACGTATCCCAGCCAAAAGCGGTCTATCTGATTGCCGATGGTGCCGCAGACAATCAACAAGAGCGCCAGCTGTACCAGCCTGC
Source organism: Dehalococcoidia bacterium (assembly GCA_011192005.1). Classification (GTDB taxonomy): domain Bacteria; phylum Chloroflexota; class Dehalococcoidia; order Dehalococcoidales; family RBG-16-60-22; genus W425. The sequence goes on from DUFB01000065.1 coordinate 37,792, forward strand.
CATGAAGAAAAGACCAGCGCTTATAGAAATAGATAAAAAGCCCGACAATAAGGACGATGCCGACGCAGGCAATGATGCGGACGATATCAATGCTGCCTTTAAACAGACCGAAAACAACACCGGTATTCTGACTGTGGATTATTTGGAAAAAACCAGCATCGAAAAGGGTCTCACCCCTTTCCAGACCAGCTCTTATCCATGTCTTGGTCAACTGGTCGGCCAGTAATAAAAGCAAACCGATACAGCCAAAAACAACAAGCCGCCACTTACCCCGGGGACGGTTTTCCTTTAGCATTCTTCGCCTGTTGAGATTTACAGTCTAGGCAGAGACTTGCCTGAGGGAGGGCTTCCAACCGGGCCTTGGCAATGGATTTACCGCAGTTATCACACTTACCGTAAGTGCCTTCGTCAAACTTGCGGAGGGCATGCTCTATCCCGACCAGTTCCTGACGGATACGGTTCTCCATGGTAAGCCGTTTTTCCAGTTCCAGAGTCTCGGTGGCCTCTTCTTCACGCTTACCGAACGGACTACCCTCACGTCGTTCATCGGAACTGGACGCGCTGGTATGAATCTGCTCCAGCTCTTCTTCCAGTCGTTTTTGTTCGCTTTTTAGTTTCTTACGCAGTTCACTATAATCGGTGGACATTTGTGCCTCCATCCGCCTCTCACCAGCTCTGAGCAAGGCTCTTTTGTGCGCTCCTCCCAACAACCTAACGGTGTGTGTTCATATATACCTAAAAATGATTAGTGAAGAAAGTTTCAGGATACGGACTATACAGCAGGTGTCGCTGGCGGGCATAACCTGTCCGCGAAATAAAAGAGCCCGAGGCTCCTGCTAAAGACGAAGGTCTTATTTCTTATTGCCGCCAACGGATAAAACATATTACCAGTGTAAACCATTTTATACCTGTGGTCAATGCTTTATTGTAACATTTTTTAGTAAAAAAGTACCATGTGGCTTATTATTACGAAGGGTATGCGTGCTATCAATCAAGATAGATATGTAAATATTAATAATAACTAATAAAGATGAACAGCTACCAGCAACGGCAGTACAGTTTTGAGGGATGACACCTATAGAAAACTGGTGATAACCATCTCTGACTTTGGCCAGGGTGGTTGTAGTATCATAGCAGAGCCCGTGTACCCGGAAGGCAGATACAAACGTGTAGAATATAGCGGCGAAGAGCAAGGCGACTTACGGTGCAGGAGAAGGCTTTTTTCAGCCATAATATGAAAAATATAGCCATTAACAAAAGAAATGTAATTAAAACCACGATACCCGGCAGGCAAAGCCAGGTCGTGCAGGTGAACAGACCTGCGCCACAGAGTCAGCCTGCCAGCAACGTGAAGAGCACTCCTACCATCCCGAGACCGGCAGCTTTACCATCACAGCCACAGTCAGTCAGCGCGCAGCGGGAACTGGAAGCTGCCAGACGATTGAGGATGCAGGCTCAGAGGTACCTCCAGGAGACGGAAATGAAGGCGCGTAGCGAAGCACAGCGGCTCATGCTCCAGACACGCCTTACAATCCGCAAGGAGGTACAGGAAATGATACGCGAAGCAAAGGAAGAAGTCCATAAAGTACTAGCCGACATCCGGGTAATACGCATGACCGCGCAGGAAGAACTGGCCGCCCAGAAGAAATTCACTGATGCGGCGCGGTTACGTTCCTTTACCCTTTCACTCAGTAGAGACGAAATGGAACCGGAGGAAAAGAAGACCAGAAAACCGGCCCGCAAGAAACAGACCGTCCACTAATATCCTTCCCTCTTACTCAAAGATTCATCGTTCGTGTTCCTGCAACGAGCTTTACCCTCTTACCTGTATTTGAGGCAGTCGCGTGCGTGGTGTACAATTGAGTTGTTCAGAATGAAATCCGGTAGTCAGGAACAGACCGCGTGACAATTAGAGAGAACATCAACAGCATCTGCCACGAACTACCGCCCGATGTGCAACTGCTTGCCGCCGCAAAGTCGAGAAGTCCGGAGGAAGTCGAGGAAGCGGTCGCTGCAGGGATAAAGATAATCGGGGAGAATTACGTCCAGGAAGCCGAAAACGCCCGGGAGTTAATCGGAAGCAGGGTAGCATGGCATTTCATCGGGCACCTTCAGAAGAATAAGGTAAAAAAAGCCGTCGAGCTGTTTGACATGATAGAAACGGTGGACTCGGTCGAGCTCGCCCGGGAAATTGAAAAAAGATGCGCTCAGAGCGGGAAAACCATGCCGGTCCTGATAGAGATAAACAGCGGGCGCGAGCCGCAGAAATCAGGCGTGTACCCTGAAAAAGCGGTGGATTTAATTAACGAAATCGCCGATCTTAAGAACATCAAGGTCATGGGGCTGATGACCATGGGGCCACTGACCGGCAATCCCGAGGAACTGCGTCCCTATTTCAGGGAAACCAGAAAGCTCTACGACAAAATAGCCCGACTCGGGCTACCACGCGTCGAGATGAAGTACCTCTCCATGGGAATGACGGATTCATATAAGACGGCTATCGAGGAAGGTGCCAACCTGGTAAGAATCGGGAGTAAAATTTTCACTCGAGCCAGCCGCTGACAAATTCCGTTAATGACCATTGGAGATGAACAGGTTGGCGGCACCACTCAGGAAAACGACGACGGAAAAGATCGCCAGCGTCAGCGAGAGTTCCATTCCGTCAATAATCTCTATTTGCGAACTGACCACTACGGTTCCCAGAAAACCGATTACCGCTCCGCAAAGGCCGCCGATCATCATTATTATTCCGGTTACGATCCGCATCGGTAATCCCCCTATATATCGAGAATACTGCCCCGCTTCCTCGATTGTACACGTTTTTACTCCCATCTAATATAAGTCTAACGCACCCCTGATACGGGTCAATAACCTTTCAGTAATAGATAGCCATTATACTTATTTACCACGTACCTGCAACAGCGCGCGGAAACATCAGGCGTGATTCTTGACAAACAAGCCCAGCTTCGCCAGAATTAAACTAAGGAAAAAGCAAACCGGACTCATTATAGAAAGCGGTGGGTACCATTCCGGACGAGAAAGATACAACCAGCGAGGAAGCACAAAACCGGGAAAAAACGATAAAAGTCCTTCAGGGCTTCAGCAGAAAACGCTTCAACCTGATACCCATATTGCAGAAGGTTCAGGGCAGCCTGGGATACCTGCCTCATGAAGCCATGATTGAAATCGCCGAATACCTCGACATCCCCGCCATAGACGTGTATGGCGTGACGACCTTCTACAACCAGTTCAGATTAACACCGCCCGGCAAGCATTCCATAAGGGTATGTCTGGGCACCGCCTGCCACATGAAGGGCGGTTACATCACGCTGGACGCCTGGAAGAGACGGCTCCAAATCGAGCCCGGAGAGACCACCGCCGACCGTGAGTTCGACCTGGACACCGTGGCCTGCGTGGGCTGCTGTACGATGGCGCCGGTAACGGTAGTTGACGATAAGCCGGAAGGAAGCGTCGAGCCAACCAGGGTAGATGGAATCCTGCTGGCTTTCGAGCAGGAGCGCGCCGGAAAGAAAGAAGTAGAGAGTGAAAGCGACTGAGAAAGCGGCGGTGATGGCTGCTTTCGAGAAAATAAAACGTAACGCCGCAGCCCACGGCGAAGAGTTAGCACGAGAAAAACCGGTAATTATGGTGGGCGCGGCCACGTGCGGTCGGGCGGCTGGTGCATTAGAAGTTCTCCAGACTTTCCGTGAAGAGGTAGAGAAACGAAAGGTCGACTGCCAGGTGATGGAAGTCGGCTGCATGGGACACTGCTACGCCGAACCGCTGGTAATCATCAGCAAGCCGGGTTACCCGCCGATATGCTACGGGTATGTCAATGCCGTCATAGCGGAAAGACTTGTAAAAGAATTTATCCTCGGGGATAATACCTGTCCGGAATTCGTACTGGCAGCACTGGAACCGAACGAACTCCTGCCCAGTTTCAGCGACTTTCCCCGCTCGCAATACGAGCAAAAAATCATCCTGAAGAACTGCGGGCATATCGACCCGGAGGATGTCAACCAGTACATCAATGCCGACGGCTATGCGGGCCTAGCCAAAGCCCTGCAAATGTCTCCCGAAGAAGTGACCGAAGAAGTGGTGAAATCGGGACTGAGGGGACGTGGCGGGGCAGGCTTCCCGACAGGACAGAAATGGCGCTTATGCCGCGACGAACCAGGCAAGACCAGATACATCATCTGCAACGCCGACGAGGGTGACCCCGGGGCTTTCATGGACCGTTCCATCCTGGAAAGTGACCCGCATGCAGTGATAGAGGGGATGATAATCGGGGGATACGCCATCGGGGCGCGCTACGGATACATCTACGTGCGCGCCGAGTACCCGCTGGCGGTAAAACGAATGGAAACGGCGCTGAAACAGGCAAAAAAGCTGAACCTGCTGGGCAATCACATACTCGGGAACGGGTATTCGTTCGATATCAGGCTTTTCCATGGCTCGGGGGCTTTCGTGTGCGGGGAGGAAACAGCCCTGATAGCCTCGCTAGAAGGCAGGATGGGCATGCCGCGTCATCGTCCACCTTATCCGTCTTCCCGCGGCCTCTTCAACAAGCCGACGGTGGTCAATAACGTCAAGACCCTCGCTTTCATACCTCATATCATCAGGAACGGAGTGGAATGGTTCAGGAGCATCGGGACGAAAGAGAGTCCCGGCACCGCCGTCTTCGCGCTGGCCGGTAAGATAGTAAATACGGGGCTTGTCGAGGTACCGATGGGCACGACGCTGCGGCAGATTATCTTCGACGTGGGGAGCGGTATACCCAATGGCAGGCAATTCAAAGCAGTCCAGATAGGTGGGCCTTCCGGTGGCTGCCTGCCCGAGTCAGCCCTGGATGTACCGGTTGATTACGATTCACTACACAAAGCAGGGGCGATGATGGGCTCGGGAGGTATGGTGGTACTCGACGAGGACGACTGCATGGTGGAGATAGCCCGTTACTTCCTCGAGTTTACCCAGCGAGAGTCCTGCGGTAAGTGTACCTTCTGTCGACTGGGTACCAAACAGATGCTGGAGATACTCGGGGAGTTTACCTTCGGCCAAGGCAGCCTGGAAGATATCGACAGGCTGGAACAGCTGGCGGAGGAAGTCCAGGCCGGTTCGCTCTGCCGGCTGGGGCAGACGGCCCCCAATCCAATATTGACCACGCTCCGGTATTTCCGAAACGAATACGAAGCACATATCGAGCTAGGGAAATGCCCGGCACTGATGTGCCAGCACCTCATTGCCTACTACATCCTGCCCGATAAATGCGAGCGTTCCTGCGACGCCTGTATCGGCACGTGCACCGTCGAGGCGATATCACCGAATAAAAAGAGAATCAAGGTCATCGACCAGGATAAGTGCGTCAAGTGCGGCACGTGCGTGACCGCCTGTCCTCCGCAGTACAACGCCATCGTGAAACTGTCGCCGCCGAGCGAGGTGCCGTCAAAATGAAGAACGTTACGCTGACCATAGACGGCAAGAAAATAACCGCCAGAGCCGGCGAGAAAATCCTATGGGCGGCGTTGGGAAATGATATCTATATACCCAACCTGTGCGCCATCAAAGAAAAACCGGAGCCGAACGCCGCCTGCCGCCTGTGCTTCGTGGAGATAGAGGGCGAGGATGAACCGGTGACCGCCTGCACCCGCGAGGTGGAAGATGGAATGGTCGTCAACACCAGGGGCGAAAAGGCATTAAAACTGGCGCAGGCGGGCTTCGAGCTGATAATGGCTTCCCATCCGGTCGATTGCGCCCATTGTGCCGCCAACGGAGCCTGCGAGCTCCAGGCGCTAGCCCGGCACCTAGGCTGCAAGCTCAAGACCAAACGATACCGACAGCTACTCCGCGACCTGCCGATAGACGATAGCAACCCCATGTTTACCCTCGACCCGAACAAATGTGTTCTCTGCGGGCGCTGCGTATGGGAATGTCACAAACGTAAAGAGACGGCGCTGCTGGGATTTGCCTACCGTGGCTTTAACAGAGTGATTACCACTTTTGCTTCGGAACCTATCGGCGAGAGGTGTCTTGACTGCAGGGAGTGCGTGGAGGTATGCCCGACCGGAGCGCTGGCGTTTAAGGATAAAAAATAAGATTTTCTTCAGAAGCTGAATTATACCTCACTCCCTTTGTCCCCTTTTCCAAACCATTCATGGTAGAATCATGAAAAATTAAGCCGCTTCCATATCGTCGCACCCCTCATTTCACTGATTACATCAATCGTCTAAAATTCAGCCAGCCTTTTAAAACTAGCCAGGTCCTGAAGAAATTGATTTCTACCTGTATAGAGAGTATATTAATAAAAACAGAATTTCTGGTGGCCGGTTACAGGATAGGTCGGACGTAACAGTCTCCCCATGCGTACAAATCGCAATTACATCTGGAGGTAATAAGAAATGGAATTTACTCATGATAGTATCCGGAAATGGTTCTATAGTTATTTTGCGGAATTCACCGAATGTAACGGAAACCCCAAAAAAGTCCCGAACATGGAAAAATATTTTACTGAAGACCTTCAATTTATTTCATATATTCTGGGTGTTAAAAGACCTGATGACCGTGAAGGGCTGCTGAATACCATGGTACACCCGGGTCTCCTGGAGAGTCTCGAACCGGAAGAAATAGTAATTGATGAGAAGAATAAATCTGTTGCCGTTATTTTAAAGGTACAGTTCAAAGAAGAATCCACCGGCACAGTATTCCCGTTAAAGCATAATTGCGCTGTTTATAATCTTATCAATGACAAGAAGGGCAATATGAAGATAAACAAAATAACATACTTTACCGAGCACCGTTCCCCTGATGAGCCTGATATGAAAAGCCTCATGAAAAAGTACCGTCAACAAGCGCTTGGTTCTTAAGCGTTATCATAGCTGACATCGAAGCAATTCGCCATTGAAATCACCGGGAGAAAAAACGACGATAGACGACGATTAAACCCCGTCAAACCGTGAAAAGAAAGGGAGAAAAAAGTGGCCAGAAAAAAGAAAGAGCTCAAGTACGAGAAATATTTTCTCAGGGACGTAATAACTGATGGACTGAGAAAGGAATGGGGAGGACAGGCGATATCAGCCGGGCGGGGACACGATGATATCATACCGGCGAATGCCAGGGCAGTCCCGGCAATAACTGTCATCAGGAAACCATACATGTTCCATGAGCCGACTCATAAACACATGTTTACAGAGTACTTTATCTTCTTCGGCTCAAACCCGATGGACATGCATGAATTTGATGCTGATGTGGAGTACACTTTCGGAGCGGAGCGCGAGAAGCATGTCATCAACCGCCCGACAATAGTCATCGCCGCACCGGGGGTTTACCACTGCCCGCTGAACTACGCGAGAGTCGGCAAGCCCTTTTACTGCCTGGAAATGTTCATGACAACGGGATACTCCGGAGTTGACCTAGGTGAAGACCTGAACGAAATAAGGGTACCCGAACCAAGCTACAACAGGTATTTCATCCAGGATGTTATTAAAGACAACAAATGGGGTGGCGAAGGTATAGGACTATCCGCGGTACCGGAGCATATTATCCCGGCCGGAGCGAGGATAACCCTGGGACTAACGGCGGTCAGGAAGCCGTATATGTTCCATGCACCGACCCATAAACACAATTTCACCGAGTTCTTTTACTTCTTCGGTTCAAACCCAATGGATATGAAGGAATTCGACGCCGAAATAGAGTTCTACTTCGGGGAAGAGAAAGAAAAGCATATCATCAATAGCCCGACCGTTGTGGTGATTCCACCCGGGATATTCCACTGCCCGCTGAATTACGTAAAAGTGAATAAGCCCTTCTACTGTCTGGAAATGTTCATGACCTCGAAATATACCGGGACGGATTTAGTACCGCAGATGCGGTAAACGGAGAACTCCTGAGCTTTCATGTATCAGTTAATAATAATGCCCATGTTCTTCTGACAAAAAAGTTCCTTTATTAGTATTAAACAATCCCTCGGAATAGTCTTACTCTACTTCCGTCACAGAAGACAAACTGAGACGACGGTTCAAAGCCTACAGGGCATGAAGACTATGGTTGATTTTTAGTGGTAGGTCAACACTTCAGGTGGTATATTGTTTGTTGCAGAGCATCTCCTGCGAGGCATCAAAGGAGCAACCGTGGGGGAGTATGTGAATCTCGGTCAGATCGTCATCCTGAATGGTGCACCTCTAGCCGGGAAGTCAAGCATAGTCAAGGTTATTCAAGACACCTTCGAGGGCGTCTGGATGAATCTTGGTGTGGATGTGTTTGCAAGAGGCGTCACACCGAAGAGATACCAACCTGGAATTGGCCTGCGTCCGGGACCAGGCTTGAGATTCGGAGGTGATGTTCCAGAGTTGGAGCCGCTCATACCAAGATTCTACGCAGCTATGTACGAGTCGATCGCTGCACACAGCAGGCTAGGTCTTAACGTTGTCACCGACGTCGGTCACCATGGGGCTATCCACTCGGGGATCCTGCCGAACTGCGCTCGCCAGCTTATGGGTTTGCCGGTTCTCTTCGTTGGTGTTCGCTGCCCAATCAAGGAGATCATGAAACGACGTAGTCAAGCTGACCGCGAAAGCGGGTACATTGTGGGAACGAATGACGAATTAGTACCGCCGCCGGTCGTCCTATGGCAGGAAGAGGTCCACAAGCCTGGCATCTACGACCTGGAGGTGGATACGTCTCTACTGAGTCCTAATGACTGTGCTAAAGAAATCAGGCAGCGGCTGATGGAAGGGCCACCTGGTACAGCGTTCCAGCAGCTCGCTGAATTAGCATAGATTATGACCTGTTCCCACCACCACTTTAGATATTATGGAGAGAAATGTCCAAGCCTGCCGTGGAAACACAAGATTATAATTTCAATTCAAGGCAAACCAGGTTTTTCATAGATACGGGCGTGTATCGTACTCAGTCAGACGAGGCGAAATACCTTTATTAAGTACAATAGCAGTCTTTGCCAATGAGCTGAGAACCTCATGTTGACAAATTTCTGTGTTTATTATTAGATCTATCCTTATTATCTAGGCTGAAAATATTTACTTAACTATACTGGAGCTTTTTCTTTTCTCTTCGCATTTATTTTTATGCTTTCACAATGGCTTTTGCCGGGCACCACCATTCGTGGGAAACGCAGACTCCGCAATCCGTGCATTTATCCGGATCAATTCTGGTTGTGTACAGGTTCAGTCCATCAAAATCGGTAACCTGTTCGTCCACGACGATTGCTCCCTCCGGGCATTCGTCGATGCAAATGCCGCACTTAAGACAACTATCTGTAATCTTATAGGCCATATTATACTCCTTTTAACCCTAAGGAAATGATTTTCCCGCTCTGCTTATCGTGTATAACCCTCGTCAGGCCACATTCTATCCCAGGGTGTTGCTTCTCTCAGTTCTCTGGGTAATAGCTGCCGGAAGGATTTTTCCGTATGCACGGGTCCTTGATTGACTTCAATGAATATCCAGGGTCGTGTTGTTTTCAATGGTTTCCACGGGGAATGGATGAAATTGGGCGGAATCCAGATTACGGTAGATTTATTGAACACGTGTTTTTCCATTTCCGGTCCCATATACATCTGAACCTCGGCACCCAGATCCATCGGATCGTCCGGGTTTGTACCGATGTGAAACAGGAGCTCGGCATCTTTGTGTATGTGCGGGGGATGACCGGCCATCTCATGCGAAGACACTATATCCTGGAGGTCGCCGTACTGGTTCTTCCAGAGGTCACCTTTGCGTCTAACACCGCTATAAAAACCATCTTTTTCATCGAAAGGGAACATCCAGTGAACCAGATAAAAGTAGCTACCTTTGGCCACGGCGTCATCCATGCGAGCGATTACCGGCCGGCGTTCAGTCTCTATTATAGGCGTCGTAATACCGTATTGAATAAAATACTTATCATATTTGCCCATTGTCTTTCTTCTCCTTTACTATTTATTTCCAATTAAGATATTAGCCTGGCAATTGATGATTTTATCTTGTTATTAACCTCCTTGTTTAGAATTATGTACCGACATCCAAATGCAAGATTCAACTTAACTTGCTGATAAAAAGGAGCTTGCTTAACTAATTTTGCTCAATTTCCGTCTTCATTTTACAATAATTTCGTATTGAGAAAAAGTTCGAAGAAGGGGATTATATTTTTTTGGCTAATGGATAGCTAACCAACGATTTTTTTTCAAATCCTTATCAAGGTCATTCTTTTTGTGAATGACAGTATTATCAAATAAGCCAGCTTCTTGATAGGATAGTCGTTAAGGGAATATAATCAAATACGTACGCATAACTTTTTCGGCAGCAGGATAAAGCTATCGTAGAGCGACCTTCAGTATAACAATTACATATGAGGGGTTTTATAAATGTCAAAGAAACATCGAACCAGCAAGAACGAGCGTTTTATATCCAAACGCCAGGACTCCGGAAAACAGCGGCAGAAGCGCATACGCAATATTATTATCTCCGTTGTCCTGGTAGTCGTAATCGCCGCTGTAAGTGTAGGCGTGTGGGCTTACTTCAATTATCAGGTTATACCGTATAACCAAACGGCCATAAGGATCAACGACGTCACTTTCGATCTAGGATATTACATCAACATGCTCAAAATTTATTATGGAAATGTCTCGCCGTCTACCCTGGAAAATTATACAAGCTATGGTAGACAGGAGATTGAGAAGCTAGCAGGTTATGTGGAACAACAGATTATACAGAACGAGATTATCAAACAAGGTTCCTTAGCTTTTGGAGTCCAGATTGAACGTAGTCTAATCGAAGACATTCTTAATGAATCAGATATGCCGGTCACTGACGAACGTATTGATATCCTGACGGCGCAAGAATTGGTTGAAAAGCAGGTTCCACCAACCCAGCAGCAGGTGAACCTGCAAATCATGTTACTTGAAAGCGAAAGTGTTGCGCAGGAGGCAATAGCCAGGTTGGAGTCGGGTGAGTCATTCAACCAGGTGGCCAGTGATCTCACGAAGGTCACTGATATCATGCTCCTTGAAGGTGATATGGGATGGGTAACCGCGCGGGAGATTGATCTCAAGATGGGTAGTACGAAGTTAGGCAACACGGTTTTTGGGTCCAATCCTAATGTATTAAGCAGTCCGGTTTACGATGATATGGCAACCAAAGCGTTTGGATACTGGGTCATGAAGGTTATAGAGAAGAATGATGCTACTGATACAACTTCGGCTTCAATACGTCTTCAAGGTATCTTACTGGGAAGTGAACAGGAAGCTTACGATATAATCGAAAAACTGAATGCCGGTGCAGACATAGATGAACTGGCTAAGGAATTTTCAGAACTGTCAGGTGCCGAAAATAGTGGAGCCCAACAGTTCTGGATGGCAGAAGACGAAGCTATCGAAAGCTTTCAGGTTCTATTCGATCTGCCGATAAACGGAATCAGTGAGCCGATAAGCGATAATCAGACTGAGACGAAGGGCGGATACTGGGTATTCAATGTACTAGAAAAGGATGATAACCGGGAGTTGACTGCTAACCAGCAGAACATACTTATAAATGATTTTCTTGTAAGGTGCTCTGCCGAACTGGAGAAAGATCCCGGATATATCGTGGAGAGCCTTTTAACCGAAGAAATGGTTGTCTCAGCAATCAATAAGGCTGTACTGGCACAGGGAGAAGGCTCGGTTTTAATCCGTACGGGTTCGCTACCCTATGGTGAAGCAAAAGTAAGCTACTACTGCCAGCTCGAAGCATATGGTAACCAAAAAGGTAATACCTGGTACATAACCGAAGGTAGATTGCCTGAGGGATTAAGTCTGGACGGGTCTGCAGGCGTGATATCGGGGGCTCCTAAATTGGCCGGCGGTTACAGCATCACGTTAGTAGTCGACAGTGGCCTTCACTATCATCAACAGGACTATACAATACGGGTGTACCTGCCGGTTTCAGTGACGACCAGTTCTTTACCCGAAGCTCAGGTAGGGGTTGACTACGCAGCAATACTTGAGGCATTCGGCGATATTTCCTATTATAAGTGGTCAATTATTGATGGTAAATTACCTGAAGGCTTAGAACTAGATGGCACTCTAGGATATATATACGGAACGCCAACCACTGCCGGTACCTATGACTTTACGTTACAGGTAGATGATGGTCTGGGAACAGCAACACAGACATTGACTATAGTTGTGCGATAGCCCGGGTAAAACCTGGCATCAACAACAGCAAGGACAACAGACCATAAATTTTTACAGTTTAACACTTAAATGAGGTGATACCCCGGAGAATGTGAAAAGTACCGAAAAATGATGCTAATTCCTCAACCGGTGCTTTTCTGCAAAAACCAAAATACAACCGGGTTATATACAACATTCGGAGAGATAAATAATTAGCTTCAATTAACTGCGAATTGAGCTTAAAATAACTTGACAAATGTGGATTTTTTGTTGTAATATTCTGACACCCTGATTGTTTCCACAGACGTAATTTTGAAAGTAAATTTCAATCGCAGTAAAATGGTTAATAACCAGACATAGTGCACTTTCCATTATATAAGTACGATGACAATCCAGAGGAGGTGTATAATGACATGATTAGAAGGTTTAAAAATATTCTTCATAATTCAATAAAGGAGGTATAAGAGAAAATAATGAAGAAATATCTGATTCCAGCTTTGGCGGTTATTTTATTAGCCAGTATGATTCTCAGCAGTTGCGGTGAGCCTGAACCTACAACAACACAACCGACAACAGCACCGACATCTACACCTACCACCACACCTACCACTGGACCCGTCTACGGCGGTAAATTTACCATGGTACGCAATACAGGCATCACCGAGGTTGGTGCTCCCATGGACCTGCAGGGTGGCTACGGCGGTGTGACTTATCCTCTCTGGTGCCCTGTCGTTGAGACTTTATACATTGTTGATGCCGCAGACCGGATCGTGCCCGTACTGGCCGAGTCCGTGGAAGTAGCATCGGACGGACTGTCTGTCGTGTTCAAACTGAGACAGGGAGTCAAGTTCCACGATGGTACGGACTTCAATGCTGAAGCGGTGAAAATTAACCTAGAAACTGTAATTGCCGCCGAGGTTCCTGGTTCTACCCCCCTGAAGAGCATTGAATCTTTCGATATTATTGATGACCATACCCTAAAAATTAACCTGAAAAACTTTGACGCTACCTTTCTGATGAGCCTGGCCCAATCGGGTGTTGGTGTCATGATATCCCCCGCTGCCCTGACCAAAGAGACGACGCCGGAAAATGCCGGAAAAGATCACCTGGTGGGCACCGGGCCTTTCCTGTTTGATAGCTGGGCTCTAGACCAGTACATCATCATGAAAAAGAATCCCAACTACTGGCAGGAAGGCAGACCTTACCTCGATGAGATTGAAATCCGCAATATTACGGACTACACCATTTCAATCATGGCTTTCAAGGCCGGGGAAGTGGACATGGTTGAAAGTATTGACCCTGCTCAATATAACGAATTGAAGGAACAGGGTTATACCGTCGGTATTCCAGAAGGCCTGGCTTTCGTCTTTAGCTTCCGAACCGCCAATGCCGACCCCGCCTCACCTTTCTCTGATAAAAAGGTACGGGAAGCCCTGTGGTATTCTGTTGACAGGGAAAGCCTGGTTTTCGGTCTGGGTAAAGGCACCTATAATGTGGCGAACCAATTAGCCGCGCCGCAGCAGGGGTGGTATATTGAGGATTACCCCGCCCGACCATATGATCCAGATAAGGCCATGGAGTTGCTGGCTGATGCTGGCTTTGAAGGTGGTTTTAAGACCATTTTACACGGTGATATCCGCGGACGTCAGGATGACCTGGTCGCTCTCCAGACTTACTTCGGTGCGATTGGCATAGAGTGCGAGCTGGATATTGCCGACGTTGCTCGATCGAGTACCTTCGGCACCGAGGGCTTCGATGGCATTTTCCAGAGCGGTTTCCCCAACTGGTCTTCCTTCTCCAGCTGGATGAATGTCTGGCTTAGCCCTACAGCGACCTACCCCACCATGAAGTTCCCAGATAACTGGACAGAAGACTGGCAGGCTGTCAAGACTGAGCCAGATTACGATAAACGGATGGCTCAAATGAAGGCCCTCCTTAAAGTAGTCTATGATGAAGCCCTGGTAATTCCCTGGATGTGGGATGCTCCACGCTACTGTATAAACTCCAAAGTCCATGATCTGATGTGGGATGCCGTGGACATCAATGGCTACTTCGATCCAGTCAATGTCTGGAAAGAGAAATAAACCATAAATATGCGGTTATGGTAATTACGTGATGAAAGGGAGGTTCTCCGTCCCCGGGGAGAAAAAACAACCGGGGGCGGAGTCCTTTCTTTTCTTACGGTGCATATTGCACTGGTTAGAAAAACCGGGGTGGAAAGAGGCCATATCCATGACTTAATATTTACCGGTCTGCCATGGATGGCGCAAGGTATAACCGAATATAAATCATCCTGAAAACGATCCGGCAAATCAGACAGAATAAAAAAACTGCCACGTGCACCGAAACTAGATTTGGCAGGATAAATATGGTACAAATTACTTGGAGATTATTTTACATATCGAGTTTTTTGTCCCTTAAACGTAACAACTCCTCAACCCTAAAATGACCTGGCTGTAATACAAAAAACAAAGAAACACTAAAGACATTAACAAATTAGAACAGGGTAAATGCTATCCTGAACGCTAAATAGAATAAGTTAGCGGAAACAAGAGACTTCCTTGGTAGTCAAATAATCCCTCCGTGGAGGATATGAAATGACAGCGTATATCATACGCCGTTTATTGTTAGGAGTGATTATCCTCTTGCTGGTTACCCTGCTGGTCTTTCTGGCGATGCGTCTGTTACCAGGTGACCCGCTGATGATTTTCGTTTCTCAGTTCCAGACTGAATCCTTCACCCCTGAGCAGATAGAAGAGCTGCGCCGTGAATTTGGCTTGGATAGATCTCTTCCCATGCAGTATATCAACTGGCTCGGTGATATATTGCGAGGAGATATGGGTAAATCCATTATTATGGGTCAGGACGTGGGGTATTTGATATCCACCAGGCTGCCGGTAACGGTTTATTTCGGTGTCATGTCTTTTGTCGTGAGTGCATTTTTAGGCGTCATTTTCGGCGTAATCTGTGCTCTAAGAAGGGGTAAATGGCTTGATTCGGTAGTTACTGTTCTGGCTAATATCGGCATTACGGTGCCTGCTTTCTGGATTGGAATATTATTGATGTATCTATTCTCGCTGACGTTACACTGGTTACCTACCAGCGGTTATGTAGCTCCCACAGAGAATCTGGCACAAAGTCTACGTGCAGCAATCATGCCTGTTATCTGCCTTTCTCTATTTTCGGTGGCTGCACTGACCCGTCAGACCCGCTCTGCCATGCTTGAGGTTGTCAGCCAGGATTATATCCGGACCGCCTGGGCTAAGGGTTTACGTGAGCGGGTAATAGTTCTCCGGCATACCATAAAGAATGCCATGATACCCGTTATTACCATCCTGGGCTTACAGGTTGGGTTGATCTTCGGGGGATCAGTCCTGATAGAAACCGTCTTCAATATTCCGGGAATGGGACGGCTATTAGCCAATTCCCTATTTTCTCATGATTATCAGATAGTCCAGGCCGGGACACTGGTCATTGCGGTGGTAGTGGTGCTTTCCAACCTGATAGTCGATATTTCCTACGGCTGGTTTGATCCACGCATAAGGTACGGTTAAGGAGTGCGTGCATGCAGAATAATGTGACCAATTCAGTGGAACCGACGGCATGGTCTGAAGTCGCACCGGCCCAGAGCGAGTTCCGCCGGGTGATAAGGGTATTTTTCAGCCGCAAGATTGCGGTAGTCGGTTTGGTACTGATTGTCTTATTGGTTATAACGGCCATATTTGCTCCATGGCTGGCACCCTATCCTCCTAATGACATCGACATGGCTAACACTCTGGCCAAACCCAGCGGTGACCACTGGCTGGGAACTGATAATCTGGGAAGAGATGTTCTGAGCCGCATTATTTATGGCGCCCGTACTTCTTTAATAATCGCTGTCGGCGCGACCGCGATGTCCGTCGTACTGGGCGAGATTTTAGGTCTGATTGCCGCTTATTTTGGCGGAATCGTTTTTCAAATTATAATGCGTTTCATCGATGCATTAATGGCAGTTCCGATGCTTCTAGTTGCTCTGATTATGGCTTCCCTGCTGGGTGGCGGGGTGAAAAACGTAATTCTGGCTCTTGGCGTCGGTATGCTGTCCGTCCACGCACGAATGATGTGCGCTCAGGCGCTCAGCGTTAAGCAGAATGATTATATTCTGGCCGCCAGGTCGATGGGAATGGGCGATATGCGCATGATGATTCAGGAAATTGTGCCCAATGCTTTCCCGGCTCTGGTGGTCGTCGCGACCGTAGGTCTGGGGGCAGTTATTCTGGCAGAAGCCGGCCTGAGCTTTCTGGGCGTGGGTGTAATGCCTCCTTATCCGGCCTGGGGCAAGATGATCAGCGACGGTTACAAATATATACTCTCCAACCCTGCATTGGCATTTTCTCCCGGCATAGCCATAATGCTGGTTGTCTTTGGCTTTAATATGATGGGGGACGGGCTCCGTGATGCCTTGGATCCCAGGTTAAGAGGAGTTGTATAAAGTAGAGGACCATAAGAATAGCGAGAAGTAGATATGTCTGTTCTTTTAGATGTTAAGAACCTGAGAACCCATTTTCATACGCACCGCGGGTTGGTTAAAGCTGTGGATGGGGTCTCTTTCCATATTAATGAGAAAGAGATAGTAGGGCTGGTTGGAGAAAGCGGGTGCGGGAAATCGGTAAGCATGCTTTCCGTGATGCAACTAATAGCGATCCCACCGGGGAAGATAGTAAGTGGTAGCGCCATGTTTGATGGCCATGATTTATTAAAATATAAACCCAAAGGCGATGAAATGAGGGCGATACGTGGCGCCAAGATAGCCATGATATTTCAGGAACCGATGACATCGCTTAATCCGGTGTTAACTATTGCCCGTCAGGTTACCGAAACGCTGGAACTGCACCTTAAAATGGACACTCAGACTGCCAGAAAAAGGGCAGTTGAGCTACTCAAACTGGTCGGTATCCCTGAGGCTGAAAGCCGCCTTGATAACTACCCGCACCAGTTTAGTGGCGGCATGAGACAGAGAGTGATGATCGCCATCGCCCTCTCATGCAATCCCAAAATACTCATCGCCGATGAGCCGACCACGGCAGTAGATGTTACCACACAGGCTCAACTGCTGGAGCTGATGCAGGAAATGGTCAACCGGTTTAATACTTCACTTGTCATCGTAACGCATAATCTCGGTGTCGTGGCCCGCTACGCCGATAGAATATACGTAATGTATGCCGGCCGTATCGTAGAATCGGGCCTTTCGGAAGATATATTCTTAAGACCTCTTCATCCTTATACCATCGGACTCCTTAAATCTGTTCCACAATTAGGGCAAACGAAAAGCGACAGGGAACTGGTCCCTATCTCCGGTCTGCCGCCAAATCTGATTGATATGCCCCAGAACTGCGCATTTTTACCGAGATGTTCTTATCATAAAGAGAGGTGCCGGCTCGAACCCTGGCCTGAGCTTCATGCTGTAGGTGCACAGCATTACGTATCCTGTTATGTTGATACCCGGGAGACATCATGAACGCCCATCAAAATAACAATCTAATTGAAATAAAAAACCTGAAAATGTACTTTCCTATCACCAAAGGATTGTTACGTCGTAAGGTCGGTGACGTTAAGGCTGTAGATGACATCAGTTTTGATATCAAGCAAAATGAAACCCTCGGCCTAGTAGGAGAAAGCGGATGCGGTAAGACCACGACCGGACGGTGTATCTTACGTCTGTATCAACCCACGTCAGGAAGTATAGTGTTTAATGGAACCGATATTTCCTCTATACCTGAGAAGCAGGTAAGGCCTCTCCGACGTCACATGGGCGCTATTTTCCAGGACCCTTACGGTTCTCTTAACCCAAGACAAAGCGCACGCACTATTGCCGGAATGCCGCTGATAGTTCATCATATGATAGACAAAAAAGATTTAGATGATAAAGTAGCCGAGCTCTTCAATCTTGTGGGACTGGATTCAAGTATGATGGATCGTGTCCCTCATGAATTCAGTGGTGGCCAACGGCAACGTCTGGGAATTGCCCGTGCTCTGGCCTGTAACCCATCGCTAATAGTCTGTGATGAGCCAATTTCAGCCCTTGATGTTTCTATACAAGCTCAAATAATCAACTTACTTGAAAAGCTCCAGAAGAGCCTGGGACTTACCTATCTCTTCATTGCGCATGACCTTTCCGTGGTACAGCATATCAGCGACCGCGTAGCGGTTATGTATCTGGGCCGTATCGTAGAGATAGCGAATTCAAAGGAACTCTACCAGAGTCCACTGCATCCGTATACCAAAGCACTGCTGTCGGCAGTACCCGTGCCAAATCCCGTAAGAGAAAGAGAGCGCGTACGAATTGTCTTGAAAGGAGAGGTTCCCAGCCCCGCCCATCCACCGACTGGTTGCCACTTTCATCCGCGGTGCTCTATTGCATCTGCCGAATGTGAAGAATTCATACCACCTCTGAATACTATCAGCGGCACCCATCAGGTATCTTGTCTGAAGGTATGAGATTTGCTCGCTGATAAAGTCTTGTAGAACCTAGAATTAGATAGCTTTTAAAAACATTAAACCTGAAGTGTAAAAAGTATATTTATTAGAAAGAGAGAGAGAAATGGCACAAACAAAATACGGGCACTTAAAAAAAGATATTCCCAAATTTAAAGATTATGGACCCGGCGCTTACCGGCAGGGAACTGAAATGAACGGTAAGTTTTTCGGATACGATCTCAATGTGAGATATGGCACTTTCTACAATTCCGGAAGACAGCTACCTTACCAGACCCAGGTATGCGACTATGATCAAATTATGATCTTCATGGGAGCAGACACTTATGACCTGGGCTACTTGGGAGCTCAGATTGATTTCTGTATCGGTGAAGATAAAGAAAAGCACCGCATCACCACGTCCCAGGCTGTTTCCATCCCAAAGGGACTACCATATGGTCCGATAACCATCGGCCCGATGGAGGACCGGTTTATTCTTATGCAGGTCGCCATAGCACCTACCGTGAAAGTCAAGCCGACGCTTAAAGATAAACCTGAAGGCCCCTATGCTGCCTGGAGGTTCGCCAAATACTCCGAGAATTTTGAGGAACTCGCATTCATACGTAACGGTCCCTGGCATTACGGCCCCCTCAATCCGGATACTAATGACGGCTATATAACCAACATAAACGCCAAGGGTTTCGAATATAACATGTCCTACGAAAGTATGAATAAAGCCCCCTATAGATTCACGCCAGCCCCCGACCAACCCCACGTACATCCCTATACCGAATTCCTGATTTTCATCGGCTGCGATTGTGATAACCTGAACGAGTTCCCCGCTGAGGTGGAAGCATGCTGGGGTGACGAGATGGAAGCACACCTTATCACCAAACCGACTGTTGCTATCCAGCCAAAAGGAACCCCACACTGTCCAGTAAGGGTTTTAAAGCAGGATAAACCCTGGATATTTATCGTCCTGCGTCCCTGGGGCCACGGTGGCGATGTATACTCTGGAGGGGAAGCTACAGCGCGCGAGGGTCGACGTTAATATCTTGAAATAATAGAACTGTAAAAATTACGGGGAAAAACTGGCTGTAATCAAGGGGAATTCCCCAAGAGATATCAGTGGCATATAAAATCAGCGATAAATGCATTCAATGTCATGCTTGTATATGGAATCGTATCTGCCCTGAAGAAGCGATTATCGAATGCAATAATATCTTCAGTATTGACCCGGAAAAATGCACCGGTTGTGGAACCTGTTATGATCAGGAAGAATATTTCTGCCCGGTCCGGGCGATTATCGAAGTATAACAAGTGACATGCAGGGAGACATCGACCTGTATAGAATCATCGCTGAATTCACTCATAGAAGATGCATGAACAAAGTATCGTGGAATCTCTACTAGCTCTGGAACTCGAAAAAAGGTAACCTACAAATAACTCGCATAAGGTACTGCGGAACAAATCGTAAAAAAGAAGGAGAATTATGCCGGAAAGTGATATTTACAGTGAATTAGCCACGAAATTGGGAGCGCCTCTATCCAGACGTTTTCTTAGCATCCTCGAGGAAATGCTTAATCCCAAGGAAGCGGAAATCTGCCTGGAGTTATATATCCCGGGAACCTGTAAGGAATTGGCAGAAGTTTTAGATGAAGATGAAAAAACCATTTTGAAAAGCTGTGAGAGCCTAGTAGATAGAGGGATACTTACCCGGGGCAAGACCCAGTTCGCTTTTCACACGACCCTCCTGGGATTCCATCATGATGTTGCGGATACAGGTGTACATACGGGGCCGCACGCCATGTCTCAAAAAGTCAAAGACCTCTGGGGAGACTTCTTTTACAATGAGTGGTCAGACATCTGGGTAAAAATGGCCAGCGACAGGAAGAAAGCCGGGGGGCAGGGCATCATGATAACACCTGCCATCGGTGCTCTGGAACTCAGTCCAAACATCACACCAGACCAGATTCTGCCCCAGGAGAACTGGAAAATGCAAATCCAACTCGCCAAAAAGAGAATCGTGGCTCCCTGCGGATGCAGGGTGCTCTGGGGTAAATGCGAACACCCGCTCATGACCTGTTTCGCCTGTTTTGATAATGCCAGGGGCGAATATTATCTCAACCAGCCGGGTCGCCTGTTGAAAGAGGTCTCTCTGGAAGAAGCCCTGGAGATTGTACGCGCCAACGAGGAAGCCGGGCTTGTTCACTGGGGAGTATGTTACTGCTGTCCTGATGCGTGTGAAATGCTTTACTCTTACACCAAAGCCGACAGGCTTGACCTGGTAGAACCGAACCGGTTCCAGGCTGTGGTAGACGAGGACCGTTGTATTGGCTGCCAGGACTGTATCGAAAAGTGTCCGTTCAATGCCATAGAGATGAAAAAATCTCCCAACTCCAAGAGATACAAGGCATCTATCATCGCCGAGAACTGCAAGGGATGCGGCGTCTGCATAGTGGGATGTGAGCAGAGGGCGTTAAGGTATGAAATAGTGAGGCCGCCGGAGTATATGAAGTCTCGCAAGTTCAAATTTCCAACCCCGGAACCGACTAAGTCCGGCCGGCGTATTCCGGTTAATCTGGTTGTCGGTCCTTACGGCGGTTATTACGAGCTCGATTAAGGGAACCTTCGTCAGATAGCCCTTACCACTTAAATAACCGGGGGCATACATGGAAAACGAAGACATATGCCTTGAAGCGACGGAGAAACTCGGTTATCCGGGCTCAGCTAATTGTTCGGAGCTGTCGGAGAGAAATTTTATCAAACCGGGGCCCTTGATTTTGAATGCGGGTTAGACCTGCGGTGCGGAGACAGGCACTACCCTTCCAAGCGAGGGTCTCACCGCGCCTTTTTGCCTATCCTTATAGCTGTAGCCTGACAGTTCCCCGGAACAAATGGAATCAGTCTACGTAGGTAGTGCCATGCTCGCCGGAGAGACCGATCAGGAAGAACGCGTAAGGCCTATCGACGTATCTGGCAATTACCGGGTTATGCGGCAATCCCCGGGGACATATGACGGCGGTGGGTCTATCAAAGACGTATCTTTCATGTTCTTCGCCCATATCTATTGAGATTTCCGCCCCCAGGTAGTCGATATCACTCGGGTCGGTCCCGACGAAAACCAGCACTTCATCGGTAGGATGGACATGCGCTCCGTCCGAATCTCCCGGTCCGCGATGCCAGACACCGGGCGACTTGTAGAAACCCCAGGTAAAATTAAGCTCCAGCCCTTCCAGGTCTTTGCCGTACATCCATACCAGGTTGTCCGCATTTCCCGGCCCGACCTTCATGCCGCCTGAAGTTACTTTTTCAAACTGCGCCCTTTCCTCGGGTGTCAGTTTTTCCAGGGACGTCTTGAACGGCACCAGGGGTTTGACCAGATGGTCGTACTTATGGCCGTAGGTAAGGGTCTCCGGAGAAACCTTTATCCTTTTATCCGAGAAGCTGGACACCATCAGCGGTCCTCTGGCTCCTTCGGGCGGAGGCTGCTGCCGCTGCGCCATCTGCTGGTCGGTGATGCCAGCCCCCATCCAGGTCGTCGTGGGCTCGGCCCCCAGAGAAAATATCATGAAGCTGTAGCCTATTGGACTCGTCACATCTTCAGTTATCGACGGGCAATGAGGCATGCCGGCCGGAACGATGACGACCGAAGGTTTGTCAAAGGTATGTACCTCCAGTTCTTCACCGAGGCAGTAAGAAATTTTCGCGCCCAGATACTCTACATTATCGGGGTCCAGGCCGACCCATAGGAGGGCTTCCGGATAGGGATGTATATGGGGGTCCATACCGGGGTGCCAGTCTCCCAGGCCCGTGTAGAATCCCCAAGAAAAATTGAGCGGCAGCCCTTCCAGGTGTTCTTTGCCGTTCAACCAGTATATGCTATCGGCGTTTCCCGTGTTTCTAAAACCGGCGCCGTCCCTCATCATCTGGGGTATCGTGGCTATGTTCAGGGGTTTTAACAGATGCTCGTATTTTCCCTTTGCCATTTTCATTTATCCTCCTTGGATATTTCATGATGACTTTATTACATATTTTTAATTAGCTAGTCTACAGCAGTAGCCTTGTATTCGCCGGAGAGAATAATCCCGTAGGACGCGTAGGGTTTATCAACCCACCTGGTTACCAGTGGAGCATGCGGCACTCCTTTGGGGCATATCACGACGGTGGGTTTTTCAAAGACATACCTTTCGTGCTCTTCACCTATATCTATCTCTATCTTGGCCCCCAGGTAATTGATATCAGTAGGGTCGAGACCGGCGAAGACCAGGACTTCATCAACGGGATGGACATGCGCGCCCATGCCGCGGTGCCAGATACCGGGTTTGCTGTAGAATCCCCAGCTAAAATTTACATCCAGTCCGGCCAGGTCCCGACCGAACAGCCATGTCAGATGGTCGGCATTGCCCGGTCCCGGCTTCATTCCTTTTTTTGCCATTTCGTCATACTGTTTTTTTTGCTCCGGCTTTAAGTTATCCAGGAGCATCTGGCCCCGCTGTGTTACCATTCCCGTGTTAAGCGGTTTAATCAGGTGGGCATATTTGCCAGTAGGTTTCCTCGGGTTCTTTTTTATTCTCTTCTCAGAGACATAAGAGGTCATCGGTATCTGCCTTCCGCTCTTAGCCGCTGCTTCCTGCATCGCCTTCATCACCTCCTCCGAGATCCCCTCGCCCATCCAGGTCGTCGCGGGTTCGGCACCCAGGGACGCCAGGTAAAAACCGAAGCTCTTGGGACTCCACACCCGCTTGGTTGTCAACGGACAATGGGGCATGCCGGCGGGGACGGAGACAACGGTGGGAACATCGAACGTGTAGGCTTCCTGTTCTTCACCCAGGCATATCTCGATTTCCGCCCCCAGGTAATTCAGGTTGGCCGAATCGAGGCCGACAAAGACGAGGCATTCCGGGTAGGGATGCGTGTGAGGGTCCTGACCGTTATGCCAATCGCCAATGCCGCTATAGAATCCCCAGGTGAAATTAAGATTCAGCCCCTCCAGGTGGTCTCTACCGTTCAGCCAGACGAGGGTGTCAGCGTTACCCGGTCCGTTGGCAAAGGCGCCCTTCGGCATTTTCAGGTCTTTCATTACTCCCATGTCCATGCCACCGACACTCAAGGGTTTAACCAGGTGTTCGTATTTTCTTTTTGCCATTTCAACTACTCTCCTCAATTATGGATTATGGTATACCTGCCCCGATAATGCAGCAGACTATCGATACTAGAGTTTTTAACCCGATGACTACCGTGCCAGACGTGATTATAAATATTTTCCCACTACCCAGTCAAATATCTGGCTTCTTTCAATACAGCGAAAATCGCGTTCTGCGAATTTTTCATATGCGAGTGATATGATATTTGGTAAATCATACATTCTAGTTCGTGGTACTGATCATATCCCTTGAAATATTACTAATTGGCTAGAAAATATGAGGTTAGTACTAATAATGAAGGGGACAGGGATCTCCTAGGCGAGTCTGTCAAAGAGCTGATCAAAGAAAAAAGCATTCCGGAATTGCTGTGGGTATCTTGCACATGGAGCAGGCGCTCACAGGTGATTACTGAGTAACCAATATGGAGCATTCTTGCCTGTTACCGATGAAACGCTATTTCACACCGGCTCGATCACCAGGACATTCAAGGGAATGGCTATCATGACGGATATACAGTCGGAACGCGACTGCAACAATTAACCAGTTCGATAGCTGCCTTTGGGTTCCTGACAATTTTCATCATATTACCTGATACCTTCAACTGACCTGTCATCATTCCCTGTATTGGATTTAGTTTCTTTTCAAGCACCTTACGCCATTTACCTAAAGGTGCCCGTATTCGGAACTCGGGATTCCTGTCGGCTTCGTCAGTCACGACAGAGGCAGAGCGACAATCACCATGCCATAAATCCATATACGCAATGACTCTTTCTTCAAGGCCCTCATCAGGCTCTATAATGAAATAGAAATCCCCTTCCCAGTTTTTAGCGGCATCCCGGTATTGCTGATTACCCTTGAGCTCTTCCACAAGTGCATCAAGCCATTCCTCTGATGGAAATAAAAACGACATCTCTATCCTTCCTGACCATCGTAATACGGGTAGGTAAATTAAATAATATGCAATTCCATTTATTGGCAGATTTATTACAAGACCTAGGCGCTAAGGCTGTCAATCATCTCTTCTACGTCATCTACCGTAGCAACCGGATGTACTTTAAAACTGACGAAGGGAACCCAATTCTGATTGAAAGCACCGATTTCTGCTTCCGTTCCCTCAGCTACCGAATAGCCTGACATCTCTCCAACAAATGCGCCCCACTCTTTTATTCGCCCTTCCTGGATACCCTGTTTAACCATATCAATCATAGGTTTCCAGGCGGCAGCTCTTTCTTCACGGCTAATCGGAACTTTGTTTGTATCTATTTCCCATGTCATGAAATATTTTCCCATTTTTATTACCTCCGTTCTCTGAATAACAGGTAACAGTGAAGATGATTTCTAAATAACAGGATAATTAACTTTGCTATACTTTGCGATAAATATCACCTCCTTAAAATTAAGGGCACCAGTAACCGCTTGGTTAGCGAGTACCGGTGCCTTATTATTATCCCCAAACATCGTTACTACCAGATTTATCCACTTGAATATTCAGGTGTTATTCCAGGCTATCAAGCCTTCGACATAGCCTTATGCCTCAGCGTCCTTTCCGAAGTAGTTCGGACACTTCGTGAGGTATAGACCTCCCGTCGCCGTAAATGGTGTTTACAGTCTATGACTAACCGGTATTATTGTCAAGCTATAACAAAATATAAAAAGGTCCGGTAAATATTACACATGAGGTTCCGGAAAGCTCAGGTGGGTTTTACTGCCATAGCAGCAGGTTATGAGTAGTACCTATGGATGTTTTTTCCGGTGAGGAGAGGGGAAGTCTGCTTAAACCAAGGATAAATACTGCCGATGATGTTTTTCTACTACTTATTCAATCCGAAGTTATCACAAACAAATCATGACTGATAATAATCCAGAATCGCCTTTCTCACATCTTCGTGAGAGGACGTTCCCCTATCGTTCAGTTCACGTAGAAATGCTTCGCGCCGCGCGATTTCATCAAATATACGGTCTTTCTTTATGGCGAATTTATCAGAAAGTGTGCTGTATAAAGTCTTTTCCGAAGGGTAAATAAATTCCTTTTCGGTCAATTCTCTGGCCGCCAGAGTCTGTGCAACCAGGTTATTCTCTCCCATGTTTAAAATACTCACCGTGTCTACCCGGCGAATAGGTTCATCATAATACGATTTCCCGTTCATAGCCTGAAGAGTAACGACGACGTCAATTCTGGCGATCAGCGGCAGAGGTACTTTAAGGATACCGTGCAGGATGTACGCTACTTCCCTGACATTACGGGCGTGAATGGTGCTTCCCAGAGCATAACCCCTTGGCAGCAACTCCAACGCCCTGGTAACCTGATATCCCCATAGATATTCATAATTGTGATTGCTTATTTCTTCAGAAACGAGATAGGTTTTATCCGGCGTGCAACGATCTGCAAATTTGAAATCCTCTACATAACCGCGTAAGTTAATCTGCTGTATACCTGGAGGTAGAAAGTCCAGCAATGAATACAATATGGTGGTCTTTCCCGCCCATATTGGACCAGCCGCCACCATTACCGAAGCACGGTGTTCCATAAGAATCCAGAGTAGCCCGGCCAGTTTAAAATCGATAGTGCCGGAATTCACCACGTCAAATATAGTAAGGCCCTCATCGACTCTGCTGTACGGCCAGTCCGGCCACCATCTGTATCTTACCATTGTCTTCTCTCTATTATATCTACATCCGCGTGTCGGGAGCTAATTATAAAGCAAATGGATAAACGAAAGTATATCAAATTCTCGTCTTTTTGTTGTTGATATAGTCGACAATAATGTACTTACCTAGGTCACCGGGGGAAGTAAAAAAGACCCTTCCCTTGTTCAAGCGCGCCATCCTGTCAACAAACATATTGAAAATATCCCGGCTGGGCAGCATGAAGGTATTGATAACGATACCTGCCCGCGTGCAGTTTTTAACTTCCTTTAAAGTCACGTCGATACAGCGCTGGGTGGTGGGCAGGTGAAAGACAATGCGGCCGTTTTCAATGTGCGACGTGGGTTGCCCGTCGGAAATCATGATAATCTGCTTGTTGGTGCTGCGGTCTTTTTCGAGTATCTTACGGGCAAGCATAAATCCGTGCTGCATGTTGGTATAAGGAGTAAAATCATCCCAGGTAATATAGGTGAGTTCTTCCGGGGTCATGCGCCGGGCGATGCTGGAGAATCCCAGGATATAAAGGCTGTCTTTTGGAAATTTGCCGGTTATCAAGGAGTTAAGAGCAATTGAGACTATTTTCGCCGCTTCGAAATTCCCGCCCATCCTCATCGATAGACTCATATCCAGCATCATGACTGTGGCAGAACGGGTTCTCTGTTCCTGCCGAAAAATTTCGAAGTCTTCGACCTCCAGCTTCACCGGAACCTGCTTCTCACGAAGCAAAGCGTTGGTAAAGGTTCTTTCCAGGTTCAGATCAAAATCATCCCCGAACTCATACCGCTTCGTTTCATCGATTCTTTCACCGCCGTTACCCCGCTGCCGGATATCATGGCTGCCGCTGCGATCTTTCTTCAGGCTGGCAAATACTGTATTCAGGGCTTTTTCCCCTATTTTCCTCATGCCGCGCGGTGTCAGCTCATACCTGCCCTTTCTCTTGCGGATGTAGCCGGCATCCTCCAAGATTTTTGTAATACTACGCATCTGCCTCAGCTCTTCCGCAGCAGTATCCCCGAGCAACTCCCTGAGCAACTCTTCATCAATTTCGTCCGTAGAATCAGTAATCCGGGAGTCCATGAACTGGTCTTCGAGGGTATCCATTTTCTGGAGTTGTTCCATCAATTTAAGAGCTTCCTGGTAGGAAAGTGATTCTTCTCCCGAAAAAGGATACCGCTGCGGTGTCAACCAGCCGGGGTCCAGCGTCTCCAGGTTAGCCATCATCTTTCCCATCTCGTACTTGGTGGACTCATCCAGCATGGAGTCGATAAGGTCCTGGAGTTCCTGACGGTCGGCGGGCGAAAGGCTTTCCATCAACGACTGCGCCTGCGCAATCTGGTTCTGCAGATACTCAATCAGTTCATCGAGGTTTTTAGGGGGGTTCGGCCCGAAGAAGTTTCCAAACCGGTCCATAAAGCCCCGAAAATCCGGCTCTTCGCCTCTCCTTCTGGCTTCCAGCATCTGGTTGATAGCCTCGATAAAATGCCTCATAGCAGCCAGGGAATTAGCGTCCATATTCTGCAGTTTCTGGGTCATTTCCCGGGCGAAGGAAGACATGGCGTTTCTTTTGAGCATGTCCATAAGCTCCTGGAACTGGCGCCGTGCCTCCTCATCCATAAACTCATACTGGCTGAGTTCTTTTATCCTCCCGCCGGTATCCGGAGGCAGGTTATCCAATTTCTCCGCGTTCCTGGTAGCGCGCTCCTCAACGTTTTTCAGCAGTTTCTCACGTACTTCCCGGTTCAGCTCCTGACTTCTACCAGCTGACTTCTGCCTGGCCGAATCGAGCCTTTCTTGGATGCCTTTCCTCTCCATCTGGACAATTTCATCGAGTCTTTTGCGTATGTCGTCCATTATCGAGTTCAGCTTATATTTTTCCAGATGTTCCTGACGACGCTGGCGTAGCCTTTCCAGGAATTCCCGGAGACTGGGCAAACGCCTTCCCTGGCGGTCCATGAGACCTTCGCGCTGCATCATGCGGAGAGCTTCAGCAAGGTCGCCGTCATACATCAGGTTCCGCTGCAGCTCATCCATCAAGGCATCGGCATTCGGCTCGAAAATATTCTGCGTGCCGTCCCACTCCGAATAGCGATAGTTTTCCATCATCAATTCCCGTAAACGGTCTTACCTGCCAGTCTTATCTTGTTTAACCTCTTGTTCAGGTGTAGTCCCTCAAAGATGAATTCCATTATCGATGCCTGTATCTCCGGGGATTCTTCTTTAGTCATTTTTTTCATTACTTTTAGCAGCCCCGGGATTTCTTTGTAATAATTTATGTAAGATTTAGCACTCATGCTATCCGAGGTCTCCACACTGAATCCGTCATCGAAGGGCTTAATAATACTATCAAGGTCTTCAGCCCGGTAATACCGGTTAAACACACTGAGTGTCGCCTTCCTGACGAGGTCGGTAATAATTTTCTGCTCGTTCTTGTCTTCAAAGCCCTCCAGTTCCACCTTGCCGGTTGTGGAGGCAACGATGTACGGCAGGTCGCTGATGCGGGGCACAGCCAGTTTTTCATTCAGCGTGACAGCCCGTCTGATAGCATTGGAGACCACCGTCTCCAGGTTGGTAATAGAGACCCTCACACTGACCCCGGAACTCTGGCCAATATCCGGACTCCTTCTGGCCTGGTGAGTTATTTCAGCGATAACTTCTTTAATATAGTCCGGAATGCTAAAGCTAACATCACCGTCTTTAAATTGCTGCCATTCCTGCTCGACGATGGTGATTTCATCCCTGACCGAGACGGGGTAATGGGTGCGGATTTGTGCCCCGAAACGGTCTTTGAGCGGGGTTATTATCCTGCCGCGATTGGTATAATCCTCGGGATTGGCACTGGCAACGAGCATGATATCCAGGGGCAATCTTACCCGGTAGCCCTTAATCTGGATATCCGCCTCTTCCATGAGGTTAAAGAGCCCTACCTGTAGCCTTTCCGCCAGATCAGGCAACTCATTGATGCAGAATATACCGCGGTTCGTCCGGGGAATAATCCCGTAGTGCATGGTCAGCTCATCGGATAAATACCGGCCTTCAGCAACCTTGATAGGGTCGACATCACCAATGAGGTCAGCAATAGTAATGTCAGGCGTGGCCAGCTTCTCTCCGTACCTGTCCTGCCGGGATAACCAGGCGATTTCCGTGGCGTCCCCGTCCCGGGCGACCCTGTCCCGGCAGGCCCTGCATATCGGGTAGAGCGGGTCATCATTGATTTCACAACCACGTATTACCGGTATTTCTTCGTCCAGCAGGTCGACCAGCTGGCGCATAATCCGTGATTTCGCCTGCCCTCTTTCACCCAGGAAGATTATATTCTGACCGGAGATAACCGCATTCTCTACCTGCGGAATGACGGTATTATTATAGCCAATGATACCGGGAAAGACAGCCTTTTTTGCCTTGATCGACGCAATGAGATTACGCCTCATTTCTTCTTTTACAGATACGGATTTGTATCCAGAGGCTTTCAACTCACCGAGTGTATCAGGCTTCTGGGATACAGGGGAAATATCAGAGCTCTTCGTCTGGCTGTATGATGCCGGCTGTTTTTCCGTAGGGGAAGTAGAAATTTTAACGTTCGATGTGGCATCCTTATTTTCTTTTTTCTGTCTTTTAAAGAGAAATCCCATAGATAATACCTTTTCCTTTTTTGTTGAACAGTCGACTCCGGAGTGACTTTTTCCCTTCCAATAAGGATACGGGAAATGAGTTTTGAAGCAATTTCTTGATCAATACCCGGGAGGCCGGCTTACATTAAATAATAACCCTATATTTAAGTATAAGCACGGTTCTAAAAACGTGTCAATTATAATATTATGCACCGACAGGATAGTTTTTGCCACATCGTTCCGATGAAACCGTGACTTATCGCAATGATAGAGAGATATCAGCGGTAGCGGGTGGTCTTGCCGCGGGAGGACGAACGCTTCTTTCCGGCCCGCCTATCGCCGCGGTAGTCCGGCGCCATGATATTGAAGGGTACGCTGGTCTGGCTATCGACGAGGCGGGAACTGATAGCATCGGGGACCTCGCCGAGAAGCTCATCGAAGGAATAGCGGGTGGTCACCACAGTGGGCAGGCGGCCGTTATAGCGATAATTGAGCATCTGGTACATCTTCTCGTTTGCCCAAGGGGTGGTCGATTGCTCACCGAAATCATCCAGCACTAAAAGCGGGGCCGTCTTGACGCTTTCAAAAACATCATCGTAGGACACCTTGCTGTCGGGACTAAAGGTAGAGCGAAGGTGGTCGAGGAACTCCGGGACGACGATGAACAAGGCCGGTTTGCCTGCCTCATAACGATAGTTTACGATAGCGGCAGCTAGGTGAGTTTTTCCACATCCCGTCTGTCCCATGAAGACCAGCCATCCTTCAGGATTTTTGGCGAAATCAAAGGCGACTCGATAGGCTTCGTCGAGGTTGTCCTGCTGTTCCAGAGACAGGTTATTACGTCGTTTGAAATTGACAAAAGTCATGCCCTGCTGGAGCTTGAACTCCGGTCCCCAGCCGTATTCCGACGCCTGGTGCTCCTCTTCGAGGATATAGACGCGGCACAAACGGGGATCGGTCAGGCGAGTTTTGAGTCTTTCGTCCATCTGCTCCAGAGGGGTGATGGCAACCACCACCGTGGGCAGTTCGCCGTTGAAACGGGCGGTCAGAAGCTGGTCTAATTTCTCCTTAGCCCAGGCGGTGGCGCTCTGCGCGCCAAGGTCATCGAGAACGAGCAGCGGGGCGTTGCGTACCTGCTCGAAAAACTCATCGTAAGGAACCTCGCTATCGGCCGTAAAGGACGTTCTCAGCCGGTCGAGAAGGTCGGGTACGGAGATGTAGTAGGCCGGGTGCCCCTGTGCTATCCTTTCGTTGGCGATAGCCGCCGCCAGATGGGTCTTACCGCTGCCGCTAGCACCGCCGAGTACCAGCCAGCCAGCGGGATTAGCAGCAAACTCTCTGGCGGCCTCGCAGGCGGCTTTAAACTTGGCCTGGTTGGCGGGATTGCCGCTCTTTCCTAGGGGCTCGAGGTTTTCGAACATCAGGCGCGTCAGCGAGCCCAGGTTGCTGTACTGGATAAAACGGGAATGCCTTTCGTCATCAAGTTCTTTTCGGGTGCAGGGACAGCGTACGACGCGGCTGTAGTCCGGCTTCCCGGAGGGCAGCAACGGGTGGATGATGCCCGCGCCCTTACAGATGGTACAGTCCGGACTGGCCGGGGAGGTTTCATCATCTTCGGACCATGTGTCCGTATTTTCCCTTGATGTACTTGTCCGGGTCTGTCTTTTTAGGATGTCGCTGATGTGTTCCATCGTTTTTACCTTCCGCCGCCCAGTTTTCCAGTATCTTGAGTATATATTTAATATTGCGCTTGTTATACAGTACCGCCTCTTTAACGGCGTCGTTAATCCATTCCGCGGGATAAAGCTTCTCGGCTTCGCTGAGTTCGTCGGCAATCATGGGAGTCAAGATGCCGATATTCTCTTCATAGAGAGTAAAGATATCCGGGACTTCATCAGGGGGAACATATTTTTTACCCGATTTTTTAAGTCCGGTAAGCTCAAGTTCTCCACTCTCGACCTGCTCAATTAGCTGGCGATTTGAAGTCGTATTCAGGAAAAAGATATCTTCGGAGGTGCCGTCCTTTTCCACCGCAATGGACAGAAGCGTCCCGCGACTGACCGCCTTTTCCAGGGATTTTTGCAGGGTTGATTCCGAAGATTCGTCTTTAGTTTTCAATCCTGCCATGAGGCTCTCGTTAGCCAGGAGTTCCTGGCGGGAGACATAGCGGGGATAGCCTTTTTTACGGGATAACATCGCCAGGACGTGCAGGGTGGTCTTGAGCTCCGCTAAATCGTCGATTTGCGGCAGCAGACCGCTGAAAAAAACATTGGGCAGAGCCGTATATTCGGTCCTGGCGGGAAAACCATCGAACTTCTTCATAGCATACTCGGCTCCCCGCTGCTGATGCTTTCAAATCTTGCCAGGCTGTGCCGGAAGCGCAGCTTAACGCGACCGGTGGGGCCGTTGCGGTGCTTGGCAATGATAACATCGGCTTCCTCACGGGGGTATTCACGGTCGGGATGGACGGCAATCCATTCCTCTTCTGTCTTATAGTAATACTCATCGCGATAGATAAAGAGGACAACATCGGCGTCCTGCTCGATGCTGCCGCTCTCACGGAGATCGGAGAGCTGGGGCTCGTGGGAGGCGCGCCACTCCACGGCGCGGCTTAGCTGCGAGACCGCCAGCACGGGGGCATTAAGCTCGCGGGCCAGTGCCTTGAGCGAACGCGAGATATAGCTGATTTCGTTGACGCGGTTCTCGTTTCTACCCTCGCCCTGCATGAGCTGGAGATAGTCGATAATGACCATATCAACCCCGCGTTCGAAGTTAAGACGGAGGGCCTTGCTGCGCATCTCCGCCATGCGAATCATCGGGGTATCATCAACGTAAATGGGAGACTCGGAGAGGATGCCGGTTGCCTCCATTACCTGTCTTTCTTCATCCTCGGTGTGCGAGCCAAACCGCACGCGACGGGAATTGACGCCGGACTCGCTGGAAAGGAGACGCATTACAAGCGAATCGCGAGCCATTTCCAGGCTGAAGAGGGCAACGCAGGCGCGGTGCTCCACGGCGGCATTCCGGGCAATATTTAACGCCAGACTGGTCTTGCCCATGCTGGGTCGACCGGCGATGATGACGAGGTCGGCACGCTGGAAGCCCCCGAGAAATTCGTCGAGACCGGGAAAGCTGGAAAGCACGTAGGGCAGATGCTCGACGCGTCCTTCGATGAGTGGAGGGGGCTCCTCGAAATACTTGTCCAGCACCTGACGGATATGCGTGAGTTCGCCGGCACCCTGGGTACGGCGCAGTCCAAAGAGGATGCTCTCCGCTTTAGCGAGGCTTTCTTCAACATCGGGGCTGGACTGATAGCCGATGGCGGTGATTTTGTCGCCGGCGGAAATCATCTGACGCATGACCGAAAGCCGGTAGACGATGCGGGCGTAATGCTCGATGTCCATCGAGGTGGGACAGATGGATATCAGATAACTCAGATGAGCGGCACCGCCGCATGATTCCAGGCGCTGCTGGTGTGACAGCTCCTGCGCCAGGGTAATCTGGTTGATGGCTTCATCACGCTGGTAAAGCGCCATGCAGCCTTCGAAGAGCCAGCGGTTCTGCTCGAAGTAGAAATCATGCGGCTGGAGGAAGTCGGTAATCTGGAAAATGGCGGCACCATCAATCAACAGCGAGCCGATAACCGCTTCCTCGGCATCGGAATCATTGGGCGGTAACCTGGCTTCATTCACCCGATTCTTTCTCCTCTACCTTTTCCTCGGCTTTCTTCGTCGACTTTTTCTTAACTTTAGG
Source organism: Dehalococcoidia bacterium (assembly GCA_011192005.1). Lineage (GTDB taxonomy): Bacteria > Chloroflexota > Dehalococcoidia > Dehalococcoidales > RBG-16-60-22 > W425. Next base: position 71,539 of record DUFB01000065.1, read on the forward strand.
TTTTTTTACTTTACTTTCAGTTTCCTCTGCCTTCGCCTCAGCTTCTTCAGTTTTTACGTCGGCAACTTCCGATTCTTCCAGCTTCAATACCAGCTTTTCTCCCTCGGCTTCTGCCTCCTCAGCCAAGACTTCCGCTTCTTCAGCAGCTATAGCCTCTTCCTGAGCTTTCTTGGCCCTGCGAGCCCGGGGCTTCTTCTCTTCTTTAGCCTCTTTTTCCGCGGCTTCAGGAGCGGCTTCCTCCGCTTCGACCAATACTTTTATGGCAGCATTGATATCATGCGTGAATTTCAGAGTTACTTCATGAACGCCCAACTGACGAATCGGCTCTTCAAGGTCAACCTTCCTTTTATCGATAGCCTGTCCAACCATATTACCGAGTTCGGCGGCAATATCGGCGGCGGTTACCGAGCCGTAGAGTCGTTCTTTTTCACCGGCTTTAGCCCGGATGGTTATCTCGGTGCCGTCGAGTCTGGCGGCTATCTCCTTCATTTCCGCTTCGGCCTGGGCACGCCTAGCTAGAACCTGCTTCATCTGCGCCTTAAGGATATTTGAAGCCGCCGAGTCAGCCAGGACCGCCAGCTTCTTCGGCAGCAGATAATTCCTGCCGTAGCCGTCAGCTACCTCTTTAGTTTCTCCAGCCAGGGCTACATCAGGAACATCCTCAATAAATACAACTTTCACAACGGGTACTCCTTAAAATGATTACTGCTAATTATACTGCAAAACGAAAAAAAATCTCCAATATTTTCCGTCTCACAACGTCATGGATTTCGGGTATTTTTTGTTAAATTTTATAGACCGGCAATATATCTGTCAGCGTTAATGGCGGCGACAGCGCCGTCGCCGGTGGCGGCAATCACCTGGCGGACAGAGCCACTGCGGATATCACCAGCAGCGAAAACGCCGCGAACACTGGTGGCCATCTGGGCATCGGTGACGATAGAATTATTTTTATCCAGCTCCAGGGCACCTTTGAGGAAGTCGGTATTGGCTTTAAAACCAACACCCATAAAGACACCGGCAACATTTAGAGTAGATTTTTTCTTGGTCTTTACGTTGCTGACCTTTACCTTCTCGACGAAAGTATCACCGGTAATCTCATCAACGACGCTATCCCAGAGGATTTTTATCTTGGGCTCGGCCAAAGCCCTTTCCTGCAGTATTTTGGTAGCGCGAAGCTCGTCACGGCGGTGTATCACGGTGATTTTAGAGGCGAATTTGGTGAGTTCGAGAGCCTCGGTAATGGCGACGTTACCGCCGCCGACCACCACCACCGGTTTGTCCCTGAAGAAAGCACCATCACAGGTAGCGCAGTAAGATACCCCCTTGCCGGTGTATTCGGCTTCGCCGGGGACGCCGAGCTTCTGTCTTTCTAGGCCGATGGCGATGATGACGGCTTTGGCAGCAAAGCTTCCCCCGGATGTTTCAACCGTTTTTTGCTTGCCCGTGAGTTTAACGCCGGTAACATCAGCAAGCAGAGTTTCCAGTCCGAACTTCTCCGCCTGCTTGTGCATCGCCGCGGTAAGGTCGAGACCGCTGACGCCGTCGGGAAAGCCCGGATAATTCTCCACCCACTCCGTGTTGAGAATCTGGCCACCGACAGCCCCCCTCTCGATGAGGATATTTTTGAGTCTGGCCCTGGCGGCGTAAACACCAGCACCAAGCCCGGCAGGACCGCCACCGATAATGATAACATCGTATTTCTTCGGGGATTTATTCATCAGACTCACCTTGCAATCGGTTCGACTCTCTACCCGAGATTACAGAGCCTCGTCAATACTCTTCTTCAACTCGTTCTTGGGTCTGAAGCCGACGACATTGGAAACCGGTTTGCCGTCCTTAAAAAGTATCAGGGTAGGGATACTCATGATACCGTACTGGCTGGCAACCTGGGGGCAATTATCAACGTTTACCTTGACAAAGTTCACTTTCTCGCCGTAATCCTCCGCCAGCTCCTCTACCACTGGCGCGACCATTTTGCAGGGACCGCACCACGGCGCCCAGAAGTCGACCAGTACCGGCGTCGACGCCTTTAAAACCGCTTCTTCAAATTTCGCTTCTTCAATCTCCACTGGTTTGCTCATCATTTTCCTCCTCAGCTATTTCCGTAATATTCCGTTCCACCGTTTCCTTAGCCAGGCCGATGGCGTTTTTAATAGCCCTGGCCTTACTGCGTCCGTGGGCAATAATAACATTACCATTGATACCGAGTAAACAGGCTCCGCCGTATTCAGTGTAGTCCAGCTTCTCAATCCACGATTCCAGGCCGATATCGCGCAGCAGGTCGCGACCCCGCACGCTCGAAGCACTGGAAAAGACACGCCCTATCTGCCTAACCGAAGTTAAAAAGTTATCGCTGTAACCCTCGGCGGTCTTGAGAACGATATTACCGGTAAAACCGTCGGTGACGATAACATCAACGGTCCGGTTAGTAATATCGTGTCCCTCAATATTGCCGAAAAAATTAATATCTTTGGCCTTTTTCAGAAGCTTGTAGGTCTCGTGAATCAGTCGGTTACCCTTACCGTCCTCGGTGCCATTGCTGAGTAAGCCAACACGCGGTGAAGGTATTTTGAGAATATTCTGACTGTACTGAGAACCCAGTCTGGCGAACTCGAGCAAATGTTTGGCACGGCAATCCGAGTTAGCCCCGGCATCAACCAACAACGGCGGCACCGACGATATGGTATCCAGAAAGCAACCGATGGCAGGCCGGCTGACGCCTTTAGCCTTTCCGAGGGTAAGTAAAGACGCGGCTACAACAGCTCCGGTATTTCCTGCCGAGACAAATGCCGAAGCACCGCCGCTCTTGATCAGATTGATACCCACAACTATCGACGAGTTAGGCTTGGCCTGAAGCGCCTTAATGGGTGATTCATCATAATCGATGACTTGACTGGCATCGATAATGGTTACGCCGGACTGGCGCGAGGAACGCCCGGTGAGCACGTGGAGCACGCTCCTCCTGCCCACTAGAGCCACTTCAATACCAAATTCCTTGGCGGCATTAAGCGCTCCCTTGACAACCTCATGGGGGGCGTAGTCACCGCCGGCGGCATCAACCGCAATTATCATATATCTATTTTACTCCCTGAGGTATAATAATTTCATCCCACCTATCATTCCGGTATCCCGCGCAGGTAAATAGATGAATAAAGACGGAACCGACACCTCGCAAATACATGGTTAGCAGTTACTTCACTTTAGCAAACACATGGTCAACAGTTACTTCACTTTAGCGAACTCATCCCGGGATTTCGCCAGATTATCGGGACTTCCCAGGAGGTCGATAACCGTCATCGCCATGGCTTTAGCAGCATCAAGCATTGACCTAAGGCTATCTTCAGTTTTTGCTCTTTCAGCAAACTCCGGAGTATGTATCAGGACATCGTCGGGGGCGATGGATACCAGCGGCTGGATGGTGGGGACAAGTCGGCTGACATTACCGACGTCACTGCTGCCTCCCCAGAATTTATCGCCGCCCAGAGGTATATCGTAGCCTAGGGCTTTCATATTGTCCCGGAACAAACGCGCCATGGTCATATTATTAATCATCGCCGCATAGCGTATAGTATCCCATTTATATTTAAGCTCAGCACCCGTAGCTACAGCCGCCCCGGTAAAGCAGTCGATTACCTTTTCCTTGAGGATATCGAGATACTCGTCATCAATAGCCCGCACGAAAAAGCTGGCGGAGGTATGGGCAGGGACGATATTGGCCGCCTCACCACCATCGGTGATAACGCCGTGAATGCGCGCCCCGTCCTTAATGTGCTGCCGCAAAGAATTGATGGCGTTGTAGGACTGAATCATGGCTTCCAGAGCATTGATGCCCAGTTCCGGTTCAGCAGAAGCGTGCGCTGCCCTGCCGATAAACTCGACTTCCAGCGTCTGGCAGGCCAGGGTGTTCATGGCAGCGCTGTTACCGCCGCCGGGATGAACAATCATCGCCGCATCGATAGCATCGAAAGCCCCCCGCTCCGCCATGACAGCCTTACCACCGGTAAGCTCTTCACCGGGCGTACCGATAACGGCGACGCAACCGCCCAGTGCGTCGACGGCAATTTTTGAAGCTACGCCGGCCGCCACAGTCGCGGTGGCGATGAGATTATGACCGCAGGCATGGCCCAGCTTGGGGAGAGCATCGTACTCAGCCAGTATGGCGATAGTGGGTCTGCCCGTACCGTAACTTCCGCGGAAAGCGGTAGACAGCTTGCAGATACCGCGTTCAAGAGTAAAGCCGTTATCCTCCAGATATTTCGATAGCCAGTCGGCGGCCTGACGCTCCTCGAAAGCCGTCTCGGGATTATCGTGTATTTTACGACTCAGCTCTTCAAGCTGCATGGTGCGGTCTGCTATATCTTTTTGGACTGATTTTTTTAGTTCCCCGCTATTCACATGAACGCTCCCACCCTGGCCGATAAACGGCCAGAAGCACCTTGAATATTATACACATTCCGTGCCGTTAACGCCATTGGATATTAAATGGATATCTCACCCCCAAGCTCCTTCCCCTTCTAAGGTGAATGAGTACATATGAGGCTTTAACAAATAAACACACAAGATTATAATAGAATTGCCAAGAGGATGCAGCAATGAAATTGTGGCTGAAAGTCATAATTGGTGTAGTCGTCCTAGTGATAGTAATTATTATCGGTATTTCGGCTTACCTGGGCGGCATAGCAACCAGAGTGGATAGAGAATCCATCACGATAGATCCGGCCGACCTGGGACTGGAATACGAAAATATCACGTTTCCGAGTCGGGAGGACCACCTGACGCTGCACGGCTGGTTTCTTCCCTCGCCGAACAGCGAGGAGATAATCATTATCCTCCACGGAGCCGAGTCGAACCGGTGCGATATAAATGTGAACGTTATGGGCATTGCCGCCGAATTAATATCACTCGGTTATAATGTCCTCATGTTCGACTTCCGCGGTCACGGGGAGTCCGAGGGCGAGCGAATATCCGCCGGATTTCACGAGAGGAAGGACCTTTGGGGAGCGGTGGACTTCGCGCGGGAGCGGGGATTCGAGAAAATCGGGGTACTGGGCTTTTCTATGGGCGCCGCCACCGCCCTGATGGGAGCGGCCGAAGAACCAGACATCGACTGCGTGGTAGCCGACAGCAGCTTCGCCGACATGGAAGGTATCATGGAGGGGGAGTTCACGGAGCGTACCAAATTTCCGGGATTCTTCATCACTCCCGTTTTGTATATGGTAAAAATCATGTACGGCGTGGATTTTACGGCGGTTAAACCAGTGGAAAGCGTTCCGGAGATAGCGCCGCGACCCATCATGTTCATCCACGGCGAGAAGGACGATTTCGTACCCCTCGACCATGCTTACAGGCTGTACCAGGCATCTCAAAATCCTGATAACATACTCTGGATAGTCCCGGGCGCCGAACATGTGAAAGGCTATATTACTAGTCCGGCTGAATACATTAATAGAATAACCGCTTTTTTCGATAAAGTATTAAAATAAAAATACAGATTACAACAATGGGTTATGTTGACTTGCATCATGTCATTTGCTGTGTTATAATTCACCTGATAAGTTAAGATGTTTTAGTAGTGAAGTGGGTTTGATTCCCACTTTTTTGTTAACAATTAATTACGGGCCGGAGGTTAAATCCGAGATGAAGAGCGAATTCCTGCTCGCTATAACTCAGTTGTCGGCTGAGAAGAACCTGCCGAAAGACGTGGTTCTTACCGCCGTCGAGGCGGCGCTGGTTTCAGCCTACAAGAAGGACAATTTCGGTTCTAACCAGAATATCGCGGTAAAGATAGACCCCAACAGCGGTAGAGTGGAAGTGTGGGCGGAAAAGGCAGTAGTGAGGCTGGCAAAGGATAAAAACACAGAGATATCACTACGCGAAGCCAAGAAAATAAAAGAGGATGTTGAGGTCGGGGATACGCTGATGGTGGAATCCACCCCGGCCAACGCCGGGCGCATCGCGGCACAAACTGCCAAGCAGGTAATTCTACAGAGGCTGCACGAAGCCGAACACAGCGCCATCTTCGAGGAATATGCCGACAGGGAAGGCGAGGTTATCAGCGGCGTCGTGCAGCGTTTCGAACTCGGACAGGTCAACATCGACCTGGGACGCACCGAAGCTGTATTACCGCCTTCCGAGCAGGTGCGCACGGAACGATACCGCGTGGGTCAGCGACTAAAAGTAGTCCTTTTACAGGTAGCGCGTACCAGCAAAGGTCCACGGGTAATCGTATCGCGCTCTCATCCCGACCTTCTCCGCCGGCTTTTCGAACTGGAAGTCCCGGAGGTATATAACGGGACTGTCGAGATAAAGGGTATCGCCCGCGAGGCCGGTTACCGAAGTAAAATCGCCGTGGCAGCCAAGCAGGAAGGCATCGACCCGGTGGGCTGCTGCGTCGGTCTGCGCGGCATCAGGATACAGAACATCGTCAGCGAATTGAACGGTGAAAAAATAGACGTGGTCATGTGGAGTCCCGATGTCACGGCTTATATCGCCAACGCCCTTAGCCCCGCCCATATAATAAGCGTGGAACTCAACGAGGAGGAACAGGCGGCCACGGTGGTCGTGCCCGACAAACAGCTATCCCTAGCGATAGGCAAAGAAGGGCAAAACGCCAGGCTTGCCGCCAAACTCACCGGGTGGCGAATCGACATCAAGAGCGCCTCCATTGTCGAAGCCGAAAAAGTAACGGAAACCAGGAAAGAACCGGAGGCTGGGGCCCTGGAGGAAACGAAAGCCGAAATGGCGGAAGCCGAACCAATAGAGACCGAGCCGGTCAAGGTTGAATCAACCGTGTCCGAAGAAGAACAGGTGATAACCGAGGAGATACCGGAGGAAATAACAGCGGAGCTGGAATCGCTGGAGATTGAGGAGGAGGCCGCCGAGGAGGAAGCGGAAGAAGAGGAAGAGGAAACAGAACCAGTCGCCGAAGAGATGGTCATGCCCACACAGATGTTCGCGGAGGCCTTAGAGGACGACGGGAGGCCCCAGCTGCGTTTCGCTGAGGATATTTTACCCGGTCGCCGGGGCAGGTCCAGCTCCAAGTCGGATAAATCTAAGAAGAAGAGAAAGGGCGGATACGTGAGAGACACCAGTGAGGACGGTGTCAGGATGAGGAGAGGCCAGAAAGATTACAGGGAAGACGAGGACGATGAGTACTACTAAAACGCATTCTCCCGGTAAAAAACACGTCCCGCAACGGACATGCGTCGCCTGCCGAGAGGTGAAAACGAAGCATGAGCTGGTCCGCGTGGTACGCACGCCCGACGGTAATATCGAGCTTGACAGCACGGGGAAGAAGAACGGGCGTGGCGCCTACATATGTCCGAACCGTGACTGCTGGGAGAAGGCATTGACGGGAATACAGCTGGAGCGTACGCTGCACAGCAATATCACCGAAAAAAACCGTGAAGAGCTGAGAATAAGCGGCAAGACACTGTTTAAAGGAGCAAGCTAGTGCCTAAGGCCAGCCAACCGGATAATGTAGCCGAACCCGTTGCCGCAAAAGCGGAGAAGAAGACCGCAGCGGCCAAGGTACCGGTTGTCAATATTCCCAACTCCGTGGGAATCAGGCAACTGGCCGACTTCATGGGGGTGGACTCCATACAGGTAATCAAGCAGCTGATGAGAAGCGGCATCATGGCCAACATCAACCAGGTAATAGACTACGAAACCGCCGCTGCCATAGCAGGCTCATTCGGCTATCAAGCCAAGCTGAAACCCCTGAAAGAACAACGTCTCGCCACCGCCTCTGAAGAAAGCAAGAAGCTAAAAAAACGGTATATTAAAGAATCGATAGACCTGCAGCCGCGTCCGCCGGTGGTTACCGTAATGGGGCACGTTAACCACGGCAAGACCAAACTGCTGGACGCTATAAGGCAGACGAACGTGGTTGACTCCGAGGCGGGAGGTATAACCCAGCATATCGGTGCTTACCAGGTAACCATCGACAGCCATAAAATTACCTTCCTGGACACACCGGGTCACGAAGCCTTTACCGCCATGCGCGCTCACGGTGCTAACATAACCGACGTAACCATCCTGGTAGTTGCCGCCGACGACGGGGTCATGCCCCAGACGATAGAAGCGATAAACCATGCCAAAGCCGCTGAAGTGCCAATAGTGGTGGCGATTAACAAGATTGACCGTGAAAATGCCAATCCCGATCTGGTAAAACAGCAGCTTACCGAGGCCGGCCTGGTTATCGAGGAATACGGGGGCAACACGGTCTGCGTCGAAATATCAGCCAAAGAGAAGATAGGAATTCCCGAGCTGCTGGAAAGCCTGCTGCTGGTTGCCGAAATGGAAGAACTGAAAGCCTCGCCGAACCAGCCCGCGGCAGGGGTGGTAATCGAAGCCGAGATAGATAAGACACGGGGACCGCTGGCGACCGTACTGGTACAGACGGGAACCCTGAAACTGGGCGACACGATAGTGGTCGGGAATACCTGGGGCAGGGTAAGAGCGATGTTCAACGACACCGGCAAGAGGATAAAGAAAGCCGAACCCTCGACGCCGGTAGTGATTCTGGGATTGAACGAAGTACCTCACGCCGGTGATACACTTACGTCGGTAGTCGACGAGCAACACGCCCAGGCGATGCTGGTGAAGCAGAGAGAAGAAGCCAAGCGCAGCGCGTCTCTCACGGCAGACTCGGTGAACCTTGACAACCTCTACGACCAGATAAGCGCGGGGAAAGTTAAGGAACTTAATGTCGTGCTGAAGACGGACGTGCAGGGCAGCATCGAGCCGATAAGGCACTCTCTGGAACAGCTTGCCACTGACGAAGTCCAGGTAAGAATCATCCACAGCGGTACGGGTAACATCACCGAGAGCGATGTAATGCTGGCCGCGGCATCTAACGGACTGATAATCGGCTTCAACGTCAGCGCTGGAGAAGGTGCCCGCCAGGTATCCTCCAATCAGAGGGTGGACATACGTTACTACGACGTGATTTATACTCTGACGGATGACGTAGCCAAAGCCCTCAAGGGTATGCTGGAACCCAAGTATATCGAGGTAATCGATGGGAAAGCGGAGGTCAGAGCAGTCTTCCCCGCGGGCAAGGGAGCCAAGGCCGCCGGAGTGTATGTTACCGATGGTAAGATTACCCGAAATGCAACGGTGAGAGTATACCGGGGCAAAGAGGTATTGGTCGAATCCACAGTAAGCAGCCTGAAACGCTTTAAGGACGATGCCAAGGAAGTGGCGGCGGGTTATGAATGCGGCGTAGGCATCAAGGACTTCAACGATTTCGCCGTAGGTGATATGCTGGAATTCTATAAAATGGAGAAGTCCAGTTAGGACAGCCGACCGGATTTCAAACCATGGCACATCGAATTGAAAGAGTCAATACCCTCATTCGCAAAGAAATCAGCGAACTAATCCAGCACCAGCTCCGAGACCCCCGACTCGATAGCTTCGTGGCGGTAACCGATGTTTCCACATCACCCGATTTACAGTATGCCAAAATCTTTGTCAGCAGCATGAGCGGCAAGCAGGACGAGGTAAGATTGCTGGGAGTGCTGAATTCGGCAGCCGGTTTCCTGCGCACGGAGCTTGCCAAAAAGCTCAGACTCCGGCGTGTTCCGGAACTAAGCTTTATCTGGGACGACTCCATCGAGCACGGCGACCGTATTTTACGGCTAATCGACGAAGTGACACAGCAGGACAATCCCTAAACAATCATCCCGATATCAATAATCGGGGGAGGGAAAAGCACATGAAATTTTCATCTTCACTGGAGAATATTCCCGACTATCCTTTTCAGAGAGTGGCCAGGATATCCCGGAAAGTAACCGAAAGGGACGGAGTAAAGGTTATCAACGCCAGAATCGGCATTCCCGACCGGGAAGCGCCGGAGACGGTGAAAAAAGCCATGACGAAATTCCTCCTCGAAGAGCACTCTACGCTGGGGTATCCCTGCGATGCACACCCGGAAAGGGGAATCCCGGAACTGATAGATGCCATCATCGAGAACTACCGCCAGAAGCACGCGGTCAGCCTGAAACCGGAAAACATCGTCGTTACCGGCTGGAATAAAGAGGTTCTGTTTAACATGGTGCGTCTCTTCGAGCGGGGAACGGTGTACGTACCCGACCCGGTATACCCGGTCTACGAACCGGCATCTTTGCTGGCCAACCATAACGTCAAGAGAGTCAGGATGGCGACTGACACGAAATGGCTGCCCGAATTCGACTTCGATGGAGATTCCTCCGGGAATCTGGTGGCATTCTATTTCTGCGACCCCAATAATCCGACCGGCAGCGTCGCCGACCGCGAATTTTATGTGTCTCTACTGGAGAAGATGAAAGCCGCAGGCGCGACCGGAATTTTCGATAAAGCCTACAAGGACTATACCTATGATGACAACACAAGGCCGATTTCAATCACGCAGGTTCCGGGGATGATGGACCACGGCTTCGAGGTGGTGTCTTTCTCCAAACACTATAACTTCGTGGGCGTGGGACTGGGCTGGATTGTCAGCAGCGAAGAGAACATCAGCCGCTGGCTCAAGCTCTCCAGCCAGTACAGCCAGGGGGTCGAATGGTACAAGCAGAAAGCCGGCGTCGAGGCGCTGACGAATCCTTCCGTGAGAGAGGAAATGCAGGATTACCGGAAAGAGCTGAAAGAGAGAAGAGATACCTTTGTCCGGGGACTCAGAGAACTGGGTCTGGAAGTGGCAATTCCCGGAGCTACGCCCTACCTCTGGATAAAGGTGCCGGAAGGCTATGATGACGAAAAATTCGTGCTCGACGTACTAATAGACAAAGCGCACGTGGCCCTGATGCCCGGTTCTTATTTCGGGAATAACGGCCGGGGTTACATGAGGGCGACGCTTTTTCTCTCGAAAGCCGAAATCGAGGAAGTCCTGGGACGCATCGAGAAGGTAAAATCCTGGTAAAAGGACTTACTTTGGACGGTATACTTAATATAAACAAGCCAAAGGGTATCACTTCCTTCAGAGTTGTTGCCAGGATAAGGAAACTCAGCGGGGAGAGACGCGTGGGACATGCCGGCACGCTGGACCCGGACGCCACCGGCGTCCTCCCGGTGTGTCTGGGACAGGGCACGCGGGTAATCGAGTTCCTGGTTAATACCACCAAGACCTACCGCGCCCGGATTGAATTCGGGACAGCCACGGATACCTACGACAGCAGCGGACGGATTGTATATAATGGCGATATCTCTGATATTAACCGTCGGCGGGTGGAAAACGCACTGGGAGCTTTCCGGGGACGTATCGAGCAAACGCCACCGATGTACAGCGCCGTGAAACAAGGAGGCCAGCCACTCTACAAGCTTGCGCGCGCCGGTATCACCGTAACCAGGAAAAAGCGAACGGTGGTAATCTACCGATTAGAACTACTAACGTGGCGGAAACCGACAGCCACGGTAGAAGTCGAATGCAGCAAGGGCACCTATATCCGCTCGCTGGCCCACGATTTGGGGGAATACATCGGGTGCGGGGCGTTTATAAAAAACCTGGTACGTACCCGGTGCGGAGCCCTTGATATCGAGGACGCGATAACACTGGCACAGTTCGAGGAGGCTTACCAAAAGGGAAACTGGCAGGACTACCTGCACCCCATCGACAGCGTTCTCCAGGATCTGCCATCATTAATAGTCGACGAAGACGATGAAAAAGCGTTCAGAGCAGGCAGGCCGGTAAAACCGGCGGAGAACGTTGCCGGCGATAATGCAGTCCACCGGTACTGCCGGGCATACGCTGATGATGGGCGTTTCCTGGGAATTCTGGGGCGTTCTAAAGAAAGGGGCGCCTGGGAGCCGAAGAAGGTGTTTGTTTAGCATTTTATCACGTCTATTAAGCACAAAAAATGTAGAAAAAATGACGGCATACTGCTATGGGTATGCCTTGACATTCACGCCTGAAGAGGGTATATTCAAACGGATGCTGGCTCAAATCCGCAATATCACGAACGAAAGCATCGGTTGAGAAAGGGGAGAAATCGGACAATGGGAAAGATAAACGTGGCCATAATCGGGGTGGGAAACTGCGCCTCTTCGTTAGTCCAGGGCGTTCACTACTATAAAGACGCCAAGGAAGGTGAATTCGTGCCGGGTCTGATGCACGTTAACCTCGGTGGCTATCACATCAGGGACATCAACTTCGTGGCCGCCTTTGATATCGACAAAAACAAGGTGGGCAAGGACCTTGCCGAGGCCATTTATACCAAGCCGAACAATACCTACGTATTTTGCCAGGTACCGTCTACGGGGGTGAAGGTTGAGAGAGGTATGACCCACGACGGATTGGGAAAATACCTGTCGCAGATAATCCAGAAAGCACCGGGACCTACCGCTGATATCGTGGGCATCCTCAAGGAGACCAAGACGGATGTCGTTCTCAATTACCTGCCGGTAGGCAGCGAGGAAGGCACAAAGTGGTACGTTGAGCAGGTACTGGATGCCGGCTGTGGCTTTATCAACTGCATCCCGCAGTTTATCGCCAAGGAGAAATACTGGCAGAAACGCTTCGCCGACCGGGGACTGCCGGTTATCGGTGACGATATTAAGTCGCAGGTAGGCGCCACCATCACCCACCGCGTGCTTACCCGGCTTTTCCGCGACCGCGGCGTGAAGCTGGAACACACTTACCAGCTCAACTTCGGCGGCAATACCGACTTCTACAACATGCTGGAGCGGGAGCGGCTGGAATCAAAGAAGATTTCCAAGACTACCGCCGTTACCTCGCAGCTGGATTACCAGCTGGACCCCGACGATATCCACGTGGGTCCCAGCGATTACGTACCCTGGCTGAAAGACCGCAAGTACTGTCATATCAAGATGGAGGGGCGGACTTTCGGGGATGTACCGTTGATGCTGGAGATGAAGCTGGAGGTATGGGACAGCCCCAACTCGGCGGGGGTGGTCATCGACGCCATAAGGTGTTGCAAGCTGGCACTGAATAACGGACTAAAAGGCCAGCTCGACGCGCCCTCAGCTTACTTCATGAAATCACCACCGGTACAGTACACTGACGACGAAGCCCACAAGATGGTGGAGGATTTTATCAAGGCCACCGCTCTACCGGCGCCAACGAAAAAACAGGAGGTAGCCAAGTAGCTGCCCATGAAGATAGCCCTGGTATCTCCTTATGACTTTGCTTATCCCGGAGGCGTAGTCAACCACATCTCGTGCCTGGAGAAAGAATTTACCCGGATGGGCCACGAGGCCAAGATTATAGCCCCGGCCTCGGAGGCGATGCACACCCTCGGTGACCGCTTTATCCGTATCGGCAATCCCCGTTCTTTCCCGGTAAGCGGCTCTATCGCGCGCATCACTGTAGCGGTGAAGATAGAAGCCCAGATACGGGAGGCTTTCGCGAGAGAGAAATTCGATATCTGCCACCTGCACGAACCGCTGATGCCGACGCTGAACACAACGACACTCCAGATGCACTTAACACCGATGGTCGGTACCTTCCACGCCTCGGGAGCCAAACCCTGGTACACGCTGTTCGGTCCGGTCGTCAAGTTCTACCTGGACCGGTGGTACCGCAAACTCGACGGGCGTATCGCCGTCTCGCCGACCGCCCGGGACTACATCAATGCCTATTACCCCGGGGAGTACACCATAATACCCAACGGTATCGATACCAAACACTTCAACAGCCACGCCGCGCCGATGGAAAAATACAAGGACGGGAAGCTGAATATCCTGTTCGTGGGGAGGCTGGAGAAAAGGAAGGGATTCGACTACCTGCTGAAAGCCTACAAGCACGTGATTCAGAAGATACCCAATTGCCGCCTGATTGCCGTTGGTCCGGGAACGAGACTGCGGAAAAAATACGAGAAGCAGATAGCCAGAGAAGGCCTGAAGGATGTGATTTTCACCGGGTATGCCGCCTTTAATGATTTACCCCGGTACTACCAGACAGCCGACGTTGTGTGCTTTCCGGCCACGGGACGAGAGAGCTTTGGCATCGTCCTGCTGGAAGCAATGTCGGTGGGTAAACCGATTATCGCCACGGCCATCGACGGCTTTAACAACGTCCTTACCGATAGCGTTGAGGGCTTATCGGTACCGCCGCGAGACGTGGGCAAGTTAACGGAATCGTTGCTGACATTACTAGAAAACAAGTCGCTTCGCCTGGAGATGGGGAGTAAGGGGAGAGAAAAGGCGGAGATATATGACTGGTCGCACATTGCCCAGAGAATACTGGATTTTTATCAGGAGACCCTAGATAAGGTTGCCGCCTCAAAAAGCGAACCGAAACCGGAGGCCAGACCGGTCGTGATGGCCTCAGGAAAGCAGTAAATAATGGCCGGACTTGCTGGAGCGCGAAAAGCTATATCCAACTGTGTTGCTCAGCCAGTGGTAAATCTTCTAGTCAGAACCCCGCTTACACCAAATCTGGTATCCTGGCTCGGATTCTGGATAACCCTAGGAGCCGCCGCCTTAATCGGCACCAACCATCTCTTAGCCGCGGGAATCGTCGTACTGGCCGCGGGTCTTTTCGACATGCTCGACGGGGCCCTGGCGCGGGCCACGAATAGGGTCACCCGCTTCGGGGGCGTTCTCGATTCCACCCTCGACCGCCTATCCGAAGCCGCTTTACTGTTGGCAATCCTGGTGATTTTCGTGCGCGAGCGGCAGGTCGGCGAGAGCATCCTGGTGGGACTGGCCATGATAAGCTCCTTCACGGTCAGTTACCTGCGCTCCAGAATGGAAGCGATGGGCATCGATGGTAACGTGGGGCTGTTCACGCGTCCGGAAAGAGTTATCATCCTGGCGCTCGGCCTCATGCTGAGCCAGTTCCAGTACGTCCTGGTGGTTGCTCTGTCAATCATCACGTTTTTCAGTTTCCTTACCGCCGGGCAGAGGCTTTTTTATGCCTGGTATAAAACAAGAAATTCACCCTAATAATATTTCCCTAGGAGATAATTGAAGACATACAGACAAATCGTGTCCGTAATACCAGAATCAAAGCGAGATTCTTAGACTGGAGGAAAATATGTCGGTTGTAGCTGCTATCGGCGGGCAATGGGGAGACGAAGGCAAGGGAAAAGTCGTTGATTACCTGGCGGTGCAGGCCAGATATGTGGTGCGTTGCTCGGGCGGGGATAACGCCGGGCACACCGTGGTCAATCCTCACGGCGAATTCAAACTCCGCCTGATGCCGTCGGGGGTATTTTACAAGGGGACAACCTCCATCATCGGCAACGGGGTCGTACTCAATCCCGCGGTTTTAAACAGCGAGATAGACGGACTGAACTCCCGCGGTATCGATACTTCCCGGCTTATTATCAGCGAGCGCACCAACCTGATTATGCCCTATCATATTGTGTTCGACGGACTGGAGGAGGAAGCCCTCGGCGGGAAAGCCATCGGCACGACACGCAAGGGCATCGGTCCCGCCTTCGCCGATAAGGTCGCCCGGACGGGCATCAGGGCCGGCGACCTCCTCGACAAGAAAAACCTGCGCGAGAAGCTGACTACAGCACTGGAATACAAGAACAAGATACTGACCAAGGTCTACGGGAAAGAGCCACTATCAGCGGACGAGATATACGAGCAGTACTGCGACTACGCCGACCGCTGGGCACCGCGTATCCACGATACCAGCAGCATGATATCTGCTGCCATCGAGCGGAACGAACCCGTGCTGCTGGAAGGCGCCCAGGGTTTCCTGCTGGACCCCGATTTCGGCACGTATCCCTTCGCCACTTCTTCATCACCGACGGTAGCCGGAGCCTGTATAGGTTCGGGTATCGCCCCCAACCTGCTGACCCATGCCCTCGGTATTTTCAAGGCTTATCAGACGAGAGTCGGTGCCGGGCCGATGCCTACCGAACTGAAGGACGAGACGGGAGAAACCATCAGGGAGCTTGCCCATGAATACGGCACGGTAAGCCAGCGTCCCCGCCGCTGCGGATGGTTCGATACGGTGGCCGCCCGCTTCAGCATCCGGATTAACGGCTTTGATTCCATCGCCGTGACGCGTCTCGATGTCCTGGATAAAATGCCGCAAATAAATATATGCACAAGCTACAAAATTGACGGCAAGACGATAGATTACTTCCCGGCCAGCATCGCGGAGCTGGAGAAATGTCAGCCGGTCTACGAGGAACTACCGGGATGGGAGAGCAATACCAATGACATCCGCAATTTCGAGAAATTACCGGAAAATGCCCGGAAATACGTATTGAGACTGGAAGAACTACTCTCGCGCCCGGTGAGTCTCATCTCGGTGGGTAAAAGACGCGAACAGACCATCATACGGCAGAACATTTTCTAGCACGGGGGAAGAATGGCTACAGTAAGAACGGCAACAGAGGCTGACATTCCCCGGATACTGGAACTCTACCAGCAACTCGTGCTGGACCCTTCGGAAGCGGAAACGATCAGGCTGGATCCAGAGTTCGGCCAGAAAGCCTTCCGAGAGATGTCCTCGCTGGAGGGCTATTACCTGCTGGTTGCCGAGGCCGACGGCGAGGTAGTGGGAACGGCAGTTCTGGTGATTCTACCGGGTCTGGCACACGGCATCTCGCACTGGGGAGTGGTGGAATTCATGGTTGTCGACGAACCCTACCGCAGTCGGGGGATAGGCAAAGCAATTATGGACCATGCCGCGGAACTGGCAAAGGAGGCCGGTTGCTACAAGATAATGCTGGGTTCCAATAAAAAGCGTACCGATGCCCACCGTTTCTACCGGAGCGCGGGTTACGAAGCCACCCACGAGGGATTTACCAGATATTTTAAATAAAAAGAGGGGCTGATGCCCCTCTTAGGACATGGGCCCAATACGCAGGTAATTCTGGAGACATGTACTAAAACATAAATAGTATAACAAATTCTTATAGGCTTATAATACAGTCATTTCAGTATTAGAGCACCTAGCTATTTCCTTACCCTAGCCACACCATCACGGAGAATAATCCGCGGGTGCTTATTTATCTTATATAGTGGTTTATCTCTGCCCTCTTCTTCAGGTGATATTAAGCTCCTAAAGTGACGTAAATCCTTATATTTTTTCATTGGTTCAGCTAGCCAGTTAAAGAGGACCTTCCTTAATTTCTCCGTTCTAATTATTGGCTCCCAATTTACTTCAATAGCTCCAGTAGGACAGAGTTGCTCGCAAAACCAGAGCGAACATGGTCGACAGGTGTCGTGATTAATTGGTGGTGATTGGGATGGATGAATACTCTGTGTGGGGCAATTGTCTACGCATATTGTACATTTAGGATATTTACATTTTTCAACATTCAATCTGGGTTTTAGCACTTTCATATCCTCTTGGGTAAGCCTTTCACTTTCAAATCCGGGAACGACATTAAGGTCATCAAGAACAGATAAATCTCCATAACGCTTGTTATATTTTTCCTTTCTTGGTAACCTGGGTATAAGGTGAGTTTCTCCTTCGGATATCCTCCGGCTCCGTTCTAAGATTTCTTTACCAAAATTCATTGCTTCTTCTAGGTCAATATGGTCGGGATGACCATCGGTGTAGTATGGTTGAGCCAGAAACGGAAGGAAAACACTGCCATACCAGTCGTTCCAGCCGGTTATTATCAGCCCTTTTCTTCTTAATGACCTTACCATCCTCGCTATATATTGACCGGGGCACGTACCATGGGTACAGAAAGTAAAGCCGTACTTACCCCTCAATGAAGGCATGTTTTTTATGAAATCCGTGACAGAAGCAGGCTCTTGAAAATCGTCTACATAAGAACCCAGACCAATTAAATCATAATCAAATAGTCTCTGGATATTCACTTCCTTTAATGAAACGATTTCGCATTTATACCCAGATTGACTCATCCCCGCGTGTATTGCCTCGGCAATCCTTTTGGTGTTTCCCGTCATCGAGTAGTAAATAACTATACTTTTCATTGATTTATCCTACTTTCTTTTATTGTGATGGAATAGCCCCAAGCTGCTGCATCAAACGCATCAAGTCAAGAGTCGGCCAAGCCTCCACCCATTTACCGTCAATAATTTTCAGAATAGAGGTATTTATCATTTCAACCCTTTTCCTTGTCGGGGCTATACCCATAAATTCTCCTTTATGAGTCCCTATACAAATTTCACGATAGGCTATCATATTTCCTTCAGCAACTAAATGCTCAATAGTTGCTTTGAAATCGGGGAAGGCAGTGAATAACATCGTAATACCCTTTATTAAGTCTTCACGTGATATATCACCAGTAGTACGATGAGAAATGAACTCAGGTGCTACAAGCTCATTACATTTATCGGGTTTGTTCTGGTTAAATAGTTCGTAGAAATGCAATAAAGTGGCTTTGTTCTCTTCTTCAATGGACATGGTAGTTCCTCCTTGTATTACTGTGATTTCGCTATGTCCTTTTAGCACCGATTAAAAAGGAGGCCATAATACAGGTATCGGTACCATGGTTATGCCAGGCATGGCGTGTACCGTTCTGCACCACACAATCGCCCGGTTCTAGATGCACCTCTAAGCCGTCATCAAGCTCCATCCATAGTTCCCCGGAGAGAATAATGTCGATATCCACAGTATCGGTAGTATGCATAGGCCAGTCATCTCCAAATTGTCTACGGTGGCGTTCTACTACATCCACACCATTCTTACTGGTTTTTTCTAAAAATTCTTTGTCCGGTGGACATGACCATATATTGATATATGTTTCTCCGGGTTTTGGAAAATGAAAATCAGGTTGTTTCTTATAATTTCTTTCTTCAAGGGGTATAGTAGGTATTACATCTGTCTCCCATACTCCAATCATTTCTGAACCGAATTGTCCACGTCCCGCTATTTCAACATTATCCACGATAACCGATTTACCGTTCCTGTGCCCGGTAACGACTCGCCTCATATTCTCCTCCTTTATTTTGCTCCATATACAAAAAGACACCAGTAACCGCTAGATTAACGAGTACTGGTGCCCCTATTATTATCCCCAAACATCGTCACTACCAGAAATATTCAGTTTTGAACTCAGGTATTATTACAGGCAATCAAGCCTTCAATATGTCCTTATGCCTCAACGCCCTCTCCAGTGAAGGCTGCATTTTCATCTCGCGAAACTCCTTGATGGCGAAGTCCAGGTGCTCTAGGGCTTCCTTTTTCTCGTCGGGGTAGTGCTCCAGGAGTAGTTCAGCGAGCTGGAGCCGGGAGAGGGCCAGCTCCGGCCGGAAGGGCATTTCCGTGCAGACCTTGATGGCTTCCTGGTAGTATTTGCGGGCTTCGTTATAGCGCCCCAACAAGGCCGCCGCCCCGCCCAGGTGGCGGGCTACACATGTAGCATAAAAACTGCCCGTCGTAAGAGTTTTATGTTTGGTGCAGTATCTCATCAGCCATTCGGTCACCCTTCGGTGACCGACCATAATCGCGGCTTCTAGGATAAAAATCTCCCCACCTGCCCAGCAACTTGCCATGTATTCCTCGGGGTTAGCATTCCCGAAGATCGATAAATATCGGTCAAGTAAAGCAATTGCTTCGCTGTTACGACCCAGGCTAGCGAGGATTAAAGCATACCAGGGTGTACTTTCGGCGCCCACTGAATCGTATAATGCCTGGAGTTCCTCGGCCTCACCCATAAGGAGTCGGGCCGGCCCGCTTGTGATACCCTCTACCACCGCAACGTATATATCAAGTCCCATCTCCCGGTATATATCTCGAACACGCTGTCCAATTTTCACTGCTTCTTCGAGGCGGCCGTCCACGGTAGCCAGAATGCCTTCCGCGGCCAGAGCCAGTCCCAGTGTATTGACCTGGCCGCTACGTTCGGCTATTGCTTTCAGCTCTTCAACGAGTTCCTCGGTGCGCTGCCGCTGTCCGGACTCAAGGAGGGCATGAATCATAAAAAATATACCGCTACCTGCCGTCATCAACGAAACACCGGTACGGGGCTTTTTTCTCATCTCTTCCGCCAGCTGGAGACGTTCTGCGGCGTATTTTAAAGGTGATGAATATATAATCCATGTGGCGGTGATAAACCAGTATGTTTCAGGGTTGTCGAGAAGGCGTGCCGCCCGGAACCCTTGGTCGATTAACTGGAAACCTTCCAGCATCAGAGCCGGCTGGTTCGAATAGAAGCCCGTGACGAACTTTACCTGTCCCATCCCCTGAACAGCCCAGGTTCGGGCTACCGTTTTTTCGCCGGCGTAGCGGTTGGCACGTTCCGCCCACTGGGCGGCGTCCGGACTGCCCCAAGAAAACATCGTCACCGCTCCACCATAGGCTAAGGCCTGCATCGCCAGCATACAGGACCGGGAGGCACGGGCGGCATCATCGATAGCTTCGGCCAGGGAGAAGGCTTCGGGTAAAGCGATATTGCGAGCCTGTTGCGGGTCTCCACCGCTTATCAACACGTCAGCCAGCATAAGCAGCAGGTCGCATTGTCTGGTTTTATCATTCGGGTCGAGTACCCTCTGCACCTTGATAGTCTGCTCCAGCAACCTTACCGCTTCCCCATAGGCATAAACATCCACGGCACGTTTCGCCGCCATTTCACCGTAATCCACTGCCTTTATCAGGTCGGCAGGGTCGGTTGACTGGGAGAAGTGCTCGGCAAGCTCCACTGCATGCTCTTGCAAACGTTTAGCATAATGTTTCTCCAGCGCCCGTGCCACTTGCTGGTGCAGTCGCAGACGACGTGGCGCGATAAGCTCCTCATAGAGAGTTTGGCGGAAGAAGGCATGAGTAAAGCGATAGCGTATCAGACCTACCTGTGAACGTTCTTCAAGTATCGATAGTTGTACGGCTTCTTTCAAGGCATTAACAAAGGCCTCTTCATCTATATCGGTAACAGCCCTCAATATCTCCAGGTCGAATTCCCTCCCGATAACGCCGGCTGCCGAAAGTAGTTGATTGCACTCTGGACTCAGCAACGACAGTCTCTTACCGATGACATCCCTTAGTCCCTCGGGAATGCTCATCTCAAGAGGTGTATCTTTTGTAGGCCTGAAACGCCTCTCCTGTTGGGATAAAAGTCCTTCCTCGACAAGGAATCTCACCACTTCCTGTACGAAGAGGGGATTGCCCTCGGTCTGGCGGTGCACTGCCTCAGCCAGTCCCCAGGGTATTTCCTCACGGGTGATGCTCTCCAACATACGCTTGACCTCGTCGGCGTTAAGGCCGCGTAGCAGAACACGTCCGTAAGTAGAGACACGCCTTAACTCTGCTAAAGCTGCCGATAAGGGATGGTTACGGTCAACCTCGACATCGCGGTAGGTACCGACAATCAAGAGCCTTGTTCCAGTCAGATGGCGCGAGACATGGGTCAGCATGTCCAGCGTACCTTTATCGGAGTCGTGTAAGTCCTCAAGAACAATCAATAAAGGTTGGACACTGGCAGCACTGGAGAGAAAGCCGGTAACTGCCTGCATGAGACGATAACGTTCTTCTTCCGGGTCGCCTTTTACTCTTGGTTTTACCTTCAGCTTCTCTCTTACCTCGGATACGATACGGGCGACATCGGCAGCGCCGGTACCCAGTTCTTCACGCAGGTCTTTAATCTCTCTGCTGAGTACATAAGAACGCATTGCCTCGACGAAAGCCAGATAGGGTAGTGAAAGAGACCCTTCTTCATAGCAATGCCCGACAAGCGTACGACCGCCACGTAATGTCACATAGGTGGAAATCTGCTCACAGACAGCCGTTTTACCTATGCCCGGTTCTCCCACCACCATCATCAAAGCACCCTGTCCGGAGACAGCGCTGTCGAACGCAGATTGAAGTTGTTTTAACTCGGATTCTCTGCCCACAAATACCCTTCGATAAAGGGGATTCTCAGTTATGGTTGACGCCTCTTTAGATAACTCTTTACTCACCTTACCGGCATCGATGGATTCTAAAGCCTGCAACACATCAGCCGCCGATGAAGGACGCTTGGAAGGGTCTTTCTCCAGGAGCTGTAAGATTAGTATCTCTAATGCAGGAGGTAAATCAGCCCGGTGCCAGGTGGGTGACACGGGAGGGGTATTGATATGCTGGCCAATGATTGACACCGAATCATCACCGACGAAGGGTGGCCTGCCCGTTACCATTTCATATAACATGGCACCTAAGGAGTAAAGGTCGGCCTGCTCTGTTACTTTACCACCCATGGCCTGCTCGGGTGGCATGTAGGACACCGTACCCACCATCATACCGGACTGGGTCAACCTGGAGAGGTCGACTGCCACCGCCAGTCCGAAGTCGCCTATCTTGGCGGTACCGTCAGCACTTAGCCAGACGTTCCCCGGTTTGAGGTCCCGATGGACGATACCCTTGGAATGGGCAAACACCAGGCCCCGGCAGACTGCCCTGGCGATATCTATTGCCTTATCCAGCGATAGGCGGTGTTCGGGGGCCTTTTCAATTAATCCCTCGACGTCGCCGCCGGGCAATAGGGGCAGTACCATGTAAGGCTGTCCCTCGTGTTCACCGATATCATAGACAGTTACTATGTGGGGATGGTCTCCCAGTCTTCCCATGGATTGGGCCTCGCGGGTGATACGTTTCCGGGCACTGTCATCCAGCTTCTCGGTCTTGATAAGGGCGAACGCCACGTCCCTGTCCAGCAGCGTGTCGTGGGCCAGGTAGACCTTCTTCTTGCCGCCCTCTCCTAGGAACTTCTTCACTTGGTAGCGGCCGCCGGCGAAGGATGTTGGCTGGATGACGGAGGGTTTCTTCGGTCGCGGCTTCTTAGATGGTGGTGCTTCTGCTAGAAGTTGGCCGCATCCGTCGCAGAACTTACTTCCAGTAGGACTACTCTCCCCACAGTGAGAGCAAATGAGTTCCTTTGCGAGTGACTGACCACACTCTTTACAGAACTTAGCCCTTTCGCGGTTCTCAGCCTGACAATTCGGGCACTTCACGCAAGACAGTCCTCCCATCCGAATTGGCTTCTACAGTCTATGACTAACCCGCGTTATTGTCAAGCTAAGTAGAGGATAATATTAAGACACAATCATCTAAATATTTACGTATGAGTGGCTATTTTAAGGCTAAAAGGGATAGTGGTATTGTGCTCATCCCCTCCTTTGAATATACGCCACTTGAAACTACGCCTTGATATCAATCGTGTATTTGTTGACGACCTCCATGATAGCCGCGGCTGTTTTATCGTCGGGGGGGAGAAGAGGCAAACGCGGCGCGCCCACCTGCATGCCGACCTGATTGAGGGCGTGCTTGACGGGGCCGGGATTGGGCTGTATAAAGAGGGCTTTAACCAGCGGCACCAAGTATCGGTGGATGACGGCGGCTTCCCTGATGTTATTATCCAGGATTAGGTTCATCATCTTCTTGACCTGCTTGCCGACGAGATGGGTGACGACGCCGATAGTACCGTAGCCGCCGAGAGCCATGATATCGAAGGTATCATTATCATTACCGCTCCAGATACAGAAACCTTCCCTGGCATTGCTGATTGTCTCGGCGACGTGGACCAAATCGCCGTTGGCCTCTTTAACGCCGACGATATTATCTATCTGGCTGAGCCTGACAATGGTATCCGATGTCATGTTGACCACCACGCGGGAGGGTATGTTGTACATGATAATCGGCAGGCTGGTGCATTCGGCTACCGCCTTGAAATGCTGGTAAATGCCTTCCTGAGTGGGCCGGTTATAATATGGAACGACGGAGAGGTAAGCATCTACCCCGATTTTATCGGCGTCTCTGGTGGCTTCCACCGCTTCGGAGGTGCTGTTGCTGCCGGTATAGGCAACAACCGTACCACGGTCGCCGACGGCAGATTTAACTTCTCTGAACATCTGCATTTCTTCTTCCCAAGTCAGCGTGGGAGCCTCTCCGGTTGTCGCCGCAACGACCACACCGTCACTGCCGGAGTCTAGTAAAGCCAGCGCCAGTTTTTTAGCCTGCTCGTAGTCCACCTCGCCATTTTCTTTGAACGGGGTTACCATCGCGGTTAAACATCGACCCAGTTTCTTCATTTGTCCTGACCTCCTTGCGGTTTTACCCAGTCTCTTTTTATCATTTCTTCGGCGATTTGTATAGTGTTGAGAGCCGCTCCCTTACGCAGGTTATCGGCGACAATCCACATGGCAATGCCGTTGGGATGAGAGGCATCCTTGCGGATGCGGCCCACGAATACATCATCGGTGCAGGCCGCGTCCCACGGTTGTGGATAAAGATGGGAAGCGGCATCATCGAGGACTTTTACGCCCGGCGCCTGTGAAAGTACCTCACGGACATCCGCCACTTCCATCGGGTGGGTAAATTCAATATGGGCAGCCACGGCGTGCCCGACGAGTACCGGCACCCGCACGCAGGTGGCCGATACCAGGACGGAATCGGCGTGCATGATTTTTCGAGTCTCTTCCAGCATTTTCCACTCTTCCCTGCTGTAGCCGTTATCCATAAAGACATCTATCTCCGGCAAGACGTTAAAAGCTATCTGATGAGGGAAGACACGGGACTCAGTCGGCTGGCCATCGAGCACCTGTTTTGCCTGCGTACGCAGTTCCTCGACGGCAGCCACCCCACCGGTACCGGACACCGACTGGTAGGTATCGCAGATAACGCGCCTGACGGGATTTACCCTGTGCAGCGGATACAGAGCCATCACCAGTTGAATCGTGGAACAGTTGGGGTTGGCGATGATTCTATGATGAAGCCTGATATCCTCCGAGTTAACCTCGGGTACGACCAGCGGGACGTTTTTGTCCATCCTGAAAGCGGTGCTGTTATCGACTACCACGGCACCGGCTTTAGCGGCGATAGGTGAAAAACGAAGGCTGTGCTCGGCCCCGGCCGAGAAAAGGGCGATTTCCGTACCATCGAAGGAGTTCGAGGTGGTCTCCTGCACCTCAATCTGCTCATCGCCGACCGGCATTTTCTTGCCGACCGAACGTTCCGAGGCGAGGAGACGGATTGACGCCATGGGAAAGCGCCGCTGGAGCAATATTTTGATAAACTCCTGCCCTACCAGCCCGGTAGCACCGACGATGGCTACATGGTAGTTTCTCAATCTATTTCCCTATAATCCAAG
>DUFB01000066.1 GCA_011192005.1 Dehalococcoidia bacterium
GACGGGCAAGGTCTGCCAGTCCCCAGATGTTCAGAGGATTTCCGGCCTGAACCAGAATGGCGGGGACGAGATAGGAGATTATCACCACCGTATCCGGTTCGACAACGCCATCTTCTATCGCCATGGCCATATAGTCCGGCGAGCCCGGAATATATAAATCACCACTTTGAGATACCTTCATCTGCGAAAGCACCGTCCCGGAGCCACTGAAGTTAAGGTATGCAGTAATTCCCGTTTCTTCTTCAAATACCTGCGCTGCCTCTTCCATAGCCGGTTTGCTGGCGGAGCCGCAGAAAACGGTTATCGACTTTGTTTCTTCCTGGGAACAGCCAGCGAAAGTAATAAATATCGTTACAACCGCAATTACCACAACCAGCGATTTTTTCATCGGGCAAGTCTTTTCATTTGATTTCAGTAGCATGAAACATTCGTTCGCTATATTATTGTGAATATAACGATGCTTAAAAAAACAGGTTATATTGCTATTTAAGACTCTTCCTTACCTTGGCCCGCTTCTCCCGGTAATCCTTGACTATCCTGCGTCCCTCTTCGGTTAGCCTGGCATAACCGCCGTGAGTACCGCCCGTGGCTTTTTCCACCAGCGGTTTGCCGGAGAGACGGTTCATGGATTCCACCCAGAGCCAGGCGTTGCGGTATGCCAGCTTCATGGACCTGGCCGCTGCTGAGATAGAACCCAGTTCATCAATGCGTTCCAGCAATGTTGCCCGACCCCACCCCATGAGCAGCTTGCCATCCTTTTCCACCCAAACCTTGCTCCTGATAGTCAATCCGGATTCAGCCTCGTGACCCGAGCGGGAAAGGTGCTTGACTCCAAATTCCGGCACTTTCGATGGGGTCTTTTTCATTTTATCCCCCGAACAGTGATTTTGAGATACATTATATTACCAGCAATATAACGTCATGTCAAATTCCACCCCTGTCCGCATCTATTACCAGCGATAAATTTTGGTTTTGTGACTTTTTTGTGACTTTTTCTTAACATTTTGTGACTTCTATGTAACCTCCCAAAATTATGATATGTGTAATATGCACACATCGTAAAAAATACAGAAAACAAACACGCTGGGGATTTAGTCCATCCCGGAGGAGCCCGGTTTCTTGAAAAGAAACGAACGAAGTAATATCAGACTCACGACACGTGATATCGCTGAATATTGCCAGGTGAGTAAGAGTACCGTCCTCGAATGGATAAAAAGCGGCAGACTCAAGGCTTTCAGCCTGCCCAGCGGACATTCCCGTATTGATAAAAAAGACTTCAGGGAGTTTTTGGAAACATGGAACATTCCCATCAAAGGATGGTTATTCGAAGACGCAGAATCATAGAAAGGAGGAACTTAATGAAGACCTCAAACCTATGTGCAGTTGAAACCAAGAGTCAAAAAATCCGGCATTCATCGCTGGAGAGGATGGATGCGATTGCATGTGGGGTACGCGCTCGATTCGAAGAAAGTACCGGCTACTCTAAAAAGATATTGGAGACCACGATAAGAATTGCCAAAGCCCTCGGTGTACCTGAACAGGAAATAAACAGGTGGACGGCCAACCGGTCTAATCACGGAGCCAGCGAAGCGGAAAGGCTCAAGGAAATAAAAAATCTCCTGCAAAAATACTACGGTAACTCCCTGGGCATAACAGCGTAGTACTAATCACTATTATAGAGCAATATCTCACAAACTGATCGAATAATATAAAACGACAGTGAAGATTACGAGTCGATTAAATAATCGGCTGTTTTTTTATAACTCTCCGCGACACACATCCGCCCCAATATGCGATAACTCTCCGGTCAATTCACACTAAATTTGCCGTACCTGCTGCTATATATAATATAATGTATATTAACATCAGGTACGGAGGGAACGATGCCCCGATTTAGCGGCGCCGAGGTTCTGGTAGCATCTCTGGCCAAAGAAGGTGTGGAGGTAATCTTCGGGATACCCGGCGTTCAGATAATGGACGCGGTTGATGCCATCTACCGCGATAAAAGCATCCGCTGGATATCAACCCGCCACGAACAGACGGCCGCCTACATGGCTTACGGATACGCCCGCACCACGGGTAAAATCGGGGTGGCCATGGTGCTGCCCGGTCCGGGGGCTCTCAATACCGCGGCAGCCATCGGCACCGCCTACACTGCCTCGACACCCGTTTTATTGATATCGGGACAGATAGAAAGCTACCACCTGGGTTTTCACCGGGGAGTACTCCACGAACTGGACGAACAGACCGATATTTTCCGCCACCTGACCAAATGGAGCGGACGCGCCATGAAAGTGGAGGATATCCCCACCCTGCTGCAGGAGGCATTGGCCCGACTGAAGAGCGACCGGCCCCGTCCCGTAGAGATAGAGGTCCCTTATGACCTGTGGGCGGACAAAGCAGAAATGTCCCCGGTAGCTGCCCGGACAGGCTTACCAAAGCAGCCGACACCTGAGGAAATCAGGCGGGCAGTCGAAATGATGAAAAGCGCGAAACGCCCGCTGATTCTGGCCGGCGGTGGCGCCGCCAAAGCCGGAATCTCCGCGGAAATCACGCAGGCAGCCGAACGCCTGAACGCACCGGTGGTCATGACGACCGAGGGCCAGGGTTCCATCCACTGCGAGCACCCGTTGTGCGCGGGGAATTTTACCCTCTGGCTCAATCCCGTCTTTAAAGAAGCCGACCTCATACTTGTGCTGGGTAGCCGTTTGCGGGCATCGGGTAACACGCGGCTGGAATTGAAGCCTGACCAGAAGGTTATCCAGATAGACCACGACCCCGATGAGCTGGGACGCAACCACCGCATCGACCTAGGGATTAAAGCCGATGTCCGCGCCGCTTTAGATGCCCTTATGCGGGAAACCGGTTCCTCTTCGGCCAGCCGGTGGCAGTCTGAAGAAATATCCAGAATAAGGAAGGATCTCAGAAATCGACTGGAAAAGACCGCCCCGTTGCAGATGTCCGTCGTCAGGTCCATCCGCAGCGTGCTCACCGATGACGATATCGTCGTGCCGGATATTACCAACATCGGCTACTGGTGCGACATCGCCTACCCGGTGAACAGGTCAGGCACCTACATCGATTCTTCATACTTCGGTACTCTCGGCTTCGCCTTTCCCACCGCTCTGGGTGCCAAGATTGGCAATCCGGGCAGAAACGTGGTGGCAATATGCGGCGACGGAGGATTCCCCTACGCCGGAATGGAACTGGCCACGGCGGTCCAGGAGAAAATAAACGTAATCACCCTGCTCTTTTCAGATAATGCCTACGGTACGGTAACCAGCATCCAGCGCCGACAATTTGGCGGGAGGTTCATCGGTAATAAGCTGCATAATCCTGATTATGTCAAATTTGCCGAGTCATTCGGCGCTGTTGGCATCAGATTATCAGGTCACGAGGAGCTCGGAGACGCACTTAGGTCAGCGTTGGGAGCAAACCGCCCGGTGCTCATTGAGACACCGGTGCCATTGCTGGACACGCCGTGGGACGCCCTGATGGAGCAATAAACAATTACGGCTTCTCCTTTTTACCCCCTATCCTACCCTGGCATCTCTCCAATATCACGTGATGTTTTAGATCCTCATGGGTGCTAACCCTTAATCAATTTAGGTGATATCACCCTGTTAGCTTTTACCCGTAAGTATTAACATCTTCAAATAAATCAAGGTATATCAACCTGTGTCAAACCGTGGCAAACAGGACCAAGTCGTTGGGAGTGGATAAGCAAAAATTATGCCGGTAACACTGGGTAATAGAACATTCTACCGTACATCTGAAGTATGCAGGATGGTCAACATCAGCCGAAGTACCCTTTTACGCTGGCTGAAAGATGATTATCTGAAAATCAGCGAGTATCGCGACAGGAGACGCTGGCGACTTTTTACAAAAGACGACGTGGACAAACTCATTAACGAAGCCAACAGGATATACCGGGCTGGCGGGGAACAGAACTGATGACTACCAATCAAACGAATAAAAATCCCGACAACGATAAAATTATAGACAACAGCCATAATTTACTGCTTGAAGCCCGGGAAAACGCCATTAATGCCAGGGAAACAGCCAGGGAAGCGATGAGCCGGGTCGGCGGGAAGAGAAATTCCATGAAAAACTTCGATGAAACCCTGGTTCAAATCCTCGACGAAGCGGAACGGAGGGTTCGAATAAGTAATGCCAGAAAGCAGAAAGCCGTTTCCGAACCAGCTGACGGCTCATTTCCCGATGAACCCATCGACATATATCCGGAGATAAAAAGAAAAACGGCCAATCCCGAGATGAGCGGGAGTCAGCAGATTATACAGCTTATTCACGACCTGACCGAGGAAAAGGCTCAGGTAAAAACAGAGCAATTAAACGAAGAAACCAGAATCTATAAAGTCCAGGCACAGCAAGCCCTGGATGAATTTGAGGCGGTGAAAAAAGCCGCTGATAATTCCATCAGGTTGGCTCAAGAAGAAGCCAGCAGGTACAGGAAAGAAGCCGAAAAAGCCAGCGATGACGCCCGACTAGCCATTTCCCTTGCTCGGGAAAGGGTTAAGATGGCGTCCGAAGAGATAAAGGAGATTCAACAACAGGCCTCAGTCGATACAAACAGAGCCAGAGCCGAAATCCTTAAAGCAAAAGAGGAAGCTGAAACAGCCCGACACGAAAGCCGTAAAGCCATCAGTCGCGCCGAAGCTGAAAGCCAGAAAGCCCGGGAAGAGGCCGAGATTGCTAAAAGGACCGCCGCCGAGATTATACACAAAGCCCGGGAAGAGAGTCGGAAAATAAAGGAAGAAACAGAAACCGGCTATAAACCGTACGTCACCACCGATAACCAGTACCGTGATTTACTGGATAGATTGACGGAAATGCATAATCCTTTGCATTCCATATCAGGGTTCGCCAGGATGATTCTGGATGATAATATCTGCGACGCGGTTGCCGAGAAAGAATTCGTCAGAACAATTTTACAGCAAAGTGAAAACCTCAAGCTTCAGCTGGATAATATCCACCGTTTGTTAAAGGTAAATCCTAGATAACTTACCGATTGCTTCATCCACCAAACCCTCCTTTTTGTCTGTTAAATCCCTGAATTACACCCAATCGTAATATTTCTATGATATTATTTAGAAATTTGTCTCCTTTTCTGTTGCATTCTGTTTTACGATATGTTAAATTTACCAATAAATATTGCTCAGGCACGACGCTGGCAATATTTGTGCATAAGTTACTCAAGAAGATTAACCTTTCTTAAAGAGAGAAAAAAATTATCAAACTTGGGAGAGGGGGTGAGATATGACCTAGATGTCCATATTATTACATCTTTCCAAAATACGAGTGAGGAGGACACATTTGAAAAAGAGACTATTAATCATACTAATCGGAATCTGTGTAGTTGCCATGATGGCAGCTCCGCTGATAATGACCGGATGTGGTGAAGAGAAAGAAACCACTGCACCTACAACCCAGCCTACAACCACGGTACCCGAGGGAAAGCCCGCCGACTACTATACCAAAGAATACATCCTTATTGGCGCGTCCAGGCCTCTCTCCGGTGCAAACGCGCCTATCGGAGACGCGGCATATGGGCCAGTCATGAAGATGTGGGAGGAAAAGGTTAATGCCGATGGCGGGATATTCGTGGCAGACTACGACAGGAAATTGCCCATAAAGTTCATCATATATGATGATGCCACAGACATAGGCACCATGGTAAGGCTGACGGAAAAACTGATATTGGAAGACGAGGTTGATCTTCTTTTCTCGGCTTGTGGTACCGCTTTCATTTCTGCTCAAGCTCCCATTGCTAATAAGTACAGTAAGTTACTTATCACTGCCGAGGGTGGCGCCACAACGATGAGGGAGTCACTTCCCGGTCTGCCCTACGTATTTGTCTCCCTGCCTTTCTCCGACCATTATCAGTTACCTGTTTTCGCTGACATGTGTGCCGCTAAAGGCGCCAAGACCGCTTATATAATCTCCATTGCGGACCTTCACGGCGTGGAATATGGCGGTGTAGCGAATATGGAATTCGGCAGGGTCGGAATCGACGTAATCGCTAATAAATCCGTTCCAATAACTTATACAGATTTCTCGCTCCTGGTTAAGGAAGCCAAGGCAGCTGACCCCGATGTATTTTGCGTTTTTGCATATCCCCCGATAGTCCTTCCGGTTACCGGTGAGATGATGGCAATCGGCTTTAACCCGCCGGCTGTTATCATGGGCCCCGGAGCTAATTTCGGCTTTTATGGCCTATCGTTCGGCGGCGATCCCTTAGTAGTAGAGGGAGTAACCTGTTTTGCCGCTGCTAACAGCAAGACATCTCCCGAATTTGCCGAGGCATTTGCTGCCCTGGAGGAACTCGTTGGCTGGGCAAACCTGGACTGGTGGGGAGCTCCGTACTACCTGCCGCTGGTGGAAATCATTGAGCAGGCTATCGTGGCGACCGGAACCCTTGATAACGACGTGCTAAGGGATTACATAGCTACGCACCATTTCGATACCATTCTAGGTGATACCTATTTCGAGATGTTCGGTGAAGGTGGCGGACTTATGGTCAAGGAAACCCATCCCGGTGAGATCGGACAGTGGCAGAACGGGATAGTTGAAATCGTTGGAGGCGGTGATTGGCCAGCTGTAGTACTCACGTCAGAGTGGGTCTATCCCAAGCCAGATTGGCCAGCGCCCTAGTAGTTCAAAGATAATTGTAAGATAGAGTAGTATATATTTGCTTGATTATTAATTGCAGGCTGTCTAAAGGGTGTGCAACGATCCTGAAGGATGGTTGTTCCGTAGAAGACTCTGCGCCCGGTAGACAGCCTGCGTCAGTGTTTGACGAGTTTAGAAAGCTAACATTATGCCTGAAAGCATTGTAAATATCCTAGATATAGCAATCGGCGGTTTGCTGCTGGGTGGTATTTACGCTCTGATTGCGATGGGCATGAGCCTGCAGTACGGTGTGGCCCGAGTGCTGAATTTTTCTCACGGCGAATTCATTATGGTCGGGGCTTTCAGCACCTTGACGCTTTACACCGTGGTGGGCATCAACCCGCTTATATGTCTTGTTATTATTGGTCCTGTTATATTCCTGATAGGTTTTCTGCTTCATCGGACTCTATTCCACCAACTCAGCCTAAGGGCGCCGAATGCTGATGCCTATGCGGCCAGTTCTATATTGGCTTCTTTTGGGCTGCTTTTCATCATCCAGAATCTGGCATTGCTGGGGTGGGGAGCCGACTATCAGGCATACACTTATTTAAATTTTGGTGTCAGTATCGGAGGAGCTATATTCAGTGCCAACAAGCTGGTGATCCTCGGTTTCTCTATAGGAATAGGTTTAATTTTCTACATATTTTTAGCCCGTACACGTACAGGAAAGGGTATCCGGGCAGCCGCGCAAGATCCGGCAACTGCCAGCCTGATGGGGGTAAATATTAACCGCGTGCTGGCTTTGTGTTTCGGCTTCGGTGCGGCGATGGCCGGTATAGCCGGTGTACTTTACAGCATGCGTATACCCCTCAATCCAGCTATGGGTACTCAATACACCATCATTGCCATCATAGTTATCGTATTAGGCGGGCTGGGCAGTATCCCCGGGGCTTTTATCGGGGGTCTTATACTGGGTATTATAGGCGAAGTAGTAACTTCTATAGATCCGAGTTTATCAATGGCTGCCTACTATTTCATTTTCATGCTCCTGCTACTGGTGAGACCGAAAGGTATTTTTGGAAAGTAAAGTATGGATACTACCAGATTTAAATCCAAAGGTTTTTATATACCAGGAATAATCACCCTCATTATATTCGCCGGGTTGGTTACCCTGCCCCTCTTCGGCTCGCTTTATAATGTCATACTAATAACAACCCTCCTGATGTATGCTAACCTTACGGTGAGCTGGGTACTTTTTTCCGGTCTTACCGGCTATATGTCACTAGCTACGGCTGCCTTCTTCGGGGTCGGTATCTACGCTTCAGCCCTGTTTCTGCCGATTACAGGAGCGGAACTTCCGATACTGGTGGTAGTCCTTATAGGCGGTCTGGCAAGCAGTATAATCGCCTTTGGCGCTGGCGCCCTAACTCTGAGGCTGAGGGGGATATATTTTACCATTTTCACCTTCGGACTCGTTGTACTCATAATGGAGCTTCTCAACTGGTGGGAGCTTTCTGTAAACAAAATACTTAATCGATACATCATGCTGGTGGATAACAACTATATTTTTTACGTCATGCTGGGTCTTTTTGTCCTGGTAATGCTCACCTTCTTTTTTATTCGACGGTCTAAATTCGGTTTAGCCATGCGTAGTATCGGGGAGAATGAAGAAGCCGCGTCCCACATGGGAATTAACGTCACCATGGTTAAGATTGTTACTTTCGCTATCAGCGCTTTCTTTATGGGGGCAACCGGGGCAATCTGGGCTACCAAATTATCATATATTAATCCGCATGAAGCCTTTAAAGTGCTCATCTCTTTCCTTCCGGTCCTTATGGCAATCTTCGGCGGTATGGGGCATATTTACGGTCCAGTAATAGGCGCCGTTATTTTTGCCTACCTGCAAGAAACGCTACAAACCAAGTTCTCCGAAATCTATATGCTCTCATTCGGAGTTGTATTAGTGCTGGCTATTCTATACATGCCCCACGGTCTTGTAGGACTTATACAGAAGGTCTGGAGGCGAATATCGGGAGGTAAACGTGTACATACTTGAAGGTGAAGGAGTTACCAAGTACTTCGGGGGTCTGGCAGCCGTTGACGGTGTCGATTTCCGTGTTGACCAGGGTGAAGTTGTTGGTTTGATCGGTCCTAACGGCGCCGGTAAAACAACGCTCTTCAATCTGATATCGGCGACATACTCCCCCAAACCTGGGATAATTCGCTTCAAAGATATAGACATTACCCACAAGAAACCGTATCAAATCTGCCGTATGGGTATAGCCAGAACGTTTCAGATGGTTAAAATCTTCGGAAACCTCCCGGTAATAGAAAACGTACGCGCCGGGGCATTTTTCGGTAAGTCGACATCTGTTTCCTCTGCCAATGCTACCAAGGATTCTTTAGAGCTGCTGGAATATATGGGCTTGTCACAGGTTGCCAATACACCAGCCAGGGACCTTACGCTGGCTAACCAGAAGCGGTTAGAGGTAGCCCGGGCCCTGGCAACCAAACCCGAACTGCTTCTTCTCGACGAGATGATGGCCGGCCTGAACCAGGCTGAGGTCGCCGGGGCAATGCAGCTGATTACAAGTATCAAAGACAGGGGAATCACCATTGTCATGATTGAGCATGTTATGAAAGCCATCATGAACGTATGTGACCGCATTATCGTCCTTCATCACGGTAAGAAGATTGCCGAAGGAACGCCGCAAGAAATCGCCACTAGCGAAAGTGTCATAGAAGTCTACCTGGGGGAGGATCACCATGCTGGAAGTGAGTAACCTCAATGCGTTTTACGGCAATATCCATGTATTGTGGGATATCTCTTTTACGGTCAAAGAAGCCGAAATATTCGCCCTTATCGGCGCCAATGGAGCCGGTAAGTCTACTCTGCTCCGTGCCATCTCCGGTCTGTTACTACCCGCATCAGGTACGATTACCTTTCTCGGCCAGCGAATAGACCACCTTTCCTCAAATGAAATTGTGGAACTCGGTCTTTCTCATATTCCGGAGGGAAGAAAACTTTTTACCGAGATGTCAGTCCGCGAGAACCTCGAGATGGGTGCCTACACTAAGCCCGCTTGGGTTCAGAAAGCAGAAACACTTAAATGGGTCTACGAGATTTTTCCTATACTGAAAGAGAGAGAAAAACAGCTTGCTAGTACACTCAGCGGCGGCGAGCAGCAGATGCTGGCCATGGGACGGGGACTGATGTCCCGACCCAAATTATGCATCATCGACGAGCCGTCGAACGGCCTGGCCCCGAGACTGGTACTGGAAGTGTTCAAGGTTATTAAATCCTTACGCGATCAGGATATTACCATCCTGCTCGTCGAGCAGAACGTAAAGCATACCCTGGAAACCGCCGACCGAGCCTGCGTTCTGGAAAACGGCCGGTTAGCGCTGGACGGCACCTGCCAGCAGCTCCTTGACAGCGAGCATATCCGCAAGGCCTACCTGGGTCTGTAGAACGGGCATAACTCTCTACTCTGCCGACCGCGAATCATTCGCCTCGATTACTTTTTATTTTTTAATGGTGTCACGTGATACCGGCGCGTCAGCATAATCTCCAGGAAGATAACCGGCTTCGGAATCTTTTTAAAATTCAAAGGCCCGTGGGGTAATCCCTTGACAAGCGAAACGATTGCGGGTGAATCGATGACATGCTTTTCCTGCTCCTCACCAAGGCAAATCTCTATTTCCGCACCGCCGAAATCCCGGCAGTCCATGGGATTGGTACCGAGAAAACAGAGCAGCTGCTGAAAGTCATCGTGGAAATGGGGTTCCTTCAGCATGAGTTCGGGCTTGTAAATAACCTGGTGCGTAATGATACAATCGGCATCAATCTCGTCTCCGTGCGCGGATACACATTCCAGCTGATGGTGTTTTTTGTAGGCGTTCCTGATGACATGCTTCCCGTACTTTGTTTCAGCCATTTTACCTCCTCTAGGATTTCTCTGATATTTTACATTCATAACATAGACTGAAGTAAATCTATTTTCCCCAAGTTTACTAAAAGCATGAATACAAGTCCATTATGATTGTGGAATGAAAAGATCAGTCCGATAAAGAAGGTCAGAAGTTAATATACCGATTATGCTTTATAATGAAGATGTATTATAAAGACGGCGCTCAGGCGGGAACCTCAACCTCCAGCGTGGTCCCTCGTCCGGGCTTCGAGTCCACGTCTATAGACCCACCCAACAACCAGACACGTTCCTGCATGCCCATCAGTCCAAGCTGGCCGATACGGGGAAGGTCATCCATGCTTCCCCGCAGTTCGAACCCCTTGCCGTTGTCACTGACGGTTATCTTTATACCTTTTCCGTTGAACTCAGCCGTTACGTGTACTTCGGTTGCATCAGCATGCTTGCTGACATTGTTGAGCGCTTCCTGAACAATCCGGAAAAGCGATAATTCAATTTCGTTGGAGAGCCGCCTTTCCTCACCGATTACCCTGAAATCGGCAATAGTACCGTCGGTGCTCTCAAGATTATTGGTCAGCGACCTGAGTGCCGGTATCAGTCCCAAGTCATCCAGCAAAGAAGGACGGAGATTTTGAATAAAGCTGTTCAGAGATTGCATGCCCTGATTTAAAAGATTCTGAACGTCGTGGAGGGCGGCGGCCTCACTTTCCCCGAAATCGTGCTTTTTCCTGAGGAGATTGTCAAGTCGGCGTGAAAGCGACCCCAGAATCTGGGCCATATCGTCGTGAAGTTCGCGGGCGATGTACTTACGCTCTTCTTCCTGTGCCCTGGTTATCTGCTGTAAAAAGAAACGTAAATTATCTTCTAGATTTTTACGCTCGGTAATATCCACCAGAGTTTCAATGGCGCCAATAATTTCTCCATCATCATCCTTGATGGGACTGGCGGTAAAATGAAGCCAGATGCCTTTGTCACCCAGATGTGAAAAGAAGTCTTCAGCTTCATAAGCGTCTTCTATTAAAGGAGATTTTTTGCACTTGCCTTGGTAATATACCTCGATTTCTTCGGCGGAGGCTCCTTCGACGATGAGGTCGGCCATAGAAGGTCTTTTTTCCTTATAGAAAGACATCCAGTGGTCGTCCTTGCCGAGAACATCTTCTCTTTTTCTGCCAGACAGAGCCTCGACGGCATTATTCCAGTGGGTGATTTTATGCTCTTTGTTGATTACGAACAGCGGTATTGCCGAGCCGTTAACGATTTTTGCCAGAGTTTTAGAGCTTAATGGCATTTCTTTTATACCTGTGATTATTGGTATTTGCTTTAATCACGACGATACTACGCCAGTTCGTCCAGGGTGAGCCAGCCTTTTTTAAGACCAAAGAGAACCGCCTCTGTACGGGAACCGACCCCCAGTTTATTAAAGACATCCCTCATATGCCCCTCGACGGTACGATAGCTGAGGTGAAGTTTATCGGCAATCTCTTTATTGGTCAGTCCCCTGGCGGCCAGCTTGATGATATCCAGCTCGCGGCTGCTGAGGTGTTCCGTATCTTCCTTAACAGAAGGAATCCTGTTCTGGAATTTAAAGTAATTCATTACTTTCTTGGCGATAACGGGGTCCAAAACGGGTTCACCGTTGTGAATGGCCTTGACGGCACGCACCAGTTCATCGCCGCCGACGCTTTTTAATAAGTAGCCCGCGGCCCCGGCTTTAAGCATGGCGAAAACATACTCATCATCGTCGTAGGCGCTGAGTATCAGCACCCCGGTATAGGGATTAATTACTTTGATTTGACGGGTAGCTTCAATGCCGTTCAGCTTGGGCATGGCGATGTCCATGATTACCACGTCCGGTTTCAACTCGGTAACTATTTGGACTGCCTCTTCGCCGTTGCTGGCCTCGCCGATTACCTTTAAACCTTCCTCATCTTCCAGCAGGCGGAGGATACCCTGGCGCGTTATTAAATGGTCTTCACCCAGGACTATGGTGATGTCACTCATCAATACTTCCCTAATACCATAATATCAGAATCTGGACTAACTGTACATACGTGTTTCCACATATTCTTTTTTTGATAACAGGTATTTTAACTCGGCGTATTACACCTGTTTCTGATGCGTATACACGTGTTGTTACTGGTGGAAGCTGCCCCGCAAATGGAGGGGTTTATGTACTGCAAAGGCGTATGTTAACGGATGGAAGCGATATCAGCGAGTTATACACTGGAATTAGAAAGGTAACGCAGGAGGTATTTCAGTGGATACTGGTCTGGATTTCACCACGATTCAAACCATCTTGGAAAGCAATGCCGAGAAGGTCGAGAAGCTGATCGAAAGCTACATTAGTAAAAAGGAGCAGCTGATATCTTTATTGCAGGATGTTCAGGCTGAATTCAATTACATTCCTCAGGATGTCATCATCAGGATAAGCCAGAGGCTGGAAATTCCCCTGAGTCAGGTTTTCAGCGTCGCCACGTTTTTCCAGGCTTTCAGCCTGAAGCCGAGAGGACGTCACACCATAACCGTCTGTCTAGGCACGGCCTGCCATATCAAGGGCGGCCAGAGACTAGTCGATAAGCTGGGAAGAGACTATGACCTGAAACCCGGCGAAACGACGGAAGACATGAGGTTCTCGCTGGAGACCGCCAACTGCCTGGGCTGCTGTGCTCTCGGACCGGTGGTGGTCATCGATGGGAAGTATGAAAGCAAGGTAACCCCGGATAAGCTCGATAAAATCCTGAAGAAGTACGAATAGATATAAGGAAGGCTAAAAAATGGTTGAGCAAGTCAGGAAACTGTTAGATAAAAGACTGAAAACCCCTGAAGAGCTGGAAAAGCTCCGCCAGTCAATCATAAGCGATAAGGATACTAGCCGCATCCTGATATCCGTATGCGGCGGTACCGGCTGTCGCGCCTCGGGTGCCGAGGCGGTCGTGGATGCCTTTGCCGAGGAAATCGAGAGGCTGGAACTCCAGGCGAAAATAGAGTTCAAGGAAACGGGCTGCCACGGCTTCTGCGAGCGGGGTCCGGTAGTGCTTATCGGTCCCAAGAAAATCTTTTACCAGCACGTACAGCCCGAGGACGTACCGGAGATTGTCGCTGAGACCGTTCTTCAGGGCAAACCGATACAACGACTACTCTACACAGACCCGGCCACCAACGAGGAAATCACCTACGAAACTGATGTCCCGTTCTACAAGAGACAGACCCGCCTGATCCTGGGCGCTAACGGCGAGATAGACCCCACCGACATCGAGCAGTATATTGCCGCAGGAGGCTATTCCGCCCTGAGCAAAGCCCTTTTCCACATGACGCCGGAGAAAATCATCAGCGAAGTGACCGATTCCGGTTTGAGAGGCAGGGGGGGTGGCGGCTTTCCCACCGGACGAAAATGGCAGTCCTGCCTAAAAGCCAAAGGTGATATTAAATACGTACTCTGCAACGCCGACGAGGGAGACCCCGGTGCCTACCAGGACCGCAGTATCCTGGAGGGCAATCCGCACAGCGTTATCGAGGGAATGATTATCGGTGCCTATGCCATCGGCTCCAATAACGGATATATATATGTACGTAACGAATACCCCCTGGCCGTAGAGCGTACCATCATAGCCCTAGAGCAGGCGATGGACTACGGCTTCCTCGGAGAGAATATCCTAGGCTCCGGTTTCAATTTCACCATAACCATCAACAAGGGCGGCGGGGCTTTCGTTTGCGGCGAGTCCAGCGCCCTGATAGCTTCCCTCGAAGGGAAGATAGGCGAACCCAAAGCCAAATACACCCACATGTCTGAAAAAGGTCTCTGGGACAAGCCCAGCCTGCTGAATAACGTAAAAACCTGGGCGAACGTACCGTTGATAGTCAACAAGGGTACAGACTGGTATTCGAAAATCGGTACGAAGGGCAGCAAAGGAACGATGATATTCTCGCTGGTCGGCAAGATAAATAACTCCGGCCTGGTGGAAGTGCCCATGGGCATCACCCTGAGGGAAATGATTTACGACATCGGCGGCGGTATCCCCGGAGGCAAGAAATTCAAAGCGGTCCAGACCGGCGGTCCTTCCGGCGGCTGTATCCCCGAAGAGTACCTGGATACCCCGGTGGATTTCGATGAATTAACCAAACTGGGTTCGATGATGGGCTCGGGCGGGATGATCGTGATGGACGAGGACAACTGCATGGTCGATGTCGCCCGTTACTTCATCGAATTCCTTAAAGGTGAATCGTGCGGCAAATGCGTGCCCTGTCGGGAAGGGCTGGCCAAGATGAGCGAGATTCTCAACAGGATAAGCCACGGACAGGGCAAACCGGAAGACATAGAGGTCATGACCGACCTTGGCGAAATACTGAATAACGGCGCTCTCTGTGCGCTGGGGCGCTCGGCGGCCAATCCGGTACTTTCGACCATAAAGTACTTTAAAGACGAGTACCTGGCCCATATCAATGACAAGAAATGCCCGGCCGGCGTTTGCCGTGAGTTAATCGAGTACAGTATCGACCCCGACAAGTGTACCGGCTGCGGTGCCTGCGTGCGTGCCTGTTCCACGAATGCCATCAGTGGAGAAAAGAAAGAACCTCATGTAATTAACCAGGGAATGTGCATCAAATGCGGGGCCTGCTATGACACCTGCAAGTTCGATGCTGTAATAAAAGGTTAGAAGGAGACAGAAATGACCAAATATTGGATTAGTAGCGAAACATCAATCGAGATAGACAGTGCCGAAGATAACAATGTCGTCCACTTCTCAGTCGACGATAAAGATGTTATCGTATCGAACGGGCAGACCATATACGAAGCCCTGCAGCGTCAATCAGGAATCGGCAATATCCCGGCTCTCTGTTACCACCCTTCGGTCCGACCGTACGGCGCCTGCCGTCTCTGTACCGTCGAAGTGAGCGAGGACGGAGGCAAAAATTTCAGGTTCGTCGCCTCCTGCCTGTATCCGGTCAAGGAAGGCCTCGTCGTGAAAACGAACACCGAGAGGGTGCGTAACCTGCGTAAAGGTATTATCGAGCTTCTGCTGGCGAGATGCCCCAACACCAAGGTGTTACAGGAACTTGCCGATGAGTACGGTGTCGAGAAACCGAGGTTTGCCCTGGGCGACCACGATTGCATCCTCTGCGGACTCTGCGTGAGGGCATGCCAGGAAATCATCGGGAAATCGGCCATAAGCCTGGTAAACCGTGGTATCTATAAGGAAGTGGCCGCCCCGTTTTATGCCTACGAACTCGGTGAAGAATGCATCGGCTGCGGGGACTGTGCTTTTATCTGTCCCACCGGAGCCATTAAAATGGGCGAAAACGGCAAGCCGGAACTGCCGAGAGTGAAAATACCCTACGCGGAAATCGGGGCGATGGCTTCAGCGGCAGAAGGTTAAACCGGTAAACTTCTTTCAGCCTGAGAAAAAGGCACAGTTATATGAACTGTGCCTTTTCTTTACGTGTTGGTTAAGGTAC
Source organism: Dehalococcoidia bacterium (assembly GCA_011192005.1). Classification (GTDB taxonomy): domain Bacteria; phylum Chloroflexota; class Dehalococcoidia; order Dehalococcoidales; family RBG-16-60-22; genus W425. The sequence goes on from DUFB01000066.1 coordinate 16,014, forward strand.
TGCAGTGCAAAGGCCTGGTTATACATCTTATTTAAATATCCTCAACAGCGGAATAACTTATTAACTGTAAATGGTAATTAATTACAATTCTTAAATGTTAATAACTGAGAGTATGTTAAAATTGACATAGATTGGAATTAATGCTAATATAATGTGATATTTTCAAGTGCTCGATTCCGTGTAGTATGTAATATGACTAATAAAACTAAACAAAATTACATATCCATACACCTCCAGATTAAGAAAAAACTATTTGAAATCACTAAAAGAAATAAACGTGCCTGTGTTGATGTTGCCCAGTTAGCCTCATATCTAGGAATGGACAAAAGGACAACCAGGTCCCACCTGAAAGTCATGGAGGTGGATGGGGTAGGTGTTTTCATGGACCCCGATGAAAAACAATTCTGTACCAAAGAAGGAGTCACTCTATTAGCCAATTTAATAAAATCGAATAAGACCAACAACGACTAGAGATGCTATTAGGTAGCTTGCCTCGATTCGCATAGTATTTTAAAGAAGGAGGAAATATGGAGCTAAGCCGAAGAGATTTCCTAAAAGCCTCGGGCGCCGGAGTTGGCGGCATTTTTTTACTTGGTGCACTTAGCGATGGCGTAGCCTTAGCTGCACCGGTAAAACAAATACCGCTTAAAAAACAGGGTCAGGAATTTTCCACAATCTGTCCTTATGACGGCTCTGGCTGCGGTTTTATCGTCACCTCGAAAGACGGCAAAGTCGTCAACATCGAAGGCGATCCAGAACATCCGGTCAACCGCGGCGGCTCTTGTGCCAAGGGAGCTTCAATGCGCCAGTTATCCGCAGATAATCCCTGGCGTCTGACCAAGCCATTATATCGCGCCCCCGGTGCCAGTGAATGGCAGCCCATGGAGTGGGACGAAACTCTGGATAGAATTGCCCGCCGGATTAAAAACACCCGGGACACCAGTTTTATCGAGAGGGATAGCAAGGGCAATATCGTTAACAGGACCGAGGCTATCGCCAACCTAGGCGGTTCGGCCCTTGATAACGAGGAATGCTACCTGCTATCCAAGCTAGCACGGGCGCTGGGTATCGTTTACCTGGAGCATCACGCCCGCATATGACATTCCCCAACTGTCGCCAGTTTGGCGGAAACATTCGGACGCGGTGCGATGACCAACCACTGGAATGACCTCGCTAACTCAGATGTTCTCATGGCCATCGGTGGTAACCCGGCCGAAAACCATCCGGCTGCTTTCGGTCATATCACCATCGCCAAGGAAAGAGGTGCCAAGCTTATCAGCGTCGATCCCCGCTTTACTCGGACCTCGTCCAAGGCTGATATTTACGCCCCGATACGCTCAGGTACAGACATCGCTTTTATCGGTGGTATGATCAATTATATCCTCAATGATATTGAAAGTAATCCTGGTAATTACAATCTTACTTACATCAGGGAATACACCAATGCTACTTTCTTAATTAATCCAGATTACAAGGGACCAGCTGACTTAGAGGGACTATTTTCCGGCTATTCCGGCAGCTCTAATGAAATTGACGGTACTAAAAGAAATTACAATAAATCGACATGGCAGTTCCAGAGGGATGAAAACGGAATCCCCAAGCGAGACATGACCATGAAGGATCCTAACTGTGCTTACCAGCTCATCAAGAAGCACTTCGAGCGGTATACGCCGGAGAAGGTAAACGCCATCTGCGGCACACCCATTGATACTTTTTTGGAGGTCTGCCGGACATTCGCTGCTAGCGGTCAGGTAGGCAAGTCAGGAACAATCCTCTACGCGATGGGTACCACACAACACACTTATGGCGCTCAGAACATCCGCTCTTACACCATATTACAGCTTCTCCTCGCAAACATCGGCATCGCCGGCGGTGGCATCAATGCCATGCGCGGTGAGTCCAATGTTCAGGGCTCCACCGATTATTGCCTGCTATACCACATTATCCCGGGATATCTTAAAGTGCCAGTTGACTCTGATACAACGCTGGCAAAGTACATCACACGGACAACCCCCACGAGTAATGACCCCCTGAGTCTCAACTGGTGGAAGAATACCGATAAATATATAGTGAGTCTACTCAAAGCCTGGTATGGTGATAATGCCACGACAAGCAACGACTTCGGTTTTCATTATCTTCCCAAGATAACATCGGGCCAAGATTACTCGCATATCTCACTCTTTGAAGCGATGAATGAAGGAGTAATTAAGGGACTGATGGTCTGGGGGCAAAACCCGGCCGTCGGCGGTCCCAACGCCGACTTGGAGCGAACCGCCATGGACAAGCTGGACTGGATGGTTGTCTCAGATATCTGGCAAACGGAGACGGCTAATCACTGGAAACGGCCCGGGGTAAATCCGGCGGAAATTGGTACCGAGGTCTTTCTGCTACCCGCCAAGAACTCCTGGGAGAAAGAGGGCAGTGTGACGAACAGCAGCCGCTGGATGCAGTGGCGCTATAAGGCAGCTGATGGCCCCGGCGAGGCTGAAGATGACCTCTGGATGTTAGACAAGCTGGCTAAAAGACTGATGCAGCTCTACACCGATGAGGGTGGCCCCAGCGCCGAGTGTATCAACAAGCTTGACTGGGATTACGGCGATGACCATCCAGATGTACATGCCGTAGCCAAAGAAATCAACGGTTATGACCTGACTACCGGAAAACTTGTCGCAAGTTTTAGTGGTCTGAAAGCCGACGGCACAACATCTTCAGGCAACTGGCTCTACTGTAACAGCTATGTCGAACCTGATGCCGAGCCCGATGCACCGATACCTGGCAACCGGGCCAGCCGGCGTAATTTGGATGATGGGCCATTTAACATAGGTCTCCACGCAAAGTGGGCCTGGTGCTGGCCGGTCAACCGACGTATTATTTATAACCGCGCCTCGGTTGACCTTGACGGTAATCCCTGGGATGCTGAGCATCCGGTAATTAAATGGAATCCCGCCAAGGGAGATAGCGGCGGCTGGGACGGGGATGTACCCGACGGCGGTGCCGCACCAATGAATCAGGGTGGATATTATCCTTTCATCATGAAGGCTGATGGGCTTTCCAATATGTTCGGCCCCGGCATGGCCGATGGCCCATTACCCGAACACTACGAACCCTGGGAAGCGCCGATTGATAATACAATGTCAAAACAGAAGAACAATCCCGTTTTCAAGATATGGCGTCCTGACCAGCAGGGTACACCCGATAAATACCCGATTGTCTGCTCAACCTACCGTGTTTGCGAACACTGGCAGGGCGGCCAGATGACCCGCAACATGCCGTGGGTAATTGAAGCTCAACCCGAACCCTTCTGCGAAATGAGCGAGGAACTGGCCGAGGAAAAGGGCATTGCTAATGGCGATAAGGTCATCGTAGAATCGGCCCGCGGCCAGGTCAAGTTTGTCGCCCTGGTCACCAAGCGGTTCAAACCTTTCAAGATGAACGGTAGCACCGTACATCAGGTTGGCATAATCTGGCACTGGGGGTATACCGGCCTTTCCACCGGTGATAGCGCCAATATCCTGACACCTCATGTAGGTGATGCCAACACGATGATACCCGAATACAAGGCATTCCTGGTAAATGTCAGGAAAGCATAGACAGCAAGAGAGTAGGAGGAAATAATGGCAGATAAAGCAATTCTATACGACGCTTCAAAGTGTACCGCCTGCCGTGGCTGTCAGGTAATGTGCAAGCAATGGAACGAAAACGACGAAGTTATCCCCACCGAGGAAAACGGAGTCGATTCCAGAAACTGGGGCAGCTACGAGAATCCTAAAGACCTTTCTCCCACTACCTGGCTAAAAATGAGGTTTACCGAGGTTGAAGAAAACGGCCAGATGCGCTGGCTTTTCACGCGCCAGGCATGTATGCACTGCACCGATGCCGGTTGTGTCCAGGTTTGCCCCAACGGCTCGCTATACCACAACGATCTTGGTTTCGTGGCTTACAACAAAGATACCTGCACCGGCTGCGGATACTGCATCGATGCCTGCCCCTTCGGCATACCGCGTTCGGACCGCAACCTTCTAACCGGCATAGCCAAGATGGATAAATGCACGGCCTGCACTTCACAGGGATATAACCGTATCGAAGCAACGGCGGCTGAGGCTGACGCGATGTACGAAAGCTGGAAAGGGGAGCTGATACCGGCTTGTGTTAAGGCCTGCCCCCCCGGAGCCCTGAAATACGGATATCGCGATACGTTAGTCGCGGAGGGCAGGGCACGTGTGGATTACCTGAAATCGCAGGGTCGGGGCAATGCCACCCTTTACGGTGAAAACGAGCTCGGTGGCCTGCACGTGATGTACGTCCTGGAAGACTCACCGGATGTTTACGGACTACCGGTATCGCCGTCAATTTCGGCGGCAACAATCGCTTGGAAAGATGTCATCCAACCGGTTGGCTGGGCTGTAGGCGGTCTGGCCATCGTCGGACTGGGATTAAACTGGCTGGTAGCTCGGGCCAACATCAATAAGGAGGCGAAATGACACAGGTAGAGAAATATAAAAAGCCCGTACGCATACTTCACTGGATTCATCTGGTTGCCTTTGTGCTGCTGTTTTTAACCGGACTGGTTCTCTTTATACCGGGGCTGGGTTTCCTGGCTGAGGACAGCTGGACACGGGTCATTCACCGTATCGGTGCGGCAGTATTTATCATCGCTCCCCTTATCTACTTAATCGTCAAGCCAAAATCGGTGTTGCACGGCATCAAAATGGCTTTCACCTGGGGCAGTGACGATATAGGCTGGATAAAAGCCCTGCCCGCGTACTACTTCAAGGGTGATGAGAGCAAAATGCCTCCGCAGGGCGAAATGAATACCGGCCAGAAGCTGTGGTGGCTGATTGTACTGGTCTTCGGTTTCCTTCTTGTTATCAGCGGATTGATAATGTGGTTTGCCAAAACATCAGCTCCACCGGCGCTACTACAGTGGATGGTGTTCATCCATGATGTATCCTTCATTGTAGCGGGTGCGATGTTCTTCGTACATATCTATAATGGACTGTTCCACCCTCTCTTCAACGAAGCCTGGTCCGCCATCTACCGCGGTACAATATCGGAGGGATACGCCAAGAAGCATCATGGCAAGTGGTATGCTGAATTATCCAAAGGCAAGGAATAACCAATAAGTGATAAAAGATACCACCAGCAAAATATACAAAAAACTTGCCGCGCAGGAAAAAGAGGAGGGGAGTCTTCCCCTCCTCTTAAAATTCTACAAAAGCCTTACCGGAATACAGGCAAAGACCCAGAAAAATATAGGATTGATTGAGGCAACGATCAGCAATCCGGTAATCATACAACGCCTCAAGCAGGGAATACCGCTGGTACGGTTTGAGGAATTTGCCATCGATGGGACTCTGGCCAAAACGACATTCATAAAAGTAATAGCCTTGTTTTCTGAATATCCACAGCTGTTCGGTGAAATCCCGGAAAGGCTGAAAGCCACCATGGCAGGCCGGTTCCTCACCAAGAAAGCTCAAAAAGCATGGTTTACGGGTAAACCACTTCCCCCGACGTTGGCGGAGGGGATAAGCAATAACCTAATTCAGGCTATTCTCCAGGCCACGATGCAACCGTTCCTGAACAAACACGCCCTGGCCCTGATTGACCAAGTAGAAGAGGACGCTTGGCGGCGTAACTACTGCCCGATTTGCGGCGGCAGCCCCGACCTTTCCTATCTGGAAAAAGAGGTGGGAGCCAGAGGACTGATCTGTTCACGCTGTGATGCAGAGTGGATTTATCAGCGGCTGCAATGTCCTTATTGTCGGAACGCGGAGCAGTCTTCACTGCACTTTCTCGAAGATGAAAAGGGTGGTTTTTACCGATTATACTTATGTGATAAGTGCCATACCTACCTGAAAACAATAGATTTACGAAAAACCGAGGACGAAGTATTATTTCCGCTGGAACGCATCTATACGCTCGATCTCGATAACCAGGCCAGAGAAAAGGGCTATCATCCCCACAGTATATCCTGAATAATAACAGACTTGCACCATTCAACCGCTTTCGATAAGCAGTTGTTATCATCGTTGCAATACGGAGATTCTAGCTTCTAAAGTGGAGATAGGGTGACAATAGGCAGAACTTTTTCAATCTCCTTCGCGTTGAATATCTAGATTATCAAGTACTTCAGTTAACAAAATAAGCTTTTGTTAACCAATAGGGGGTCCATTTTTGACTAATACAGACAATCGTGATTGTCAGGAGTGAAATTAAGCGGACATTTTTTCCATATTCACACAACCGACTTATTGATTAAGCGATAGTTAAAAAGCACAAACAAGAGCATCGTAATAGCTTCCGGGAATGTAAACCTATAGGGCTTGAGCTAAGGCTAACTTGACATCATTTAAAATGAAGATTATATTATTGATACGTAAAATATTGACGATATATTAATTGTAATCGGTTAATAGATCAATGCATACACTCACTAAAAATGATTATGATGACGCCTTAGATTTAATCAATTGTTGCTTATCATGCCTGAAAAGCGGCGGGAAGACAGAAGAAATTCTTTATGCATTGCTTAAATCATTTAAAGCTGATCAGGCAGTTTATCTTTCCGCGTCTAACAACGATAATGGAGTTGATCTCTCAAATTCCTACGCTTTATGCCAGGATAAATCTTTCCTTAACCAATATGCAGAGTATTTCTGGCGTTACGACCCACTCTATCAGATGCAATTTTGTCCCACACCTGATAACCTCGTCTTTAAAACTGATGATATAATACCTTATTCACAAATGGTCAAGCTCGAATATTACAACTCATTCCTCAGGCCACAAAACCTGCTGGGAGAATTAATAATTCGCCTTTATTCCAAAGGTTATGTATATGGAGTTATTTCTCTCCAGAGATTTAGAGAGCACTCCAATTTCAATGTAAACGATACACAGAAAGCCTCTTTGCTAGTTCCCTATCTTAACAATATTTTTGAAACAGCAGATAAATTAATCAAAATAAACGAAGAAAGAATGCTGTTGGAACAATGGATGGAGTCTCATTCAGAAGGTCTCATTCTTTTAGATTCCAAATTCAGTCCTCTCTATTGTAATTCAGAAGCTAAGCTATTTTGTTTACTTATGAATCATAAAAATCTAAGGAGACCAGACGGAGGTAAAGACGTAGATATTTCTATTCCTCTATCAATCGTACAAGATTGTATGAACCTAACAACATCATCCATTAAAGAGGGCATATATAAACACTTTAGTAACAAGATTATTAATATTGAACAGAAGAAGTACCATATACAATACTTCCCGGTTTTGTTACCCTCATCAAAACTACCCTCACCACGATTTATTATATTTGTCAATGAACTGACAAGATATCGTGACAATGCGGAAGAAAATTACACAACAGAATACAAATTAAGCGAAAGAGAAGAGAGTGTTGCACGATATGCTGCTATTGGATTGACCAATAAGCAAATAGCTGAAAAACTGTGTATTAGCCCATTTACTGTGCAAAATCATCTAAAAAGTATTTTCGGAAAAACAGGAATTGATAACAGAACAAAACTCGCAAACTTCATGAAATACTAAGACTATCCATGATGTGAATAAAGCCTAATCACTGATATTGGATAATTAAAGCTATTACTTTACAGCATCCCACAGAATTCACTTTTCACTGAAGAAGCTCTTTATTTGCCTCCAAACCGGGCCAGATACATATATTGACTACTCAGACCAACTTCTTGTTCTACTAAAAGATATTTCATTAAATTCTTGTTTGTTCTTTCCCCTATTTATAATCCAGAGCAAACAAATTAGCTGAAATGAGTTATTGACTTTCCAAATTCATAATATTTAATTAAAGATATACTGGTGTATTTATATAGTTGGTTACCACGTAATATGAAATTAATAAAATAGTATTACTTTCCAGAAACACTTAAACATTCTAAACACGATAGAGAAAATCAAAATTGAAGGAGTGAATAATGAAAAAGTTATTCGTGTCTATGCTAATCTTGATATTATGTACTTTAATAGTTACTAGCTGTGCTTCTCCAGATCAGACAACTACTCCTACTTCAACAACAACTCCGACCACAACAACTCCACCCACGACAACGATACAATCAAAATACGGGGGTACATTTAAATATATTGACCCGCGGTCACCGGCTAATACACTCGGTTGGCTGACAGAGCCTGGCCCTCCCCTCGGTTTATATGCGTGTACTTACCTTGAGGGTTTAGTCGGTGTTTACTATGATGGGACTATCTTCCCCATTCTTGCTACGTCATGGGATACCGCACCAGATCTGAAATCAATTACCTTTACCTTGAGGCAAGGCGTTAAGTTTCACGATGGGTCTGACTTTAACGCTGAGGTGGTTAAGTGGAATTTTGACCAGTATATTGCCGACCATCATTCTGGAGTGAAGGATATTGACTCAGTAGAAATAATCGACGACTACGCAATAACAGTCAACCTGAAAAAATATGTTAACACGATATTCAGTACAATTTCAGGTTTATATATGATATCAAAAGTAGCTTACGATGAAGTAGGCAGGGAAGGACTGCGCTGGAACCCCATTGGGACGGGACCATTCAAGTTCGAAAGTTTTGAGCGTGATGTCGTAGTGAAAGTTTCCAGATTCGAAGATTACTGGCAAGAGGGCAGGCCTTATCTCGATGCCATTGAAGCGCATTTCGTCCAGGATCCGTTGACTGCCCAAGCTTCTTTTGAGGCCGGTGAAGTGGATGCGGTAGGCGGCGATGTAGCCAGACAACTCTACGATTTACAGCAGAAGGGGTACGAAATATTTACAGTTTATAGCGGTGCTCATACATTGATACCCGATAGTAATAATCCAGACTCCATTTTAGCTAATCCTCTGGTTCGTCAGGCAATAGACTATGCAATCGATCGTGATGCTATTGTCAAAGCACGCGGTTTCGGTCTCTGGATTACCACTTATCAATTTGCACCTCCAAACGCGTCAGCCTATGTCACAGACCTGCCGGAGCGTAGGTATGACCCGGATAAAGCGAGGGAGCTTCTAACATTGGCGGGCTATTCCGAAGGTATCGATATTAAGATTATCGGTGATAGCTCTACTGCTGATAGAGACGCGGCTGTAGCGATACAGGGTTACCTCAGCGAAGTTGGGATTAATGCCCAGCTGGATTGGGTGGACTTCGCCGGATTCGTGCAATATGTCATGGGAGGCTGGACCGATGCCATGCTCTTCTGTGCGAACGGATTTAATGCCGGGAATCTAAATTCCGGTATAGATTTTGTCTGGTCGCAAACTGCACCATTCTTCCCGAGCGTCTTAAAAACCGACGAGTTACAAAGGCTCATAGATGATTCTATGACCTCCCGTGACTACGACCCGGCACTGGTACAGAAAATACTCCGATATATAAATGACGAAGCCATGTTCCTCTCTCTCTATTGCATAACGCGGGGTCATGCCGTACAACCATATGTACACGACGCCGGTTTTGATAATACTCTTCTAGCATTAATGTCCTTCACACCGGCTGATACCTGGTTGAGTAAATAATATTGTATACTTAAGGGGGGTCTCCTGGTAGGCTCTCCCTGCCGGGAGATCCCTAGTCCTCACAAGCGAATATAAATGACGACTTATATTATTCGCAGGCTAATACAGTCTGTTTTCGTCCTCATTATCGTCACTCTGCTGGTTTTTCTTACGATGCATATCCTGCCGGGTGACCCAATTTTAATTTTTATGTCTTCGGGTGAGTTGAAAAATACCTCACTGGAAGAGATCGAGATTCTCAGGCATGAGTTCGGATTAGATAGACCTCTCCTGATTCAGTATTTCGATTGGTTAGGTGGAGTGATCCATGGAGATTTCGGAATTTCGATTGTTCAACGCGAACCTGTGGTAAAAGAAATTAACAGACGGTTGCCAATAACTCTACTATTAAGTTCTATAGCCCTATTTATCAGTATTATCATAGGCATACCGGCAGGTGTGATTTGTGCCGTAAGACGTGGTAATTGGATTGATACTGTGGTAACCATTATAGCAAATGCCGGGATTACTATTCCCGTTTTCTGGTTAGGGATAATGTTAATCTATTTATTTGCTTTGAATCTGGGGTGGTTACCAGTACAGGGTTATACCTCGCCTTTTGTGGATTTTGTTAAGAGTATCAGGCAGATGATTATGCCCGTCTTTTGTCTAACTATATTCTCAATTTCCTCGATCACGCGCCAGACACGCTCCAGTATGCTCGAGGTTATGAAGCAGGACTATATCCGAACTGCCTGGTCCAAAGGCTTGAGAGAGAGATCGGTAATTTTCCGACACGCGCTGAAAAACGGCCTCATCCCAATTGTAACCCTGTTAGGGATGTCATTCAGCTTCATTATCGGTGGCTCAGTACTTGTTGAGAACGTTTTTAATATCCCCGGAGTGAGTAGGTTGGTGGTCAACGCGGTATTCGTTCAGGATTATCCCGTGGTGCAGGGTTTCGTTTTGATAATCGCGGTGATAGTACTGCTATCAAATCTGATCGTAGATATTTCCTATGGCTGGCTCGATCCCCGAATCCGGTACGGATAACATATGTGATATCTGGAACAAGGAAAAAGCTTTAATAAAATGACAAATGAGATAGAACCAAGTATTAGCGAATTCGCTTATATCAGGAGGGTGTTGTTAAGCCGGGGGGTAGTTGTATTTGGTCTTATCATCATCCTGATACTCATAATAACAGCTATTTTCGCTCCTTTGATGGCACCCTATGATCCTTATGATCAAGACTTGGATCAGGTTTTACAGCAGCCTTCCTGGGAACATCTACTGGGCACTGACTCCCTAGGGAGAGATACGTTAAGTCGTATCATCTATGGATCACGGAATTCACTGATGGTGGGGTTGGTAGCGCTTTGCATCGCGGCCACGATTGGCATGACCATAGGATTAGTGGCCGGTTACTTCGGTGGTTGGATCAATACGGTCTTTATGAGGTTTATTGACTCTCTGATGTGTTTCCCGATGATATTACTGGCGCTGGTACTCGCCGCCTTGCTTGGGAGTGGGCTTAGAAACGTGATGATAGCTCTTGGTGTTGCTATGTTGCCCGGATACGCCAGGTTAATGTGTGGCCAGGTACTTTCTGTAAAAGAAAATGATTATGTCCTTGCGGCACGTTCTTTAGGGACCAGTGATGCACATATTATACTCCGTCATATATTACCTAATTGCCTACCACCCCTAATAGTTTTAGTTACGATGCAGATAGGCGCGGCTATTCTGGCAGAGGCCGGATTGAGTTTCTTAGGAATTGGCATAGAACCACCCGGGGCTGCTTGGGGTACGATGATTAACGATGGTCGTGAATACATGCTGACAAACCCTATACTTTCATGTGCCCCCGGGTTGGCTATTATGCTGGTGGTTTTTAGTTTTAATATGGTAGGAGATGGTATGAGAGATGCTCTCGACCCGAGGCTCAGAGGTACTCTATAGATTGGTCTTTTCTTGTGGTTTTTACCGTCATATTTATCGGCGTTGTTAGTGTTTATTAAAAGAGCCTAGTTTATATGCTTTTTGTATTCGGGCGCGAGCAAAATATCCAATACTATATAGGGTTTATCGACTCTTTTATGAGTTAGAGGACAATGCATCGTCCCCTTAGGGATATGGACGATAGCTGAGGATGTAATGGTATGTTTTTCCTTTTCCTCACCCAGACATATTTCAACTTCTCCTCCCAGACTCTTCGAAAGTGGATTGCCCCCGATAAAGACAAGGAACTGGTCAAATTCATGTGAATGCGTGTCCGAGACCATGACACTGGGCTCGGTGATAGCGGTTGCCGCTATGGAAAAGTCTTTTCCATTGAATTTCTTAATACCACTGGCATGCGCCAGAATATGGTACTTACTTGCTATTGCTCCATCTTCCAACTTCGGTGGGGGAAATTCGGTTAAGACAAGGTGCTCATATTTTATTTTAGTCATGTTTGACCTCCCTATCTTTTTTACACCATATTTCCGGTTTACGCTAAGGTTACATTAAGCCTGACCGATACTCCCTTAACCTGATCCAGAATTATCTCATGTTACAGCACTCCGGCATCATACACGACATTCCCACCGGCAATTGTCATCAAGATTTTTAAATCTACGATTTTGTGTGGATCAATGGTGAGGATATCATCATCAATGATGCAGAAATCAGCAACCTTACCGGGATCGATCGTACCCTTGTAGTCCTCCATGTGATCCAACCAGGCGCCGTGACTCGTATAGGTAGCTATGGCTTCAGGCACAGTAATACACTGCTCCGGGCCACTGGGTTTACCGGTAGCTTTTGATTCCCTTAAAACCGCTCCTTGCACGCCCGGTCTCCAATCTGGGTAGATAACCGGGGCATCAGAGCTGTTGGCTACAATAATGCCATTATCGAGCATTGTTCTCAAAGGCCAGTGGTATCCTGCTCTCTCCGGTCCGACAACCGTCTCCATAAAGTCAGAGATGGTCCACTTTATAGGCGATTGGATATTTAAACCAACCTGATATCGGGAACGCTGGTTAAATTCCCCGATCTTCCTTAGAGTCTCAGGCATGGAAAAATCACTGTGTATTGTATAGTGGCGGGCATCCCACGGGTCTTCATCAATACATTTCATGTATTGGTCAGTGCAGATATCGACAGTCCTTTCACCGCAGCTATGAATACCGACCTGCAACCGATTCTGGTGCAGGACTTTTATCATTTCTCTTAAATTTCTCTCCTGTTCCTCTATCGTATCGCCTTCGGTCACCAGAAGTCCGTGTGTACCATCCAGATAAGGTTGATACATAAACGCAGTCTTTAGAGGAGGTATACCATCGGCTACAATTTTGGCTCCACCAACTTTTAACCATTCATTGCCAAAATTATATCTGCACCCGACATATTTTAAAGCTTCTTTCATCGTTTCCAGCACAGTCTTCCCGAAACCTGCCAGCATTAATAACATGTTAACCCGGCAGGTAAATTTACCATCTTTAAAGTTTTCATTAAAGACATCATTATAACATGCCCATTTTTCCCGATCGACACCCGCATCTGTAAAACTCGTGATACCCAGCGAGCTTAATTCGGACATGGCACCAAGTAAAGCCTCTTTTCGTTGTTGGGAAGTCCATGGAGGAATCTTTTCTCTCACCGGCATTGCTGCCTTCTCATACAGCAAGCCGGTAAGTTCCCCGCTTTCAGGGGATCTTTCAATCCTCCCACCCACTGGATCAGGTTGGTCTCTAGTGATCCCAGCTATCTCCAGAGCTCTGCTATTTACCCATATACGATGCCCGGAATATTCCGTAAGAACAACAGGATTATTCGGAGCAATCCTATCCATATCTTCTCTAGAGGGCTTACGATTAGAATCAGCGAGGCACTCTTCCAAGTAACCTTCGTCCCAACCTTCTCCAAGTATCCATTCTCCAGGCTTTACCAACTTTACTTTTTCAGCCACCATTTCAAGAATATCAGCGATAGATTTTATTACCGGAAATCTTGTTTCCAACATAAAGGGAGGCCGTGTTAACGCCCAGTCGGAAATATGGCAATGTGTATCGTTAATGCCGGGTAACACAGAATTGCCTTTTAGGTCAACTGTTTTTGTTTTCCTGCCGACAAGCGCACCAATATCTTCTGTTGTGCCAACAGCGATTATTTTATCGCCCCGGACAGCTAATGCCTGAGCTATGGAGAAATCACGATCAACCGTGATTACCTTACCATTGGTAATAACTAAATCGGCTTTCATCAGGTCTAATAATGAGTTGCTACTTTTCATATCTCTTTCTTGCATCCCCCCTTCGTTAGATAGACAAATAAAACCATGCCAACATAACCGCCAATAATAGTCCTCTGACGAATTTGAATTTTATTTAATACTCTTACAGATATCCAGAAGAATATCTGTTGCCTTCTCCATATATTCTCTCGTAATAGTTAATGACGGCATAAAACGTATCACATTGTGGTAACGGCCACAGGGGACAGCGATTATTCCCTGGTTGAGCAGTCCTGCCATAATTGCCCCCATATTCTCCGCAGAAAGTGGCTCTTTAGTTTCCTTATCCTCCACAAGCTCTATTCCGATGAACAGCCCTTTCCCGCGGATGTCCCCGATGATACCGATGTCCCTTGAAGCTTTCTGGAGTCTGGTTTTGGTCTCCTCACCCAATTTAGTAGCCCTGCCCATAAGGTCGTAACCACTATCTATAAGAATATCAATATTGGTTATGCAGACAGCTGCGGAAAGGGAATTCGCGGCGAATGTATTGGGCTGTGATGACTCCTCCAGTTTATCAGCGAATTCAGCCTTAAACGTAACGCCAGCCATGGGAAGATCACCACCCATACCCTTGCCCCATGTCAACATATCGGGGACAACATTGCTGTGCTCGATAGACCACATCTTGCCGCTTCGTCCCGCACCTGCTTGAACCTCATCAGCAATGAATAGAGTTCCTTTTTTCTCGCAGGATTTTTTTAGTATCTCCATGTAACCCGGCGGTGGCGCCAGATAACCGCCTTCACCCTGCAGCGGTTCCACGATAAGTGCGGCGACGTCATCCGCGGCTGTATAAGGAGTATTAAGCACGTAATCGACGTATTTGGCACACTGGAGGTCGCAACTCGGATACTCCAGTCCAAAACAGCAGCGGTAGCAATAGGCATAAGGAACGTGTATGACATAGGGCATCAGGGGCCCATAACCGTGGCGGTAGTTATCCCCCGTAGTCAGTGCACCAGATCCAACCCACACCCCGTGATAACCTCCATGAAAGGCGACAATCTGCGATCTGCCAGTCAAATGCCGGGCGAATTTGATAGCTGTTTCCACAGCGCCGCTACCGCTTTGGGTAAAGTAACTCACACAATTATTACGAAGTCCTTCAGGCATGATTTTGGATATATTTTTTGCCAATTCTGTGCGGCGAGTGCTCACCGCCTCAATAGCGTGCATCATCTTACCTATCTGTTCTTGTATTGCCTCGACCACCCTCGGGTGCCGTCGACCTACCGCACTTACGGCAACTCCGGCTGTTAAATCAATAAAAAGGTTGCCATCGGGATCCTTGACAGTGGCACCCATACCTTCATTAAAAACGGGAGGAGCAGCACCACCGGGACGGGTTAACGACTCATACTTTGGTACATCCTTCAGCACCTTAAGGCTTTTTGGTCCCGGAATCTCGGTTGTGATTTCCGGTGCGCCCGGATAGGATAACTTAGCCAGTTCTGTTTCTGATATCATGTCCATTCTCCTTATAAAAATTTAAATATCTAATAGATTTGACTACATCTCAATAAATTATGTAATCAATAAAAATGGATCACAAAGTATCTAAAGAGGTATATTCTAAACCCAGTGATTTGGCTACTGGTGCGTATACCAACTTACCTTTATAGACATTCAGACCCTTTTTTAGGTTTTCATCAGTTCGTAATGCTTCGCAGTATCCCATGTCTGCCAGTTTTAAAATGTAGGGGAATGTAGCATTGGTCAATGCAAACGTTGAACTTCTTGAGACTGCCGAAGGTATATTCGCCACGCAATAATGGAGAACATCATCAACGATGAATACAGGCTTATCATGGTTGGTCGGAACAGAAGTTTCACAGCACCCACCCTGGTCGACCGCAACATCCACCAATACGGAGCCCTTGCGCATTTTTGTCAACATTTCTCTCGTCACTAATTTCTCTGCCCTGGCTCCCGGTATTAACGTTGCGCCCACTACGAGGTCGGCATCAGCTAATACTGCTTCGATATTACTTTTATTGGAAGCTATAGTGATCAGTCTGCCACTAAGGATATCAGCCAAGTATCTCAGCCTTTCAATATTTATATCTAAAATGGTGACGCTAGCACCCATTCCGAGCGCTACTTTAGCAGCGTTAGTACCGACAGTCCCGCCCCCGATAATAACAACATTACCCGGTCTGATTCCCGGTACACCCCCTAATAAAACTCCACTACCCCCATTTTCTCTCTGAAGATAACAGGCGCCCACCTGAACTGACAGTTTGCCAGCTATTTCACTCATCGGTTCCAGTAACGGTAAAGAACCATCGGGCAACTGGACCGTCTCGTAGGCAATCCCTATTACCTTTCTCTCTAACAAGGCCTTCGTCAGTTCCAGGGCAGGGGCAAGATGTAAATAAGTAAACAGTATCTGTCCTTCTTTAAGTAAAGGCCATTCTTCGTGAATCGGCTCCTTTACCTTGATGACCATCTCCGCTTCTCCGAATATTTCGTCTACCGACTCCTTTATCTCGGCACCAGCAAGCTGGTACTCCTCGTCGGAGATACCGCTTCCATCACCCGCTGATCTTTCCAACAGAACCCGGTGACCTTTTGAAACCAGTGTTCTTACACCAGCGGGGACCATGGCGACACGATACTCATAATTTTTTATTTCCCTGGGAACACCTATAATCATGATTCGTCAAGTCTCCTTGTTACATTGAATGCTTAATACTTAGAGTAAAGAAGAATGTGGTTATAAATTTATTACTTATAACATCTGTATATAAAGGAGTGAATCATTTGAACATCATCTGTTTTTAGTTAAACATTAAGGCAGTATGTATTCAATGCCTCATTTGGGCTATCTTTAAATGTTGTAACATGGGGCAAATTTGATGATACTATAGGCTGTATTATAAGAATAATGGTTTATCAATGCGTTAATTAATATCAAAATAACTGCCCGTTTTATAGTTTTTATAGAGTATAGGATTATTACTAACGTGGGTATTTATTATCTAACCATAATAGCTATTTTTAGCTATTGAACGCATTAGATTATGAACGTACCCTATATGTATGTGGTTCAGTATGATTTTCGTCCACGTTGGCGTAAAACATTGCCTCCTTATTCTGAAGCGAACTAATAAGCCTGTTTTCCATTTCACTATTGTGGCCAGACCTTTGTATTCCCTTTCCCAATTAAGGTAAATAACTCATATCTTCCGTATATTAGATAATTTAACGATATTAAGGAGAAGAGCCTTATGAAAAAGCAAATCAAGTCGAAATGGCAACCAATGAATCCTGATCTGGTGATGTATAACGGAAAAATCGTTACCGTTGATAATGATTTCTCAATCACCGAAGCCATAGCAATCAAAGATAATAGAATATATGGCGTAGGTTTAAGCTCTGATATGAAAAACCTGTCCGGTGAAAAAACCGAACTTATAGATTTGAATGGTGCTACAGTGTTGCCCGGGATCAATGATGCACATTGCCATCTCAATGGCTTCGGATTGGAGAGACCTCCTTTTTTGGTTGACCTTGCCTATCCACTGATCAAGTCACTAGAAGACATTAGAAAGACAACAGCGGCTAAAATCGCTGAAGTTGGCATCGGTAAGTGGATTTCGGGATGGGGATGGGATAGAGGTTTCCTGGCGGAGTTCAAGGACAAGCCGCAATCCTGGCCAACTCGATATGATATTGACCCGGTAAGTCCCGATAATCCCGTTGTATATTCCGAATTTTCCGGCCATACCTGTCTCGTTAATAGCAAAGTCCTGGAGATAGCCGGAATCAACAGAGATACGCCCAATCCTGAAAACGGCATCATCCAGAGGGATGCGTCCGGAGAACCGACCGGCATACTTTTTGAGACGGCCGCAGGCATGATGCGTGAGTTGGTACCGCCACCGACGGAAGCAGAACGAAAAACCGGCATTCTCAATGCTATGGCGGAACTGAACTCACTGGGGATAACCTGCGTCACCGAGCCCGGACTCAACGCTGACCAGATCAGAATATATACGAATCTATATAATCAGGGGAAATTTACACTCAGAGTGAATTGTATGGTCATGGGTGGTCCGTCACTCAACGCAGTCAAACAAATCCTTGATAACGTGGGAACGTGTACCGGGTTTGGCAACGAGTGGTTGAGAATATCAGGACTGAAGCTGCTGGCGGACGGTATCCCGCCCTCAAAAACTGCCTTTATGTACGAAGATTATCTCGGAGGAGGCCATGGCAAATTGCTGGTAGATGGAAAAACCGACGAAGAACGATATGACATGTTGATCAGCATGATCAAGTATGCCAATGCCCGCGACTTTCAGGTTGGTATTCATGTGACCGGAGACCGGGGTATTGATGCCTGTGTGGACGGATACATCGCTGCCCTGGCAGAACATCCCTGGGACGCAAGACACTATACTATTCATACAGATTACGTGACATTAAAGTGTATGAAAAGGATGGCCAAGCATAACATCGGAGCCAACATACAATCGGCGATAAAGTGGACTATCGGTAATCTGATGGTCGGTATTGTCGGTGAGAAAAGAGCCGCCTATCACTGGCCCTTGAAATCATTATTTGACGCAGGCGTCAGGGTGAGTAACAGTTCCGATGCTTCGGTGACTTACCCGGATTGGAGACAAGGTGTTGAATCTGCCGTTTTACGTAAAGACAAAGCTACAGGAAACGTTCTCGGTGCGTACGAATGTATTAGTGTTGAACAAGCCATCCGTTCTTACACCATCAACGGTGCGTGGCAGGATCATCAAGATAATGTCAGAGGTTCAATTGAAGTTGGAAAACTAGCCGATTTCACGATCATAGGTGACGACATTTTATCCATCGATCCCAACAGGATTCACGAAATTCCGGTACTTTATACCATAGTCGACGGAAAGATTGTTTATAAAAACCTAAAATATTAAAATGCGAGTATCAAGACTTGGTTTCTCCTGATAAATACGAACAGGCAGTAAAAGCTGTTATTTAATTGTTACTGAAAAGGGGAGGCAAATCAATGACATTACTGCAAACCGCCAAATACATCAGAACGAATATCACAAGGCCATCACGTCATGTCGAGGTCACGGCACCGATACCGGTCTTGAGAAGTGACGATAACTATGGCGACCACGGGTTCTGGATGTACTGGAAATGTATTACTAAACCCTATGTAGACGAGTCTGAGACCCATAAACACGATTTCGATCAGTATCTGGTATTCCTCGGAGGGGAGCCGGAAAATATGCTGGACCTGGATGGAGAAGTGGAATTAACCCTAAGTGAAGATGGTATTAAAAAGGAAGTGCATACTTTTACCCGATATACCACCGTGTATATCAGGGCCGGATTGTATCATTGCCCGCTTATTTTTAAGAAAGTGACCAAACCGATTATCTTTTATGACTTTGTTAACACACAACAATATAGCCGCAAATTCAAAGACCCGGGGAAGAAGTGGCAACCATAGTGGAATACTATGAGATAAACGTACGTAACCTGAAAACAAGGAAAAAACCAGCGTTAACAGGAGAAACACATCCATTGAAAGAAAATTCAGAACACTTAATATCAAATACACACAATACCAACAATACTGAATCCGAAGTCGCCAGAGATTCTGAAACCGGATCATCTGCTTTTCCTCCCCGAGGCCATAATGAAATATCGACAAGAATAGGATATCTTCCTTCCCTGACCCCGCCACCAATTCAGAAAAGGAAAGACAAAATCCCGGAGAGGATATACAGTTTCGAGATACCACCTGAGCCAATTCCAGCCAGTGATATCAAGGAAGAGATCGAGGCCGAAGTAGTTGTAGTCGGCGCCGGAATAGCCGGATTAAGCGCCTCAATTTCTGCAGCGGAAGCAGGCGCCAAGACCATCTTGGTAGAAAAGATGGCAACGGTTCAAGCCCGCGGCCATGATAATGCCTTTCTCAATAACCGGCTCCAGAAGAAGCTGGGTATAGAGATTGACAAAGAAGAAGTTATATTAAATCTGATGAAATAAGGAGATTTTTCGAGGGGGCCAAAGTACAGTGATTCTTGCTATAAACCGGGAGTGAACGCAGGTAATTCTGTGTCAATGGGGGGAATCCTTTTGTGCAACCGGTCTAACTGTACAACAATAGAACTCATAACCGATTGGCCGTAGGTTCGAACCTTCTTTTCAATTTCGGATTTCACCAACAATTATCAAAATACTATTTTGTTGGATTGTTGGTAGAAGAAAGGTCAAACCTTTGTCTTTGAAGCAAGTGGAATAATTCTGTATCTACTATCGAATACGTGAGTTATCCTTTAAAGGAGCGTTAATTATCCCGTAGAATTCTGGTCTGCGGTCTCTTATAATATCAGCTTCGAATCTGCCAGGTATGACTACTCTGTGTTTCTCCCTAGCTAATGCTGGATTAATCTCAGCATAGATAATATCTTCTTCGTATGACTTGCCTTCAGAAATTGTAGTACCTGCACAATCAACAATCTTACTCATACCGAAGAATTTGACACCTCCCTCCTCGCCAACACGATTAACAGCGATGTGAAAGACGTTGTTCTCATAGGCTCTGGTAACTAAAGTATGTTCAGGTGTAAATTCAACTCCTTGAGGCCAATTAGTAATTATAACAATAACTTCGGCTCCTAAAAGCGATAAAACACGGGAGTGTTCGGGAAAACGCATGTCATAGCAGATGCCTATACCGATCCTGCCTATATCTGTATCATAAACTTCCAGAGGCAGGTCTCCGTGATTTAGGAAACGGTCAATACCAAGAAATGGCAGGTGAAGTTTTCGATATTTGCCGATTAATCCATGCGGTCCAACAAATGCAGCTGAATTGTAATATTTTCCTCTATCTTCTTCTATGAGGCCTAATATGACATATACATTTAATTGGCGGCAGAGTTTCGTAATACTCTCGGTAGCGACGCCTGGTATAGTATCAGCTACCGGTAATACCTCTTCCAGACTGTTAAAAACGTAACCGCTCAATGTTGCTTCGGGAAATACAATTAATTGAGTTCGCTCTTCGGCAGTGATTTTTATAAAATCCAGGCATCGATTTAAATTTCGGTCTTTATTCAAAATCTCGGGACTCATTTGTATACCGGCAATCTTTATAGTTTCATCCATCCTGGTACCCCTCCGAGTAATCTGTATTTCACGTTCATTATGGTGAGATCATGACTAGCCAAAGTTACTCTGAACTATCCTCCTTTAGTCATAAAGCATCAACGTTGAATGCCGTCTAGGGTCTTTGGTACTATGCCAACAGTTTTATCGCTATGATATATTATCTTACGAAATTAAGAAAGTACCTATTAACACAATTCATCTTATTGTTGAACCTACTTTTTAACCCTAACCTAAAAACTGTAGCATTGTTATATGCGAGCACTACCGGTAAGGCGGAAAGTAAGTGTGGGATGCAAATTGTAAACAGCCGACTCTCCCCCGTCTCCAGTCTGTAAGTTGACACTCTAGTACTTCACGTACTAGAGTTTATTTTTCTATCCCAATATAATATAGCCTTGTTCGCGTGTGAATAGAGGTGTATAATCTTCTTAACCAAAAAGACTTGTTTTTAGGTATACTATCAACATAGAAAATATACGATAGTCAACTTTAAGGAACTGGAAGGGACCTTATTATTCATGCAGAACATACCGCGAGGTGAAGTGTAAATCGGTACTAATTTCATGCACAGTTTAGTCACTAGAGTACTATGATGCACACTAAAGATCAAAACTAGAAAGGCTGGAATATATATTATGATTGAAGAGAAAGATCTCAGTCAGGAGAAGAAACGGTACTATGAAGCACGCGCGAAGTCGGTGATAAAGGCTCTCTTGAAACGGAAAATAAACAGTCAATACACGGCTAACTCGGCGGAAGCACTTACCGCTATGATGGAAATGATTCGTCCTGGAGCGACAGTAGCACGCGGAGATTCCGTTAGTGTCGACCAGGTGGGCGTTATGGAGGAAATTACTAAACGCGCCCAGAACAAAATCATTAATCCACTTGTAAGGGATGCCGATGGTAATTTTGCATTTAATTCTCGTGAGAGGCATCGGTTAGAACGCGAAGCCTTCTTTGCTGACGTATTTATCTCGAGCACCAACGCGATTACTCTTGATGGTAAACTGGTAAGTGTCGATGGCCATGGGAACAGGGTATCAGCGATGATTTGTGGGCCAAACAAGGTGATTATCGTAGTTGGTGCCAATAAGATAGTTAAAGATGTGGACGAAGCACTGGCGCGGATTCATAACGTCGCCACCCCGATTAATGCCATACGACACTCTTTGAAACACAACATGCCAGAGGGTCAGGATTTACCGTGTGTTAAAGCAGGTTATTGTATTGACTGTAATCATCCCGCCAAACCATGTCAATATACAGTGATAATTGAAGGCAGTGGAATCATGGATAAAGGACGACTAAATGTGGTGCTGGTTGGCGAGGAATTGGGTATATAGAAACCGGAAATACCAGCTTTAAATTTGATCAACTTTGAATAACTTGATTAAAGACAGGAAACGCACCTGAGAAAATGAAAAACAAGGGGGAGAAGATGGCGAATTACGAGACTATCATTTATGAAAAGAAAAATAGTATAGCAAAAATCACTCTGAATCGACCGGAAGCTATGAATGCTATAACCCGAACAATGTTCCTGGAAATAGGCCAAGCCCTTGATGATGCTGATCAAGATAAAAACGTCAGTGTCGTGGTATTAGCTGGAAATGGCAAATCCTTCTGTGCCGGGGTGGACATGAAATTTGCCTCTGAAGAATTAGTCACGATACAGGATCAGCATGATTTTTTCCGCTTAGGTAATAAGATGGCTTTAGAAAAGATGGAAGGTTCAAGTAAACCGGTTATAGCCGCTATACATGGATATTGTCTGGCAGGCGGCTTTGAATTGATGATGGCAGCTGACCTTGTTATTGCGGCTGAAGATGCCAAGATTGGTGACCAACACATCAATTTCGGGTTGTTTGGTGGCGGTGGCTGTGCTTATCGGCTGGCGTTGCTTGTTGGCATGAGAAAAGCAAAGGAGATAATTCTGACGGGTAAGCGTCTTTCCGGTAAGGAAGCGGAACAAATAGGCTTGATTAACATTGCTGTACCACCGGATAAACTGGAAAGTGCTGTAAATGAGATGGCAGTTGAGCTATCCGATAAAAGTCCCGTAGCTGTCAGACTCTCAAAGTGGTTTATCAACCGCGCCTCGATGCTAGATGCCGATACCAGACTTGAGCTGGCTATTATGTACTCTCTTATCGATAGTACTTCGGAAGATAAAGAAGAAGGGATGAAAGCTTTTATTGAAAAAAGAAAACCGGTATTCAAAGGTAGATAGTATGAAAAATCGGTATATAAACCAGAGCTTTCTGCCTCATTAGTGTTTTTCATCTCAACCCAATATTCTTGGGTGATTATTTAAATTACGTAAAATAATGACATTGCAGAACCATAATCAGATCGAGAGGATCTATTTGATACAAGCGTTAGAAGGCTTAAAGGTTTTAGACCTCACACGGTATGCCCCGGGACCTTACGGTACCATGATTCTGGGTGACCTTGGGGCTGATATCATCAGGGTTGAAGAGGTCGGCTCACCCGCCGGTCGTCGCGCCGACCAGATGAAGGGGATGAATGAAGTTCCACCTCCAGCCGAATTTGCCTCCCCTGATACTCCCTATTACCCGCTGAATCGTAACAAGAGAAGTATTCGACTTAACCTTAAAGCGCCGGCAGGGCAGCAAATATTTTACCAGCTCGCTAAAGTAAGCGACGTCGTTATAGAAGGCTTCCGTCCCGGTGTAACCAAGCGTTTAGGCATAGATTACCCGACCCTTAATAAAATAAATCAAAAGTTGATATACTGCGCTTTAACCGGATACGGCCAGGATGGTCCGTATCGGGATTTACCCGGACACGATATAAACTATATTGCCAGTGCTGGTGTTGTAAGTGCTATAAGTCTTCCTGGAAATCTTCTCGTACCGGGGAATCTCATCGGTGACATGGCCGCTGGCGGAATGCAAGCTGCGATCGGGATACTGGTGGCACTTGCTGCCCGGGAGAAAACGGGAAAGGGGCAGTTTGTGGATATTGCCATGACCGATGGCGCTGTTAGTATGCTTTGTCTGTATCTCAGTCAGTACTTCCAGAATGGCACTATACCGGAGCCTGAAGAACGGGTAAGTTGCGGGGCATCGCACCACTATAATCATTATCAGACTGGAGATGGTAAATTCATCACTATTGCCTGCTCTGAGCCTTGGTTCTTTGCTAATTTGTGCCGGGCTTTGGACTGTGAAGACTTTATTCACCACCAGACAGATGAAGAGAAAGCTGATGAGATAAAAGTATTTTTTACAAAAAGGTTCCTCACCCGTACCAGAGATGAATGGTTTGATATATTATCCAGAGCTGATGTCCCGGTGAGTAAAGTGTGCACTCTTGATGAACTCTCTAAAGATTCCCAGCTGAGACATCGTCAGATGATTCTGGAAATGGACCATCCCGGAAAAGGTAAGATAAAACAGGTCGGTATATCTATCAAGCTATCTGACACACCGGGGAGAATTAAGAACTTGGGTTCGAAGCCGGGTGAAGACACCAGCGAAATTTTGTCTGAACTTGGTTACGGCAATAAGGAAATTCAGCAACTAATAACGGAAAATATTGTCGGCTAACAATAAATGGATAAGAAGTTAATTAAATCATAAAGATAACGGGCTCCTTTAAGCTCAAACGACCGTATCTATATCTTTATCAATATTTGGATTAGTTTCACACGGTCTGGAAAAGGAGAAATGCACATGACAAAGCCGTCAAACAGTGACCCAGCGCCTGATAAGCTACAAATCCTGGTGCAGGAAGGCCTGTTTTACCAGCCTCAATCTCCCAAAGAGAAACCATATTTAATCGGTTCCAGATGTAGTTTATGCGGGTATGTCAGTTTCCCCAAACTCATGGTTTGCCCTTGCTGTGTCCAAATAAACACTATGGAGGAAATGCATATTACCGGGAAGGGCAAAATAGATACGTTTAGTGTATGTTACGCGGCTTTACCGGGTTTTCAGGCACCCTCCATTCAAGGTTATATTAACCTAGAGGAGGGAGCCAGAATTTGGTCACTGATAACCGGTGTTGAGCCATCCGATGAATCATTGAAGATTGGCATGGACGTTGAGTTGGTAATAGGTAAGTTGAGAGAGGATGCCGAAGGTAATGAAATCATAAGCTATCAGTTCAAGCCAGTAAAGACTGACCGGAAAGGATAAATAGCATGAGAGACGTAGTTATTGTTGGTGTGGGTATGACCCGCTTTGGGAAATTCCTGGAAAGGAGTCTACCGGACTTGGGAAGAGAGGCCATCTGGAAGGCTGTTGGTGACGCCAATATCCCGCCAAAGGATATACAGATTGCTTATGTTGCCAATTCTATCGGCTATCAGCTTACAGAGCTAAAAGGAACGATTGGGCAGCACGTGCTAGCAGCGGCGGGCTTTTTCGGGATACCGATTATCAACGTAGAGAATGCCTGTAGCAGCGGCTCGACGGCTCTGAGGAGTGCCTGCCTTGAAGTGGCCTCGGGTAATTTTGATGTTGCTCTCGCACTTGGCGTTGAAAAGCTATTCTGTGATAACACCGCAAGGTCGTCTGAAGCTATGGCTTCAGGTACACCTTACGCTAAATTCGGCTTTATGTTTCCTGCTCTCTACTCCATGAATCTGAAAAAATGGATGGAGAAATACGGAATCACACAGAGACAATTCGCCAAAGTAGCGGTTAAGAATTCAAAAAACGGGGCTCTGAATCCTAACGCTCAGTTCAGGAAGCCGTTATCCATAGATGACGTCCTGAATTCACGTGTAATTGCCTATCCACTCACCCTTTATATGTGCTCAACCATGGGTGACGGCGCCGCCGCGGCTATAGTATGCACCAGGGATAAAGCGCGTAAATATACTACTAAACCTCTGGTTGAGGTGGCAGCCTGCGAACTGGTATCGGGTACGGTAACGATTCCGAATCAGCCCCATGAACCTCTTGAAGCCCGGGCCGCAAGACTTGCCTATCAAAAGGCTGGGGTCGGCCCTGAGGATGTGGATGTGGCCGAGGTGCATGACGGTATGGCGCCAGCCGAACTGATGTTGTATGAAGAGCTTGGCCTGTGCAGGGAAGGTGAAGGGGGCAGAATGATTGACGAAGGATTAACAGAAATTACAGGGAAGATCCCGGTAAATCCGAGTGGGGGATTGGCGGCGAAGGGCCATCCGGTCGGGGCCACCGGGCTGGCGCAAATAGCAGAAATTGTCTGGCAACTAAGAGGAGAGGCCGGTGAGAGGCAGGTCAACGATCCTAAGGTGGGGCTTACTGAAAACGCTGGGGGATGGGTAATCGACGACAATGCAGCTTGTGCGGTAACAATACTGAAGAAGTAAGG
Organism: Dehalococcoidia bacterium; assembly: GCA_011192005.1. Lineage (GTDB taxonomy): Bacteria > Chloroflexota > Dehalococcoidia > Dehalococcoidales > RBG-16-60-22 > W425. Next base: position 42,270 of record DUFB01000066.1, read on the forward strand.
TGGTTCGGGTAATCTGGACCACTGGCAAATCCGGAGTAGGGGGAGATCAAATATATCATGGAAATTAAGAACGTTGGAGTAGTCGGCTGCGGTATCATGGGCTCAGGCATTGCTCAGGTCTGTGCTCAATCGGGATATAACATAACTATATCGGAAATAAGTGATGAAGTCTTGAACAAAGGACTGAAATCTATTGAAACCATACTTACCAGGAGTGTAGATAAGGGCAGGATATCCCGGCAAGACAGGGAATCCGTCTTGGCTCTTATAAAAGGTACTACGAATATGGAAGACTTCTCCGATTGCGAACTTGTAATAGAAGCGGCAACAGAGGACTTGGATATTAAGAAGGGAATCTTTTCCACGCTTGATAAGGTTTGTCCCAGGCATACTATTCTCGCAACCAATACCTCGGTATTATCCGTTTCTGATATGGCGGCGGTAACCGGTAGGCCTGAAAAAGTGATTGGAATACACTTTTCAAATCCTGTCCCCGTTATGAAGATAGTGGAAATGATAAAGACGATTGTCACCAGTGAATCTACGGTAGAAATCAGTAAGCAGTTTTGCGAATCTCTGGGCAAAACCGTGGTAATTACCAAAGACCTGCCGGGTTTTATCTCTGGCCGCATATTTACACCTTTTGTGCTGAATGCTATCCGTCTTGTGGAAGCGGATATTGCCAAACCTGAGGACATTGATACCATATTTCGACTTGGGGCGGGGCATCCTATGGGTCCTCTGGAAACGGCGGATCTTGTCGGTATCGATATCATATACAATGCTGCGAGCGCTATTTACGATGAATTAAAAGACCCGCAGTATCTACCTCCACAGTTGATGAAAAAGATGGTGACCATGGGCTGGCTCGGACGCAAGACGGGAAAAGGATTCTACACCTACCCTGAAGGAAAAAGCTAGTAAAAGATGGGGAAATTAAGTAAGAAATCTACGGTATCCAATAATGAAGGCATGCTCTCTCCTTATCGCGTCCTGGATTTAACTGACCAGCGCGGATACTTATCCGGCAAATTATTCGGTGATCTGGGTGCGGATGTTATAAAGATGGAAACGCCAGAGGGTGATCCAGGAAGAAGCCTTGGTCCCTTTTATCATGATATACCTGATCCTGAAAAAAGCCTGTACTGGATGGGGTTTAATACTAATAAAAGGGGGATAACCCTCAATATTAAGAGAAAAAAAGGACAAGAAATATTCAAGCAATTGTGCAGGACAGCAGATTTTATTATTGAGTCATTCAATCCGGGCTACATGGACAAACTCGGTCTGGGATATTCTACACTCAGTGAAATAAACCCGGGCATCATCATGGCTTCTATCACCGGCTTCGGACAGGACGGCCCGTATAAAGACTACAAAGCGCCCGATATAGTCCTATGGGCTCTCTCCGGTCTAGGATTCGTTACCGGTGACCCCGACCGACCTCCAATTAGTCCCGGTTATCCCATCTCGTATTTTTTCAGTGCCATACAGGCCGTGATCGGCTCTCTCATTGCCCTCTATAGCCGGGGTATTACCGGCAGGGGTCAATATATCGATGCGGTGACGCTACTCGGACTTGCTTGGGCTACCGGACCGGAAGTACAGGGATTGTGGCCTACGAACAAACAAATCGTCAAACGCACCGGTAGAATCTGGCCACGACCCCAGGTAAGAGCCAGCGGGGAAGTAAGTTATATTGACGTCCCCCTGATATATCCCTGTAAAGATGGTAGCGTAAAATTCTTCCCCTTTGTCGAACCGGGGATGCTTCCGAGTACAAACGGGCTGACTCAGTGGGTCGTTGAAGATGGCATGGCCAGCGAGACCCTCCAGTACGTCGACTGGAGCACGTGGAACTGGCAAACGGTTACCCAGGACGCGGTAGATGAAATCGTTGAAAGTTTCAGCAGGTTTTTCATGAATCATACCAAGAGTGAGCTCTGGAATGGCGCCCAGGAAAGAGGTATCCAGCTATACCCCGTTTTTACTCCTACTGATATGCTGGAATTTCCACAACTTACTGTCCGCCAGTACTGGGAAGAGGTTGAACATCCCGAGCTAGGAGATAATATTGTATATCCCGGTGCTTTTACTAAACTTTCCGACGGCTCATGTAAAATACGTCGTCGGGCACCGCTTATAGGTGAGCATAATGAGGAAATCTATTTCGGGGAACTGGGATTGTCGAAAGAGGAACTTGTACTTTTAAAACAAGATAGGATCATCTAATGGAAATGGACGATACGCAAATGCAGACGCCCCCCTTTGAAGGGATCAATATCCTGGATTTCACCTGGACGGGAACAGGTCCATTCAGTCTTAATCCCCTTGCTTTTTATGGAGCGACCATAATAAAGGTAGAGTCGAGAGAGCGCCCGGATGCCCTGAGAAGCCTGGGGCCATTCAAGGACGGCGTAGCCGCCCCGGAACAAAGCTATTACTTTGCCTATTGCCAGACGGGTAAAAGATATAATATTACCCTGAACATGTCTCATCCTGAAGCAAAAGAGCTGGTTAAGAGACTTGTAGTCTGGGCTGATATAGTGGCTGACAGCTATGCTACCGGAACAATGGAAAAATGGGGTCTTGACTACGATAATCTGAAGAAAATAAAGCCCGATATTATCATGCTGCGTACATGTATGCACGGGCATACAGGGCCACTGGCCGGGCATCACGGTCAGGGATTTATCCTTACCGCTCTATCGGGAGTCGATTCCATCCTCGGCTGGCCCGATCGGCCTCCGGCTGGTGCTTTCGGGGCTTTAACCGATTTTATTGCTCCCCAGTTTAATTCCGTCTGTCTCATTGCTGCCCTTGACTACCGTCGCAGAACGGGCAAGGGGCAGTATATTGACCAATCCCAGCATGAAGCGGCGATGCAATTAATCACGCCACTTATCCTTGATTACACAGCTAATCAGAGAGACCTCACCCCAAGGTGTAACCGGCTTGACAACGCGGCTCCTCATGGCATCTATCGCTGTCGTGGCGATGACATATGGTGTGCTATTGCTGTATTCACGGATGATGAATGGAAAAGCTTCTGTAGAATAATCGGGCAACCGGCCCTGGCCAAGGACTCGAAATTTGCCACTCTGTCGCAAAGAAAGCAGAATGAGGACGAACTCGACAGAATTGTGGAGGAATGGACGGTAAAGCATTCGCCCCGGGAGGTGATGGACCTGATGCAGGCGGCTAGAGTTGCCGCGGGTGTAGTTGCCGATGCCAGAGACCAGGCAGAAGACCCTCAACTTATGCATTATAACTTTTTTGAAGAGAGAGAACACCCCGTTATCGGTAAAATCCCGTTTTATCATGGCCCCTGCTTCCGGTTGTCCGAGACGCCATATGAGATAGGTCGTGCTACCATGATTGGAGAACATAACGAATATGTATTTACAGAATTGCTCGGACTCTCGGACGAGGAATGGGCTCGCTTGATGGCGGAGGGAGTTATATAAAATATATGTCCCGGTGCTTTTAAGCACATAATCATTCTTCCCGTTAATAATAGCCGGCCGGCAACTCCATCAAAGGAGGAAACTGCTATGTTGGACTTTACTTTCACCGAGGAACAAAGCATGATCCGGAATATGGTACGTGATTTTGCACAGAAAGAGATTGCTCCCGGTTACAAGGACCGGATTAAGGCAGAGTCAATTCCTCAAGAACTCATAAAGAAAATGGCTGATATCGGTCTTTTGGGGCTGAATATACCGGAGAAATACGGGGGGCAGCCTAAAGACGCGATTACGGTTGGTCTCATTATCGAGGATCTAGCCAGATACGCGGAGGATGCCGCTCTTCTGGTGTTTTACAATTACGGTCAAGCCAGTTTTGTTATACTAGCCTCTGATGAAGTGAAAGAAGAATGGCTACCTGCTATGGCGCGGGGTGAGAAGATGGTGATTATAGCCGCCACCGAAGCCGAGGCCGGTTCAGATCTAGGTAGCTTGAGAATGACGGCAAGAAAAGCTGGCGACTACTATATCCTGAATGGCGAGAAAAACCGAACGTCCTTTGCTTATCAGGGACATGCAGCCGTTGTGTTAGCTAAAACCGACCTTACTTCACGACGGATTACCCCTTTCCTCGTACCCATGGACCTTCCTGGTATTACCATAGCGCATATCGATGACATGGGTGTTGAGTCCACGTCAGCCGGGATTATATCATTCGAAGATGTAAAAATACCTGAAAAGTATCTTCTGGGCGATGAAGAGGGTAAAGGCTTTGTTGAAACGATGCGTGCTTTTGATATTAATCGTGTCTTCTTAGCCCTGATGGCGATGGCTAAGGCTGAAGCCTCACTGGAGGAGACTTGTGCTTATACCAAGCAGCGAGTTCAATTCGGGAAACCTTTGGCCAAATTTGAGGGGATTTCTTTCAAGCTTGCTGAGGCGGCTACGAATGTGGAACTGGGTAGATGGCTGTGCTATCGGACTTTATGGATGAAGGATAACGGTGTGAGGCACAGTAAGGAATCGGCAATGGTTAAGTGGTGGTGTACCAGAAAGGCTTTTAATATCATTCATGATTGTCTGCTTATTCACGGGCATTACGGCTACAGCAAAGACCTCCCCTTTGAGCAACGGTTAAAAGATGTTATCGGTGGGGAGATAGGTGACGGTACAGCGGAAATTATGAAGTTAATTATTGCCCGCGAGATGCTCGGTAGAGAATTCCTTCCCTATTAGGATCGTGAAAGATTGAATGGAATCACCAAAAATAATCAACCTTAAAACAACCCAAAAGAGGAGAGAATATCAAGATGATAAACAAGAAATATAGGAATCATTTTTTTCACAGACCTTTGATAGAGGGCACCGATGTTAAGTACAGGATAGTCATGCAGGGTAGTAAGCACCATTTCGGAGGTCTTTTTCAGAATTACTGGCTCCGGTGGAATTGCATCACCAAGCCTGTATCGATGGGTGAGCCTCATACCCATGAATTCGATGAAATATTTCACTTTTTTAGTGCCGACCCTTCAGATATATCGGATTTTCATGCAGTAGTTGATTTCACGATAGGAGAGGAGCTCGAGAAATATCCTATTACCGAACCCATGATTGTTTATATTCCGGGGGGACTGGTCCACGCACCGATTGATATTAAGATAGTTAAGAAACCTATCATTTTCATGAATGTGGCGAACGCACCAGAGTATATTGAGAAACGTTGGGAGGGCTAGTGCTCTTCTGTGAATAATATGGGGAAATAGCTAGATTAGCATCTTCATTCAAGTATAGTTTAAAAAAGGAGTTCATGATGACACTAGAAGAAATGGAAGAGAGAATTAAGACCCTGGAAAATCAAATCAGGACTTTGCAGGATATTGAGGATATAAAAAAGTTACAGAGGGCATTTGGCTTTTATCTCGAGCACTGGATGGCCGAAGATATAATAGACCTGTTTGCCGATGGTCCCGATACCACCTTGTCAATAGCGGCTGGGGAGTTCCGTGGAAAGGAAAAAATTATACTATTCTGCAACCGCGGAAAGCAAAGTGATGAAATGATGAAGCATGAAAAACCGGAATTTCTGCATCAGGTTATGCAGCTATCCGGTATTGTCAATGTAGATCCGGGTAATAAAACAGCAAAGGGCAGGTGGTATGGTTTCGGGGCAAATGCTTTGCCTGCGGATGGAGGCATTGTCCCGGGATGGATGAACGGGGTATATGAAAATGAATATATAAAAGAAAATGGTATATGGAAATTCAAGAAAGTCCGATGGTGTATGACTTTCAATGTTCCGTATCATGAGGGCTGGGTTGAGCCATCAAGACGAGTCGATAAAAGACCGGAACCTCCGTATCGGTCTTCAACTGGCTTTTCACCTGATGCGCCTCCTGAGGAAACGTTATACCCGTCAGGATTCATCTGTCCCTTCCACTATAAAAATCCCGTTTCAGGGAAGTGAATTTACCTGATGAGGTGCAATATCGATTTATTTTTTTGGTAAGTTCGATTCTATATCTTTTTTATTTTGTAGGAATTTCGTTAAAAATATTTTGGTTAAAAGCTATGTTATCGGATTAACATTATTACTAAAGCTGATGGCATATGCTCGCCTTTGTCCCAACAGGTTTGAAATTAGTGGGTTTGATGTAGATAAAGCCTACTCAGTCTCCCCGTCTGCACATTTCGTCATAAAGTGACTCGGGATACGCCTGGAGCAAGGAACAAATGACCTCGACTATAAACTCGGTTGTTTTAAGCGTCTTGGTCAGATGGTGAGCACGCACCGGAGTTTTGTGGAATGGAGCAAATCACAGTGACGGGATAAGGTTCGTCGTGTCGATTCCGTTACCTACAAGACACTTCTGAAAAACAAAGGAATTAGAGTCATTTCGATAAATGAGCACCTGGATGAAAGTCCATCGGGCCAGCTTCTCGAAGGAATCATCGAGTCAGTCGATGAGTTCTATAGCGCTAATCTCGGACAGGATATAAAGCGGGGTCTTAGAGAAAACGCCGCGAGGGGATTCTACAGCATCGGTAGAGCGCCCTATGGCTTCCGTAAAATACCGGTCAAGGACGGGGCTAAGACACGTTATAAGCTTGAGCCGGATCCGGAAGATTCAATATCCGTAAAAGTTATTCGCCGGATATTCGAGATGGCGCTGAAGCGGATAGGCTGTAAGGAGATCGCGAAGACGCTTAATAGGGAAGAGGTTTTCACCAGTACCGGCCAACGCTGGGGAAAGACTACCGTGCACAAGATTCTCAATAACGAGGTATACTGCGGTACACTGGTATTCGGCGGCAGGCCTGGTCACCCGGCTATCCATAGCAGCGAACCCCCGGTACGTGTCGAGGATGCCTGGCAACCTATTATTGATAAATATACCTTCAATCAGGTGCAGAAAGTAATGTCCAAGAATGCCCCGAAAACGGTTCATCCCCGGATTGTCCCTAGCTTCTATCTTCTCAGCGGCATACTTTTTTGCACCTGCGGCAGTGCCATGGTGGGTCGGAGCGCTAAGTCTCATCGGTATTATTATTACGCGTGTAATCGTGGCTGCAAACAGGGTAGAGAAGCCTGTGATAGCAGGATATTACCGAAGAAGAAGATTGAGCACCTTGTGATTGAACAAATTAAGAGTAAAATCCTGGACGGGAAATACCTTGAGGAATTAGTGAGAATCGTGAACGAAGAGCTCGGTGCCGGGTATGCCGTAGTCAAAGAAAAGATTGCTAATATCGACTTCGAGATTCAGGAGGTGGTTAATAGGCTGACTCGGCTGTATGATGCCCTTGAGACCGGAAGGCTCGACCTTAATGACCTTGCTCCCAGAATTAAGGAGTTGAGGGTGAAGCAGGATGAACTCAGCAAGGCCAGAGTCGTCGCCGAGGCAGAGATGACACTCCAAGGTTATCAGCAACTTGACATTGAGGCTGTTCGCTCTTATGTTGCGGATCTTTGGAATATCCTTGATGAAAGCGAGGTTGCTCAAAGAAAGGCCTTCCTGAGATCGTTCGTGAAGAAGATAGTGGTTGAAAAGGAAAGGGTGAAGCTGTACTATAATCTACCGGTTCCCCCACATGGAAAGAGGACCGAAATATTGGGAGTTCTGCCTATTGACACCCCAAGTGGGGAAGGGGGGACTCGAACCCCCACGCATCGCTGCACCAGATCCTAAGTCTGGCCCGTCTGCCAGTTCCGGCACTCCCCCGTAAGAGATATTATTTCTAATACTATTATGTTAAGCGCCCCGGCCACCGCCACTCCCCTGCTGTTACTCCGTAATATAACACTTTACCAGCCTCGCCTCAAGTTGGTATTTTTTTATAACCATGGTAATATTTGCGGAAATTTCTTGCAAATGCTAATAAACAGTGATAGTATTTACCTACATAGAACATCTAAGTAAACACCGGAATGCGAGGTGATTAGTATGGCAAAAAGAGGTGACTTGCTAAAAAGCAGCTCGCACTCGTTACTTCTATGCCTGCTGGAGCAGCAACCGATGTACGGCTATCAGGTTATTAAAGAGCTGGAAGCGAGGAGCGAGGGTTATTTTAAATTTAAGGAGGGCACTCTCTATCCGGCCCTGCACCGACTGGAAAAGTCGGGGCTGATTACGGGGTCGTGGCAAACGCTGCCTAACGGACGTCAGAGGCGTTATTATCATATCACGGCAAAGGGGCTTGCCAAGCTGGCCCAGGAAAAAACGCAGTGGCATGACTTCCTCAATGCGGTCAGTCTGATACTGCAACCCGGTCACTCGGTAAGCTAAGAGGTATATAGTGACATCGGAACTGGCTGAATATATAGAGAGTATCAGGTATACATCAAAGCTTCAACCATCCAATGAAGCCGAGGTTCTCGGTGAGCTCGAGACCCACATCGAAGATAAATTGCAGGAACTGACGGATTCGGGACTCTCGGAAGAAGAAGCGGTTAAAACCTGCCTGCGCCAACTGGGGTCGCCGTCGCTGGTAGCCCGGCAAATCTACGAAGCCTACAGTCAGGGCAGCTGGAAGCAAGTGTTTATGGCCTCGCTGCCACATATCCTTTTCGGTGGCCTCTTCACCCTTAACTGGTGGCAACATGCCGGCTGGTTGGTGGTGGTTTTGAGCCTGATAGCGGGTATCGCCGTCTACGGCTGGCGTCACGGCAAACCTACCTGGATTTTTTCCTGGCTCAGCTATTCGTTGCTGCCGGTACTGGCCGTTGGCATCCTCCTCGTCTATCTGCCCAAAGGACTATCGCTTCTGGCGATACCGGTGTACATAGCCTTGGCCGCGTGGTGGTTAATACATATTGTTACTCAAACGTTGAAGAAAGACTGGCTGTTCAGCTCGGTAATGCTGCTGCCGATGCCGATAATAATCGGCTGGTTTCTGGCAGTATCGCCGGACTGGAAAATTACCACCACCAGCCTGGAGCGTGCCAACATCATGGCTCCCTGGATAGGACTGAGTTTCCTGGCGCTGGGACTGACCATAGCTGCTTTCATTCGCATCAGACAACGCTGGTTGAGAATCGGTTTACTGGTCCTTTCCGGGATAATAACCCTGTCACTGGTGGTCCATTATGCTTACGGACAGATAAACACGCCCATGTTCGTAGGACTGATGCTGGTGATGTCGGGGGTTTTCCTGGTGCCGCTCGTTCTGGAACGATACTTTAGAAACAGAAGCAAATCGCTCGCGAAAAATACCAGGATAGATAACGCTAAAACCGCATAAGACACACATGCGGAATAATCACGGAGGTATTTAATGCCGAAAGTCGCGGTCGTTACCGATAGTATTGCCTGTCTCACCAGAGAATTTACGGAACAATACGATATCGAGATAATCCCCATTAATTTCTACGTCAACGGCAGGAGTTACCGTGATTGGGTGGATATCACTCCTACGGAAACCTACGAGCTGTTTCTAAGAGACCCCGATTCTTTCAAGACCTCGGCACCTGCCCCCGAAGAATGCCTCCAAGTCTTTCGCAGGGTAAGCCAGAAGGCGGATAATATTCTATGTATTACCGTTTCACTCGGGCTCAGCGCCGTGTATAACGCCGCTCTGGACGCAAAAAGGCTGGTGGAATCCGAGCAACCCAATCTGAACATCGAGATAATGGACTCTAAGTCAGCCACTCCTTCGGAAGGCATGATAGCCCTGGCCGCTGCCCGGGCGGCAGCTGAAAACAAAGAGCTCGCAGAGGTCATCAGCGCTACCGAGGAAGTAAGGGGTAAAGTGAACGCCTATGTACTCCTGGATACGATGCGTCACGTGTACCGCTCCGGTCGCATTCCCAAGATAGCCTCGCAGATAGGTTCGGCACTAAACATCAGACCGATTCTTTCGTTATCCGAAGTGGTCCATTTTAATTCAATAGTCAGGAACAGGAAGCAGGGTATAGACCGTATTCTCAAGATGATGAAAGAGAAAACGGATAACAAACCGGTACATGCCGCCGTGATGCATGCCTATGCCCTGGATGAAGCCGAGAAATTGAAAGAGAGGGTCGCTGCCGAATTTAACTGCGTGGAGTTATGGCTCGGCGAGTTCAGCCCGGTGATGGGATACGCCTGCGGCACGGGTACGGTGGGCGTAGCTTTTTATATCGATGACTAGAAGGAGAAACAGTTGGAAGAATTTAGAATAGTCGCGGCAATAATCATCGGCTATATTCTGGGTTCCATCCCCTTTGCCTATATCGTCGGCCATTTGATAAAGGGCGTGGATATCCGGGAAACGGGCGGCGGTAATATCGGCGCCCTGAACGTCTACCGTAATGTCGGCCCGGTATACGGGCTGGCGGTTCTGGCGGCCGATATCGGTAAGGGAGCCATGGCTGTTGTGATTGCCAGCTGGCTGGGCCTGACTCTTCCCTGGATTTGCGTGGCCGGCTTCGCCGCTATCCTTGGCCACAACTGGCCCGTCTTTCTGAAATTCAAGGGAGGTAAAGGAGCAGCGACGGTCCTGGGAGTGCTGCTGGCTTTCATGCCCATTCCTCTACTTATCGCCGGTGCTCTGGTAATCATCTTTATCGCCATTACCAGCAATGTCAGGCTGGCTCTCTGCGCGATGGTCTTTACGCCGCTCTTCGCCTGGCTGCTTGAAAGAGACCTCGATATGATATATATTTATTACCCTCTGGCGCTACTCCTATTCATCGGTCTTTACACGTTAATCGGCCTCAAGCGCGAACTGGCTAACGCCGATACCAGGAGGAACCTGTTTATCGATAGGGATTATAATCCCTGGCAGACAAAAAAGAACGGATAAATACCGGCTAATGAAAAAAGTTGCTATCGTTACGGACACCACCGCCTGCATCCCCCCGGAGCAGGTAAGCAGGTACAATATCGAAATAATACCGGTGCAGCTAAATTTCGAGGACAGGTCATACCGTGACGGGATAGATATCACGCCCAACGAATTCTACGCCATGTTACGGGAAGCTAAAAACATGCCCACCACTTCCAGCTCATCTCCGGCTCCCTACCTCGAAGCCTACCGCAATGCCAGTCAGAAAGCCAAGAGTATCCTCTGCTTTACCGAACCGGCTAAGTTCACCGCCATGTTCAACGCCGCCAATGTTGCCCGCGAGATAGCCAGAAACGTTCTCCCCGGTATACCTATCGAGGTGATGGAGTGTACCACCGCCGCTGCCGGGCAGGGCCTGGTGGCCTTATCCGCCGCCAAAGCTGCCGACCAGAATAAAACGATGGAGGAAGTAATCACCATCGTTCAAGATATCATGCCGCGGATAAGCCTGTACGCTACTCTGGATACGCTCCGGTATCTGGCGAGAAGCGGACGTGTTCCACAGGCTGCTGCCATGCTCAATTCCTTCCTTAATATCAAGCCGGTCTTCACCTTAAATCATGCCGAACCTCGCACTGTCGCCCTTCCCAGGTCGACTAAAAACGCGATAAACCGCATCATAAAGATAATGGAAAGGGAAGTCGGAGAGAAATCGATCCATGCCGCTGTTATGCATGCCGACGCCCTCGAAAACGCCAAGGAACTGCAGGACCGCATTAAAGAAAAGTTCAGTTGTGAAGAGCTTTACATCACCGAGTTCACGCCGGTAATGGGAGTTCATACCGGACCGGGACTCCTCGGGGTGGCTTTCTACAGCCAGGAGACGACCGACTGAAACCGATGGCAGTGACTAGCCAAATCAGTAAAAACTCCCTATAATGTAGGATATGCAGGTCATCTTCGTTTCCTCTCACCGGGACACCGACAGATGATACCCATATATTACTTCAAACATTTCGTAATCAGAGGGAGATTTTAAATGGAGATAAAGGTCGTTACCGGAGATATTACCGCCATCAAGACTGACGCCTTAATATTGAATTCCTTTAAGGGCACTAAAACCCTCAGCGGCGATATCGCTGCCGTGGATAAAGCTCTGGATGGAGCCATTTCTCAGTTGATAAAACAGGGAGTTATTAAAGGTAATCTCAACGAGATTAACCTCCTGCACAGCCTGGGTAAACTCCCGGCTGGTCGCGTGGTAATTGTGGGACTGGGTAAAAAACAGGAACTAACGGCGGAAAAGGTACGCGGTGCCGTCGCCGAGGCCTGCCGCTACCTGAGGAAAAACGGCGTGGCCAGCATTGCCACTATCCTACAGGGTGCCGGAGTTAACAAGATATCCCGAGAAATCGCTGCTCAGTCAATAGCCGAAGGAGCCCCGCTGGGGCTCTATAACTTCCGCCGCTATATCACCAAGAAAGAAGATGATACCGGGGAGATAAAAAGCCTGCTGATAGTCGGCAGCGAGAAGGACAAGCCGGTCCTGGAGAAAGCCGTAAATAAAGGAACGGTTATCGCCGAAGCGGTTAACTGGGCGCGTGATATCGTCAATGAACCCGCCAATAATATGACGCCGACACATATGGCTAACGCCGCCAGGAAACTGTCCGAGACATACGGATTAAGTATAGAAGTTCTGGATAAAGGAAGAATGACCAAGCTGGGTATGGGCGGACTACTGGGCGTCGCCCAGGGCAGCCAACAACCACCGAAATTCATCATCCTCGGGTACAAGGGCAAACCCACGACAAGTATCGACCTTGTCCTGGCGGGAAAGGGGATAACGTTCGATTCCGGGGGCATTTCCATCAAGCCCTCCGAAGGCATGGCCGATATGAAGGATGACATGGCCGGGGGCGCCGCGGTAATGGCGACTCTGATGGCGATTGCTCGTTTGAAACCCAAGATTAACGTTACCGCCCTGGTCCCCGCTACGGAAAACCTCCCCAGCGGTACCGCTCTCAAACCGGGCGACATCATCAAAGCAATGAACGGCAAGACAATTGAAGTCCTCAACACGGACGCCGAGGGTCGGCTCATTCTGGCCGACGCTCTCTGCTACGCCGTAAGGTTAAAAGCCAAGGCCATTGTTGATGCGGCCACACTAACCGGGGCCTGCATTGTGGCCCTAGGAAAGATATGCACCGGCGTTTTCAGCAACAACCAGGAGCTTGCCGATAAGGTATTGGCCGCGGGAAAGGAGTCCGGAGAACTGTCCTGGCAATTACCGATGTTCGATGAGTACCGGGAGCAACTGAAAAGCGATATCGCCGACATCAAGAATGTCGGTAATCGATATGGGGGAGCCATCACCGCCGCCAAGTTTCTGGCTGATTTCATCAAGGATACACCCTGGGTACACCTGGATATCGCCGGTACCGCTGACAACGACAAGGAAAAAGGCTACCTGGTAAAAGGAGCCACCGGCATACCGGTCAGGACTTTTGTTAACCTCATTTTAAATATGGCTAAATAGAGAATATCTACAGGGAGGTCAAATAATGAAGCTGAAATGGCTGGCACACGCTTCTTTTCTCATTACCGCCGATAACGGTACCCGTATTATCACCGACCCCTATACGACCGGCGAAGGTTTCCAGCACGGCGAGATTAATGAATCGGCTGATATTGTCACGGTCAGCCACGAGCACGGCGACCATAACAACGCGGCCGCCGTCGGGGGTAATCCCGAGGTCGTTAAGGGCACAACCGATGTGAAAGGCATTAGTATCAAAGCCATCAACACCGCCCACGACGAAAAGGGCGGCAGCGAAAGAGGCAAGAACAACATCTACTGCTTCGAGGTCGATGGCATCAGGGTCTGTCATATGGGCGACCTCGGGCACGTCCTTACCGATAATCAGGTCGTGGAGTTGGGGAAAGTACACGTGCTTCTCATACCAGTGGGGGGATTCTTTACCATCGACGCGAAAACCGCGGGCATGGTGGCGGAACAGGTAAGAGCCCGGGTGATTATCCCGATGCACTACAAGACGGGCAAAATGAAGCTACCCATTGCCGGCGTCGAAGAATTTCTTAAAGACAAGGAAAACGTAACGCGAATGGATACCAGCGAGGTAGCTTTCACTCGCGCCGAACTTCCGTCGAGTCCTCGGATTATCGTCCTCCAGCCGTCACTGTAGGCTATTAGGGTTTAATGATAGCAGCTAATGATGTAGACCTTATCATTTTTGATATGGACGGCACGATTGCCCCGTCTCTAGAAATCGTCTACAGGGCTCTGCAAACAGCTTTTAAGCATTTCGGCTGGGAACTCGAATATAGTGCAGAGGACATCAACCAGTTCATCGGGACAGCTTCCGGTGAGCTTTATAAACATATCATTCCCTCTGAGCATACGCACCGCTGGGAAGAATTAAGAGACAAAACCAGAGCCGAATACGGAGCCCTCTTCCAGAAATCGGCGGTTACCTTTCCCAATGTAAAAGTAACTCTCGAAACGCTCCGGAAAAGGGGCTTTCAGCTGGCTCTCTACAGTAATGCCTCACCGCAGTATTTCAATATCGTTCTGACATCGCTTCAAATCATAGACTATTTCGATTACGCCGAATGCGTTCATGAAAATGACCTGACCAAGCCCGAACTAGTGAAGAAGATAAAGGAAAAATTGAAAAGTAAAACCGCTGCGATAGTCGGCGACAGATTTCATGATATAGATGCCGCCCGGGGGACTGACTCGCTAGCTATCGGGGTGCTTTTCGGCTATGGCGGTAAGGAACCGGAACAGGCGGACATCACCATCAGTCAGTTCGACGAACTACTGGATATATTCGATAGAAAACTGCCGGTGTTCGATAAAATACTTTCAGCAATCCAAAAGCGAAAAGAAAAGAACAAACTTTTCGTCGTAGGCATAACTGGCATCGACGGTGCCGGAAAAACCAGCTTCGCCGCGGTGCTGGAAAAATACCTGCTTTCTCTGAATTACCAGGTACAGACCATTCACCTCGATGATTTTCACAATCCCAGGGCTGTCAGGTACGCTGGTGATGACCCCGCCGAGAATTACTACCGGCTGAGTTTCAATCTGGAAGATCTTGTTAATAAAGTGCTTAAACCGCTTCACGAGAAAGCTGAATATTCAATTAGACTATCTGTCCTGAACCCGGACACCGATACATACGACGCCGTGAGGGAGTACACTTTTACCCCTGATACAATCGTGATATTTGAGGGCGTTTTCCTCTTCAGGGAAGAGCTTTCTCAATATATAGACTACAAGGTGTTCCTGGAAATCCCTTTTGAAGAAAGCAAAAGGCGGGCTAAGGTGAGAGACTCGCAAGCAGTAATCGAAAAATACGAAACTAAATACCTGCCGGCGCAAAGGAAATACCTCTCTCTGTTCCCACCGGGTACCCACGCCGACATGATAATAGACAATACAGACTGGGAATATCCATCAATTATTAAAATACGCTGATATTTATAGATATTTGCCAGTATACAGTAGTAATATTATAATATTTAGTAATAATTCTCTCTCTATTTCTTTATCATGCTCTTAACGCCCGCCAACACTTTTCACATTTGCCTCAACTATTGACTTTCTGTGGTAAAATATCCTATAGGGGGTAAGGTCGCCCGTAAAAACAGGCTTAAAAATTGGATATTAGCTGTATAATCCTCGCTGGTGGTAAGAGTTTACGTTTAGGACACGATAAGATAACAGAAAAAGTAGGTAATAAAACCCTACTGGAAAAGGTAATATCCCGGATTGACTCGCTCTGTAAAGATATCGTTATCGTCACCGCTGAAGAAAGAAGCTTCGCAGAATCTGGCGATAACCCGAAGATAAAGACGGTATCTGATATCTTCCCGGGACGAGGTTCTCTGGGTGGTATTTATACCGGACTGGTAAAATCCGAGTCGTTTTATAACCTCGTTATCGCTGCCGATATGCCTTTTCTAAACAGGGATTTAGTTGCCTACATGACGGAGGTGGCCGAAGGTTTTGATTTTGTAATACCGAGAATAGGCAGTTACTTCGAACCCCTTCACTCCATATACTCCAAAAACTGCGTCCCGCCGATTGAAACCATGATAAAAAATAACCGGAGGATTATTATCGAGCTATTCGACTTTGTGAAAGTAAGATACGTGGAAGCGGAGGAGATTGACCGGTTCGACCCCGAACACATGAGTTTTTTCAATATCAATACCATGGAAGACCTGGAACTGGCCAGAAAAATTGACGACGGAGCCAAAGATTAGATGATAAGCGTTGAAGAAGCCCTGGAAAAGATACTCAAGGAAGTTGAAGTTTTAAACGAAGAAAAAGTCCCCATATTGAACGCACTCGGCCAGGTCCTGGCCGAAGATATAAAATCGGATATCACCATACCCCCACTGGACAACTCCGCCATGGACGGATACGCCGTTATCTCCAGAGATACCGCCGGCGCCAGCGAATCGTCACCCCGTGTCCTCCGTGTCATCGACACGGTTATGGCCGGTTCCATATCCCGCAAGGAGGTTACGCCCGGTACTGCCGTCCGCATCATGACCGGCGCCGCGGTTCCGAAAGGCGCCGACTGCGTGGTGCAATTTGAAAACACCGATGAAGACGAACGAAAGAAGTCGGCTATCAGCGAACCCTATACCCAGGTAGGCATCCTTGCCGAGACAACCCCGGGTCTCAACATCAGGCGGACGGGAGAGGATATCTCCAGGGGTGCCACTGTATTGCTAAAGGGTACCGTACTCCGTCCCTCCGAGATAGGACTGCTGGCTTCACTCGGTCAGACACATGTTACCGTAATCAGACGACCGGTAGTGGCTGTTCTGGCTACGGGCAACGAACTGGTGAGTATCGACAAACCCCTTTCGGAAGGCAAGATATACGACAGTAATACCTACAGTATCGCCAGTTTGGTACAACGCTACGGCGCTATTCCTAAAATCCTAGGTATAGCCCGCGATACCGAAGAGGAACTGGTGAGTAAACTGCGTCAGGTAGAGGACGCCGATATGCTGCTCAGTACCGGCGGCGTATCCATGGGTGATTACGATATGGTCAAGGATATCCTCGCCAGAGACGGTGAAATGGTCTTCTGGAAAGTGCGGGTAAAGCCCGGAAAACCGCTGGCTTTCGGCAAGATAAAAGCAACGGGCAAGGGTAACCGGACCAGGATAATTCCCCACCTGGGTCTGCCGGGAAATGCGGTCAGCTGCATGGTCAGTTTCGAGCTTTTTGTGCGGCCCGCCCTGCTTAAAATGATGGGGAAGACAATGGTTGCCAAACCCACCGTCCAGGCCATCATCGAGGATAACATTAAAAATAACGCCGGACGGCGTCTTTACGACCGGGCCATTACGGAGAGACGCAACGGTAAATACTATGCCCGTCTGACCGGACCACAGGGTTCGGGGATACTGAGTTCTATGGGTCTCGCCAACAGCCTGGTGATTATCCCCGAAGACCGGAAAGAGGTCAGAAAAGGTGAGGTCGTCCAGGCATTGATGCTCGATTGGAACGAGGAAGTAAGTTTATAGAGGGGTCGAGCGACGAAAAAATTTACATGCGAACCATAATATCAATCGTAGGTAAATCGGGTTCCGGCAAGACGACATTGCTGGAAGGGCTTATCACCGAATTGAAAACGCGCGGCCACAAGGTCGCTATTGTCAAACACTCACACCATGCTTCGGATATCGATACCACGGACAAAGATACCTGGCGATTCACCAAAGCAGGCAGCGAGCTATCCGCCCTGAATTCACTGGATCATCTGGCGATATACCGGCGCATGGACGAGTATTTTGACCCGCAGGAGATATCCGATTTTGTCCTCTGGGATTACGACCTTATCCTGACCGAAGGTTTTAAGAGCAGCGATTTTCCCAAGATTGAAGTCCATCGCCGCGAACAGGGTGAGGGACTGATTACCGACCCCGAACGCTTGCTGGCGGTGGTAACTGACGAACCGCTTGATGTAAATGTACCGCAATTCTCCCCGAATGACCGGACGAAAATTACCGACCTTATCGAGAACGTATTGCTCTCCAACAAAGAAACAAACGAACTTGATTTGATTATCAACGGTACCCGTGTACCGACCAATCCTGAGCTCAACGACCTGCTTTCCCGCACTCTCCTCGCCATGATACCGGGACCGGTAGATAACGGAGATATTAAAAACCTGCATATTACTCTCAGGAGGAGATTTTGATATTCGAAGCCTCAGATTTTAGTTTTAAGGTACCGGCCGTGGTCTCGCGGGCGCGGCGCGTCCTGATAAAACCCAGCGCCTCATATCCCCTCCCTTATCCGGTTACTACCAGTCCCGATATGCTCGCGGCGATAATCGCCAGTATCCGGCACGTCAGCGACGCCGACATTTTATTGCTCGAGGGCACCCCCGGCGGCGTACCGACACGCCCCATCTACCAGGCCCTGGGTTACGATTTCCCGCGCGTCCTGACGCTGGACGTGAAGGACTGCATCTTCGTTGAAGTGGACAATCCCTTGCCCAAGCCGTTTGCCGTACCGACGTTCTGGGTGCCCAACGTGATACTTTCCAGCGACTACCTGATAACCGTCGCACCCCTGAAGACGTTTAACGGCACGGGCAGCTTCAGCATCATGAACCTGCTTTCACTATTACCGAGCAGCAAGTACCACGACGAGGAATCGGGCGGCTGGGAAAACCTCTATAACCTGGGGATAGACAAGGTTCTTGCCGACCTCTACTTCACTCTGCCCTTCGACCTGGGAATCGTCGAAGCCACCAAGAAATTTACCGTAAAGGAAGAACCGAATGAAGGTGACGTTGAAGAATACGATAAAGTCTTCATCGGTGAGCCCTATGAAGTAGACCGGGAAGTGGCTAATGCGCTGGGAATCAAAGTCAGCTATCTCGATATGATAAAAACAGCCAAGGTAGAACTGGAAGTATAATCCCAACGGGTTTATATGAAAGACACCCTTAATAAAGAAGAAAAAACCGAAGAGTCACCGGAAACACAATGGGCGATTTCTCTGGAGTGGCTCGACAGCAACAGACGCTCGGCGGCGATGCTTATCTCAGAACACCTGTGCCACGATTGCACCAGCAAGTTAAGTCCTGAGAAAAAACAACCCTCTCCCGAAGAACTAATTTCAATAATCCAAAAATGCTGCTCCAATCACCCTGATTTCATCAGCCATCGGTTACCCGTCATGGAAAGCGTCTTCCGCCTGTTTTTGGGCAATGGCAACAAGGCGATGAGACTGGATGAAATGGTCCAGCAGTTGAGCCAGTTACGCGGCGGTGATTCTTACCGCACTCCCCGTGAGGCGCTGCTCCGTTTATTGAAAAACGACCGGTATTACGGCTTGCAGGAGATGGTGCCATAACACTGGCCGGTATTATCAGGTAACATTAAAACCTGGATATTTCCCGGTGTATTCCCCCCAGCTGTTATCTATCTTTATTACCCTGGCATGAGGCGGGCCTTCCCTAAGGAAACCAACAAGTTTCTCCAGGTCCTGCCGTTTACCCTCCCCCTTTACCTCGACCGAACCGTCGGCAACGTTTCGCACGTATCCGGTAAGTCCCAGCTCCCGGGCATGCCCGGCGACAAAAGAGCGAAAAAAAACACCCTGGACCCGCCCGTAAACAAACGCATGCAATGAAGCCAGCTCATTACTCACTGTCCGCTCCCGCCGTATCCAGTTAATCGGCTCCTACTCTTCCTCTTCTGCTTTCTTCTTCTTACTGCCCTTGCCGATAACCTCAACAGGCGGTGGCGTTGTCAGGATATCTACCGGGGGTATCTTCTTAGCATCTTTTTTTACTTTTCTCGTCTCTCGTTGGCTGTAATCTCCTCTTCTTGCCATAGCAACACCCCCTAAATTCATCGATTCATCAACAGCTTAAGTTTAGCAGAGAGAACTCAAGCCGTAAAGCCCATTTTTATACATTTTATAAATTTTTCAGCGCCATGCGGGCGGCTTCGATCTCGGCGGCTTTCTTATTCTTCCCGGTGCCTTCTCCTAAGACGGTACCGTTTATCATCACATTAACGGTGAAAGTCTTATCATGGTCCGGCCCTTCCTCGTAGAGCACCCTGTACTCCGGCGCTTTCTGATACTTCGACTGTATTGTCTCCTGCAACCTGGATTTATAGTCGATTATCACGTCCTTCCGGTCAATCCGTTTCAGCTCCGAATCCAGTATTTTTATAATAAAATCCTTAGTCACATCTTCACCCTGGTCAAGATAAACCGAAGCGATAACGGCTTCCATGGCTCCGGCTAGGTTGGCTTTTTTCTGTCGTCCTCCGCTGGACTCCTCTCCCCTGCCAAGATAGAGGAAATCACCCAGTCTGATGTTCTTTGCCACCCGGGCCAACGTGTTACGACTTACCAGTGCGGCGCGGAGTCTGGTCATCTCACCTTCGTTGGCATCCGGATGGTCTTTATATAATTTTTCGGCAACATAAAGCCCCAGAACAGCATCACCCAGAAATTCCAGTTTCTCGTTGTGGCCTGAAGCATAGCCAGGATTTTCATTGATATAAGAGCTGTGGACCAGCGCCTGCTCCAGCAAAGATAAATTATTAAAATTTACGCCGGTTTTTTCCTGGAATTCCTTAATATCAGCCACGATTATTTCCTTTTTAGTAATAACAATAGACCGTTCACCAAGGAGTGTCAAATACCTGAATAATTATTGTCTCTATAATAGCTTCATGCTATTATTTACCTGTTACCGGGGAGTCGTCCAGTGATAGGGCAGCGAACTCTGGACTCCTGAAATATGCAAATATTCGACCTGAGATAAAAAAGCCATGATAAATAACGGAGGGTATGATATTGGGAGCTTTTCTTCTGGTAAAAAAACCGAAGGACCTTGATATTAAGCAAGTAGAAAAAGAATATAATAATTCTCTCAGGGTTTTTGATAAAAAGGGATTGTCTTGTTATCACAGAATTGATACCAAAGACTATGTTATCTGGGCTTTCTATAAGTATAAATATAAAGTAGACAACGTAGTCTCGTTCGATAATAACCAGTTTGTTATTGCAACAGGAACTCTCATCTACAATAGGAGAATGGATCACAGTGTTCTTAAAGAGTTATTTAATGATTTCTCTGAGGATGGAAAATTCCTTTCTAAACTTCATGGAGAATATTGCTTAATAGTATCCAAGGACGGCAAGCTGTATCTTGTTAATGATTATCTTGGGCTTAATCGGATCTATGCTGATAAACAAAAAAACGTGGTATCCAACTCTTATTTAGCGGTATTGAAATCGATAGAGAAACCCACCGTATCACCTCAGGAACTCTACGAATACTCATTGTACGGATCCTTTTTTGGTATCCAGTCTCTTATTAAAGAAATTGATCTGGTAGATAGCAGAAACATCTGGCAATTATATCCCGAGGTATCGGCAATACCCAGGATACCGGAAGTCGCTCAACTTGATAGTAGGAATTTTGATGAAATGGTAGCCAAGGTTTCTGAGAATTTACTTGATTATTTTAGCATCATTAAAGAGAATTTCGGAGATAATGTTTGCCTGGGATTAAGCGCCGGTTGGGATTCAAGGCTGGTACTGGCTTTATTGAAGAAAGTCGGGGTTAAGCCGTTATACTTATACACTTACCCTGATAGCAGGCAACCCACCTGTGTCGAAAGAACAAAGATTATGGCCAGGGGAGAGGGTTTAGAAATAGATTATGTTGACGATGGAAAACCCCCTGAAGTTTCCGAAGATGGATTCGAGGCATTTATAGAAAACCAGTATTTCATGAATGATGGGCTCATACCTGTATTTAATAATGGCTCAACTCTGGATCACAGGCTGAAGCGTGTTGACAAAGCTAAATTACAATTAAACGGTGGTAGCGGTGAGATATACCGAAATTTCTGGCGTCTTCCCCATAGAAATATTCCGGTTGATGGATTCGTAAAATCGAGATATGATATAGATTTTTCAATGTGCACTAATCGTTTTGATAAAAACACCCATTTCTCAACTTTTGCTGATAAAATTAGAGCACTCCTGGAAATAACTGATAATCGACTTAATGAAAAACAAATTGCCATGCTTTTCCCGTTATGGCATGCGAGATATTGGATGGGATATGACAATACAATTAATAATCAAATATCATACGGTCTGACTCCCTTTAACGAAGCACGGATTGCTTTACAGAGTCTTGATATACCGCTTAAATATCGGAATTACGGGTCTTTTCAAGCCAGTTTAATCAAATACATCGATCCTGACCTCGCCAAATATACGTCTCATTACGGATATAATTTTTACGCCCCTCTTCCAATAAGAGCAAGATTAAAGGACTACGCTAAATTACATGTACCTATATGGTTAAAGGCATTTATAAGGAAAAATTTCTGGAACGTGAATGACGTTAAATTTCAACTGAGTAAAAAACAGTTCCCCTTACCCTATTATCTTTCTACAGAATATCGAAAGAGAATATTTTCAAATTCAGAGTTAATGGTAGCGGAATACTTTGATTTAGATAAAATTAGAGACCCCGAACTCTTGTCCAGAGTGCTCAGTGCTGAATTAATAATCAGTAACAGATTTTAGACTATAATGGGCGGTGGGCTGGCACGTAACCCACATACTTTCGCGCGGACATTTGCCTGCTTAGTGCCAAAACAAGGCGTGGATTGAGGGGAGTTTTGCGGGTGAAGAGGAGGAATATTCAACAACGACACTAAAAGATATAGCGAAACAAATAATCGTGTCGACGTTATATTTAAGTCAGGTTAAACTGGTAAACGCCTAATGAGTGCAGGAATTAAGCAGATTAGGTATCAGAGAATTGAGCAATAACACGCATTTCCATTGTTCTAAATAGCGCAAAATGCTATAATTTACCTGTTACTGGGGAGTCGTCTAGTGGTAGGACAGCGGACTCTGGA
>DUFB01000067.1 GCA_011192005.1 Dehalococcoidia bacterium
AAGTGACCCAGATTAGCCGAGACCTCGTTATCCGCCAGATTGGTAATGGAGGGAATTATGTGCCATTCTCCGGTACTCGGGTCGTAAGTACCTATTACCAGGTTCTTCTCGGACACGCCATCGGGGATCTGGATATCGAGATAAGTCATGGTAAGTGTTATCGCGGGTTCAAAAGCAGCCCCATCGGGAGTAATATTATATACCCAGCCGACAATCTCGGCATCATCAGGTGATTCAGGACTGTCTGAAGTCATTCTTTCAATGCGGATATTCAGCAACCGTAACCCCATAACATTGATGCCCATGGTATCTTTGGGTATATCGATTCTTACATGATCATCTGCTGAGCGGGCAGTAACCGTCTCAGTGAATTGACCCGACGCGTTAACGGAGTTCATCACAGTGGTAACTTCCACGTTATCAGTATCGTCATCACCGCTTCCGCTAGTTCCTCCAGTGCCGCCGGTACCACCAGTGCCACCGTTACCGCTGCTGCTGACGTTCAGGGATACCACAGCTGTGTTTGAGTTGGACCGCCCGTCATTGGCGCGATAAGAAAAGCTGTCGGGTCCGGTGTAGCCTTCATCAGGAGTGTAGACAAAGGCTCCACTCGGGTTTAGGGTCAGATCACCGTGACTGACATCACTTACCAGGATTGCTGTTAAAGTATCCCCGTTTGCGTCATTATCATTACCAAGAACGCCGGGTGCGGGGATATTAAGGGTGCTATCAGGTAGGGTGCTATAATAATCACTCGCTGCAACCGGAGGTTGATTACCTCCCGAGCCTGATGCGGATATCATTATGCCGCATATCAGAGTAGGGGAGGAAGTACCCGCACTGAATCCTATATTCAATTGACCATCGGAAACGGTAACGCCGCTAATCGTCTGTGTGAGGGCGGTATTTCTACCAACTCTGGCGTAGATATCAAGATTATCCAGTCTTACTTGTCCTTCGATCAGGACATCGAAAACCCTGATTCCCGCCCCGTCTACGTAATTTTCAACAAAGAGCAGGGTTACATTGTACGTGCCGTTGCTTAAGTCAAACCGATATCCGGTAAGATCGTACCTTATTACCTGGTAAATCAGGTCATCCTGAGTATTGCTGATGGCAACGCTGCGTTCACCAGTTCTGCCATCATTATAGCCCCAGGATCCAGATGTGTATGTCTTGTCGGCATTCCATAAGTTGCCACTGCCATCTGTATAATCTGCCCCTCCGCAATTCACCCTGAAGGGTATTTCGTACTCCCCGGGAGGAGGCGGTGGCTCAGGCTCACTATCTTCCTCCCGAATGTTGAAATAGTAGCTGTCCTGGACCATACGATTCGATCTGAGGTCGCTGGCATCAATGGTGACATTCACCCTCTGCCCATAGTTAAAGTTAGTCGGAGGATTATAAGTTAATGTGTAATCATGGGAGTTACCCGTGATGCTTGGTGATACTAATGAGCCGTTTACACGCATCTCGATGGACGACTGGGCTACACCAACACCACTATCACAAACATGAACGACGATATTTGTATCAGGTGCTGCCGAATCGCTGGATTTTTGCGGATTGTGTCCAACAGTATATGGCGTTGTATTATCTTCTATTGGAGCACCGGTATACTCATACGCACCAATATCCGGGCCGTTACCGCTATACGGCCAGGGCGAATTAGCATCATTAAATCCGGGGAGAACAGCACCCCTATCTATTCCTATTGAATTGCCCTGAAGATGGAAATCACGTCCGGCTGCATTAACGTAACTCTCCTGTCCCCAGATACCATGAGCTTCTTGGTGATAATTGTCCCGCCATTCAAACCAGTTCATTGGTACGCCCATCCATTTGATGCATACGCCCGCGGTATCGTACATGCTATTGTAATCAAAATCCATTCTACCCAGACCGCTGGAGCCCTCTTCTACCATATAATTTGCGTAACGGTCATCAATCTCAACAATATTGTTACGAAATACGGCATTATCAACTATGGAGTTATCACCGTAAGTGGCAAAGCCAACCTGGCGAACATGGTAAAGCGTGTTGTGGTAGAAATACATAAATCCGTAAGAGCTCGAGCCCATTTTGAACGCGGCAGCACCGGTGTTGGGACTGGTGAGAGTATTTCTGAAGACATACATCGGTCCGACATTACAGGCAGCCATAGCAATGCCCATATTATTAAAATCAGTGATTCTGTTATTCCAGATACCTACATTCATCCCCGCGCCCTCAGCCTCGATACAATCGCTGACACACCCGCTCAGGGTATTATCATGAATAAAGTAGTTACCAAGAGAGCCCAGTCCATAGTTTGGTATTGTCGATATTCCGTCCCAGAAATCCCCTGAAATGTGGTTGTTTCTTATTGTAGTACCACCCACATCACACTGGTACATCATCACGCCAAACGGTCCGTCATGGCCGTAACCCTGAGTCGTAAAGGTGTTGTTTTGTATCAGAGTATAGCTGGGGCTGTTACCGCCTCCTTCTCCATACAGCCAGATACACCCACACCACCAGTTGTCTCCGGTTCCGGAGTCTAATTTACATTGCTCGACAATATTAGCCACGGCATTGCCTGATATTCTTATACCCTGACTATCATAAGCAGTTGTACGTACGTCCAGATATCTCAGCCTGACGTAATCCGCACCGTCTAAGAGGAATGTTCCCGATCTACTATTGTAAGTAACGACTGCCAGATTACTAGTGTTATAGCTCTCAAAGGTAATATAATTACTGGCTGTACCGGACCTAGTGATGATAATCTGTTCGTTGTAGGTTCCGGGCATAATACGTACCCTGTCTCCTGGAGAAACACTATTTGCGGCTTTCTGGATTGTCCGCCAGGGACTTGACTGAGAGCCGATTCCGCTGGTATCGCTGCCGCTTGTGGATACATAATAAATATTGCCGGTGGATGGTGGATTACTATTTTGGGTTCTGATGGTCTTCTGAATACTTCCGGAGCCCCCGTCGGCATCGGTATAGTCTATTTTTACATCGTAGCTCGTATTGGCATTAAGCTTAAAGATAATCGCCCGCCACTCATTCCTGTATGGATTTGCTATCGTGCCTTCGCTGTATATAACCAGGTTACTTCTCCTATCGGCGGTCATCTGTATACCGGGTTTCCAGCTACTGGTGCCTGTCTGTCGATAGAATAGAGAAGCCTGATTGTTTCCGTTGTTATCTCCGCTGAAAGAAAAACGGACTGATATTGCCTCAACAGCTGCCATCAGGGTTAGCTGGGGATTAGATGTTTCGTCACCGGGTGCGGCATATACTTTGGCGGAGAGAGGTAGTATGAGAGATATGAGAACAACAGTAATAAAAATCCTGATGGTGGTTAACTTTATAGCATGTTTCATAATTACGCATCCTACAATATCTATTTTACATGCTTAATTATATTTAACTCAAGATTACGCTGTCTATAGTACATTTGTCAAATATACAAAAAAACTTTGGTAATGGCTATATCATGGTAAATTTGATAAGCAGAATTTGTATATTTGTTGTCTGTTTTGAAATTAACCGAAAATACGTTTTATTCTCTTTATCAGAGGAGCCCAGATACCCAGCGCGTGGCAGATATTCTCGGCAAAGCTACCGTCATCCATTATTATATGCCTTGGGAAAAAGTACGGGTTACTGTTTATTCTGCCATATTCATCCTCGGTGGTCGCTGCCAGTTTGTACCCTTCAGCCTCCAGAATTCTTCTTTCCCTGCCGTCATACGAACCGTTGGGATAGGCAAAAACGGTGATGCTCTTACCCGTCCATTCTTCCAGCTTTCTTTTTGACGTCGCTAGTTCTTCCTCGATTTGCTGTTCACTGCAATTTGGAAGAATAGGATGTGTATCCGTATGGGCGCCGAGCTCAACCTGTGTCATTTCCGAAATTTTTTTTACCTCATCAACCGTCATGGCTTCTCGCAGCGGAGATACGCCAGCCTCATCTATATGCTGGACCACCTGCTTTCTCACTTCTTCCGGCTGTTTCTTTAGGGTATTAATGTTACGCAATTCAGGAGGGACAAGGTCGGGGAACTGCATTACTTTTCTCCACCAGAATGCCCCTCCCTCGATGGCCCCGGTACAGATAAATACTGTGACCGGTATCTCATACTCTACTGCTACCGGTAAAACTTTCGTTAGGTTGTTCCTCCACCCGTCATCCAGCGAGAACCAAATAGCTCCCCTCGGACATTCGACTTTTCCGGAAAGAATGTCTATCAACTGAGACGCAGAAATAAATGTAAATCCCTTCTTTCGGAGCCAGACCACCATTTCCCCGAAGAGTTTTTCAGAGGGATTATGAAAGGCAACAGACGTGATTACACCCGGCTTAAAAGATTTTTTCCTGGCTCTGCTCAGATAACCTGAAAGGATCAGAGCTTCTGCCAGTATATAACCGGTAATAATTCGAATACGCCGCTTGAAATTCAAGAGAAGACCTCGCACAACCGATCGGTGGATAATTTATTAACAACCCTATTTTGTTTTCATGGCTTCTTCATAAATAGCTTCGTAGTCCCTGACCATGCGCTCGAGACTAAAATCCTTGGCTACTCTGTCTTTTCCCTGCTTTCCCATCTCTCTGGCTTGCTCTGGATTATTCAGCAGGGAAAGGATAGCATCCGCCAGTGCTTTCGGGTCTTGAATCGGCACCAGCAAACCGGTTTTCCCGTCTTCCACCAGTTCTACATTCCCGCCCACTCTCGTCGCTACCACGGGTTTACCCAGCGCCATAGCCTCCAGTATCGCGTTGGAGCAGCCTTCCGGCTGATTGGAGGACAAACAGACAACATCGAGGAGGGAGAGGTACGGACTGACTTCTGTCTGGTTGCCAAGGAATAATACCCTGGACTCGATTCCTAGCTCACGGGCCAGTGTTTCCAGCTCCTGTCGCAGCGGTCCGTCACCCAGTATGAAATATTTGACCTTGGGTATGGTGCCGGATACTATTTGAGCGGCCCGGAGAAAAGTGTCATGGTCCTTTAGTGCCGTAAGACTGGCGGATATCCCCACAACCTTCGTATTCCCAGTAAGTCCCAGGGTATCTCTTATCCGCTTGATATCGGCGGAATTGGGTATTAAACGCTGGATATTTATACCGTTATATACTACCGTGATGTGGCTAGCTTTAATCCCGCGGGTTATAAGGTAATCTTTACCCGATTTACTATTGGGTATAACCATATCAGCAAAACGTGTCAGCATGTCTTCTATTCGTAGATAGAAACTGTAGCCTTTGCTGATGATACGGCGCATACTGCCGCGTTCTGTAACAATTTTAACGCGAGTGCCATTTATCACCGCGGGCAACAGAGTGAAGAAGGTAGCCGGTGTAAGGAACGGTTGAATTATATCAACTTTGTTTTTTCGCAAAAGTCTGAAAATGGTAAAAAGGGTAAAAATATTATATTTACTCTTCCTGTTCAGGCAGATGTACTCTATCCCCGGTATATTCTTGACTTCTTCTTCTAGCTCGCCACCCGGATACAGCGTAACCACGATTGTGTTGAAGCGGTTTTTATCCAGTCCTTTTACAAGTTCCAGGAATTGCTGTTCGGCACCACCGATGATTAATTTGTTAATGGTGAACATCACGGTGGATTTTTTATTTTTCATTCGGTTTCTCTAGCTTTTCGTCATTCCTGCAGATTTCGGTCTTTAACTGCTTAGCATATGTATACCATGTGTATAAGTTAATTAAAGCATGTCATTCATTACTAACTCAGCCGATAAGGCTCGTGACATCATGGTGTATTTAGTTATTTTATCGATGTTAATATATCTCGATATTGTTAAATCATCATTTGGAAATACTTGCTTGAGGTATCTGCTCTCCAAATAATAGGGGAATTTATCTCTACCGAATTGGTCTCTTTTCCAGTAGTTCCTTCGTATTATTGGCCTGAGGATTATAGGCGAGTGAATTCGGGCAAGATACCTCAATTTTTTCGTAAACGGAATATTCTTATACTCGGAATATTTATAACCATATTGAATTGAATAGTACTGCGCTAGAGCAGGGTCAATATAATTAATAAGGGCGGCTTCAAAAACGCCGTAATCTTTATATCTAATGGGGATATCAAGACTCTGTGAAGTAATACTCATTTCTGTAAAGGGATAAAGTGAATATGAAAATTGATTGTTGATTTTAGCGATGTTTGCGATATGATGTTTGAGGTGAAAAAAATTGTAAATCATTTCGATGCTCTGCCGATCGATATTCTTGCATTTGTTATCGAAGAGGAATTTGCTTTTATTTACAAGGGCTGATAAATATTCTTTTTTGTTAAATATGTCTGTAAACAATGAGGAGCTATATTTATCATAATGTGCTCTTATCACTGATAATATATCGTATGACTTGTCTGGCAACATCAACCTGTTCCGGAAGGCTTCACCACCGGAGCCTTGTATATGGAGTCGGGCTCTTTCTAAACGCTTGAAGTAGGTATCCATATC
Source organism: Dehalococcoidia bacterium (assembly GCA_011192005.1). Classification (GTDB taxonomy): domain Bacteria; phylum Chloroflexota; class Dehalococcoidia; order Dehalococcoidales; family RBG-16-60-22; genus W425. The sequence goes on from DUFB01000067.1 coordinate 6,483, forward strand.
GAAACCGGTCAAGAATGCGCCGTATTCTTCACCTAAGCCGTCAAGCCAGTAATAGTTCATCTCTACCAGTTTTCGAAAATCTCTTTCATCATTTCGAGGATAATCATCCGGATTTTCTACTTTTAATTCTAGCCCTTCACCCTTGGTGATGGCCTCTGATACTCTCACATCCGAACTATCCTTTTTCCCATGGACATATAACTCTGGTTTGATGCCAACTTTTCTCATTAATGCTAACATCAGCCTGGTATCAAGTCCGCTAGAAAGTGCAGCGCAGATTTCATTGTCGAAAGCCGTTTTCACAATTTTGAAATATTCAATAAGGTTATTTGAAACTTCTTTGACCATCTCATCAAACGAACTATTCCTGTTCAATCTCGTATTTTGAGGTTTTCTGGGTATTAGCGCTGGTTCTGGTGATAGCTGAAGTATATGCCTGCTGTCAATCTGATCGATTTCCGCTACCATGGTTTTATATCCATAAAACGTTTCATTAATTAAATATTCATACAGTTCCTGGTGGGCAATAGTCTTCTTTTTCAGCGTTTTCAGGGTAGCCAGAAAAGAACTTGATATAATATTCGCTGGTTTATTCAAGTATAAAGGGTAAACACCTAGGGCGTCATTAAAGAGATATAACTTACCCTGTTTGAATATTATCAGGCAATACTGTCCGTACGTATTCTTAAAAAATTCGCCGTTTTCGGAAAAATCATGAAAAAGATTTCTTAACGCATCACCGCCGGATTTCTCCTTGTATATCAGGGTGCCGGTGGATATTATAAACTGGTCGTTATCAAAATTTACCACGTTTTCTATCTTAAACTTATACTTGTGATAAACATAGATAACGAAGTCACGGGTAACTAACTTCTTATTCAATGCCAGCCCTTTTTTAGAAAAAACGGCTAAAGCGTCATTTAAGAGTGCACTGTCATTTTTAGAATCGGCGCCGTTTTCTCTTTTGGCTAGTATGAATCCGCCCATAAAGTCACTCCTTTAATATAGCGGCTACTTCATTAAAACTTCCTGGTTTTTTCTTGATGTGCAAGTTTGGCAGTGACCAGTGAGAAACCAGCTATTATCCAGAGGAGGGGTAATGTATCCAGCAGATTATGATAAAACGAATTGGCTATGTAAGTGATAATACCTGCCGCCAATCCAACCGCCACTCCCTTAACAAATCGATTTTTTGAGTTACGAAACGCGTACATTAAGTTATAGATTATTATGAAGTATATGATAACGTACACAATAAGAGCTGGTGTACCGTGAGTAAGCCACATCATTAAGAAGTCATTATGCGGTTCGTCGTTTCCCAGGGTAGAGTATTGCCAGTAGCGGTCTTGTTCCCAGGCTATTAGAGCTGGATCGACTCTATATGCGTAACCGGGTGAAACCTCCATGAATCGATCTGCGCCAATCCCGAAGATAGGATTATCAAGGGCGATAGCCACTCCTGCCTGCCATAGTACATCACGAGCGACGGAACTCTGTTCCTGCACGCTCTCTGAACGACCACCAAAATAGGTGCCTTCCAGCAACCCGGTAAACTCTACTATCAATACAAGTATTGTCATTATTACCATAATGATTTCCCATCTGATTTTTAAACGCATAAACAATAATATAGAAATTATGCCGATTCCTACGGCATAAACCGCTGAACGGGTATACGTAAACCACAGAGCCAGGAGCATCGGTAATATTGGTATCAAGATCAGGTTCCTGTTTTTAGAACTGATACCCCGGGTTAAAAATACGGTTAAAGCTATCATGATTATCACCGGAAAGATGAAAGCAAGCTCTAACTCCGTTTCTCCCATGCCCGGTATTCTTCCCAATTGGGTAGGAAGCTCGGGAGCAGCCGTAATTTGCTGGTCTGTCATATCCTGAACCAGGTTGGGGTCGGTCGCGGTGAGATTGGCTGTCTCGTAAGGGTCCAAGAGAGTAGCTTGTGACATTCCCAGGATATTGTAGTGCTGAAATATACCGATAATCGCTGAAGCTAAAGCGACAATCAACACGATGCTGCATAATATTCTCAGCTGTCTCGTGTTTTCAACAATAGCCGGTAAAAGTATTATGAATAATAGGCCGACGAACAAATTACGAAAAGACCTGAAAGTCATATCGAATGTCAGTGGATTGACCATATTTGAAATAAAACCGATGATGACCAATACAACCATCGGAATAATAAGCATCCTCGCGTGTGGCCCAAAATCTACCTCTTTTCGTGCCAGCGAACCCCTTATTATATATAACGTGAGCAGCATCATAATCAGACGAAGGCTGATATCAACCAGCGGTGTAGCAACCATATAACTGGTTATAGTCATCTGGCTGATGATTATAGCTGCCACCGCCCATAACGGGTTTTTAAACCCTAAGATAAAGAGGATGGCTACTCCTAGAAACGTGAACGCCGAAAGGTTCCACTGCAGCACCCCCCATAATACGATAATCACGATGGTTGCTGCCGTTATGCCTCTCGGCTGGGAGACGATACTCCCTTGGGGCTTTATAGTTGCGGTACTCATATTTTATGCAAGTAATCGTTATTCCGTATGGAATGCTGATATATTATATCAGTATTATGTTTTATTGGCATTACCTCTCTTATCTCTCCGCCATAATCGACTCACCCTCCACCAGCCTTTCGCCTTCTCATCCAGAATCTGATTATATAAGGAAATGATTCTGCGGCTGATGGCGCCGATTTCCATGTGGGCAATCTTCTCCCGGCCATTGGTTCTCTTACCTCTTTCCAGCGCTGTCTCCAGCTTCTTGGCAACATCCCCAGGCTCTTGTGTGCAAAGGTAACAACCATCGGTACCTTCGATAACCTCGGGCACGTCGCCGACGGACACGGATACTATGGGCAGGTTGCACGCCATGGCTTCTTTGATAACCATGGGCGAGCCCTCGCCATCGGAGGTCAACACGAGAACATCACAGGCATTCATATATTTTGGTACGATATCCAGGGGTTTCTTTGAAACCAGCACCAGTTCTATATTTTGGTTTTTCTCTTTTAATATTGATGCTGATGCCTGGACAATATCCCATCTCTTAACCGGTCTGTCATAATCACCGGCAAAAAGTACCAGTTTTTTATCCGAAGGAAGATTTAACTCCTTTCTGGCTTGTTGCTGGTCTAGTGGCTTGAATAATTCGAAGCTAATCCCGCAGGGTATGACGATCGATTTCTCGAGTCGGCCTCTTTCCTTCATCTCTTTGGACATAACAAGAGTCCGGTCCGTTATTCTGGTTATATAACGGCAAAGCGGTGCTTGCCATCCGTGGAAAACCTGCGAACCGTGATGAGTTACCACTACGGGATAAAGAAACTGGGCCCTGGCTATTATGCCGGAAAAAACATAGTGAGCGTGAATAATATCGTAGCGTTTTGTAAGAAGTCGCAGCCATAACCTGGGGAATGCCCAGAGGTAATTCAGGGTATTCTTTTTCCCATTAACGAATAATACCTCAACTTCTACACCCTCTTTTCTTAAAGATTCAACCTGCTCTTTAACGAAGGTGCCGAAAAAAGGCATTTCAGTGGTTGGATACATGTTTGTAATTACTAATACTCTCATATTAGCTTGTGTTCATTACCTTATATCATCCTGTATACATATTAACAGGCCACGTTTTATGGGATGAAATATAGCAGTTATGGGTATGAATATGGTTAGAATACTGTTATCACTGGTTAGAATTGGTAAATGCAGTAGTCGGATTGGGCTCCAATAAAAAGTGGTTTTGTACTACAACCGATTATGTTATTCACCAGTAATTCGCTTCACCTTGAAACAATGTGTTGTAATATTAATCATTTATATCTTTTTTATATGTCTTTTTTACCATCATCTCCACGATATCAAGTAATCTGGTATAAATTCTGCGTGGAAGTCCTGGCAGACCTACCTGGATTTTCCTTAGAATATCTATGTCCTCCTTTTGAACCACCCTAAAAAGTATGATTAATGCAAAATGAATCAGAGTACCTAACGGTACAAGCACTACTATGGAAATGGACGAACGAGTTATCTGTGTCCCAACAGCGAAAATTACACCTCCCATAATAAGGGCTGCGAGTGTAATTTTTATTGTGTCCATCATCGGCCAGGATGTCCGGCATTCCCTCGATGCGTAACGAATGTATAAAATCGGTGCTATTACTCGTGCTACGGAGCTTCCAATAGCGGCCCCGATAGCACCATGAGAAGAAATTAGCCAGATTTCCAGACCCAGGCTAAGTATGACCAGCCATATACCTGTTTTAAGTACGAATGAAGGTTGATTTACTCCCAATATAACGCTGGTAGCAGAATTAGCAATAGCCAATAAGGTAAAAGGGATAAACAGAATCTGTAGTAGTATTATCGCCGGTTCGTATTCTATACCATAAACCAACCTGATAATCGGGCCTGCCAGTATGATACCGCCGATAGCCATGGGTATGCCGAGTATCATCAGATACCGTGCCGATGTGAGGTATATGCTTCTTACCCTAGCCATATCACCCCGTCCGACCTGCTCGGATACGGCTGGAATAAGCACGGTACTGAAAACCTGAAGTACCGTGCCTATCGTTGCACTCGATACTAGAAAGGCGATTGTATAAAAACCAACGTCTTCACCTGGATTAAAAATTCCCAGGAATAAAATCTCTGCCCTTTGTCTCATAAAATACTGTATTCCCCAGACGCCCATCATAATCAGGGAGTACTTGAAAGCCCGTCTCATCGACGGCGTCAAACTTGGTCGGGCCAGTATAGCATCAAGGGGTACCAGACGTCTTAGCAGGAATAATCCGATGAATATTCCCAGTATCCATGAGCCGATACTGACGTACAGGACTTCTTCGATACCCATCCCCAGAATAACCACGATTACTATTCCCAAAGCACGTAGTGGACTTGTCCCCAGTACCACATATGCACCATATTCATATTTCTGAAATCCGCTGAAAATGGAGACCAGTAGGAAGTTAAATACCTGGGGGATAATACATAAAGCAACTAGAATAAAGAGGCCCCGGTTTTCCGGGTAGCCGAATAAATCAGACCAGTAGCCTGAAAAAGCGATTATTATTATCACGCAGACAGCAGCTGCGATGAATCTGAACCAGAACGCCAGGTTTATTAATGATTTGACTTCGGCTTGGTTTTGTTGGCCAATAGCCTCGGCGATAAATCTTATCACCATATGGCCCAGTCCAAGATTAGCAAAAAGGAAAACAAAATATAGAAACCAGATGAGAAAAGAATAAAGACCGTAGTCTGCTGGACCAAGAAATCTGGCTAATAATATCCCGATAAATAGATTAAATATTGTTTCGGATGCCGTGATAACAAAATTGTATGCAGTGTTTTTCGCTATGGTTCTGGCTACGCTCATGTATTACTGGTTATTTCCTCCGAATTCAAACCCATTCTCTTTTACTGTTGGTCGTTTCCGTAAAATATCCTGTATAATTTACTTCTTTGAAGGGATGGCTAAATACTACTGGCTTTACTTTAACCGGCTCTCGCTTTATTGAAGAACTCAACGGTCTCTTTCAGTCCTTGTTCCAGGGTATATCTGGGGTCATACCCGAAAGCTTTAGCTTTGCTCGTATCGGCAAGGCTGTGAACGATATCGCCGGGTCGGGGCTTGTCATAAATGGGTTTCACGTCGCTTCTTTTAGCGATGTTTCTAATCAACTTGGTCAGCTCGTTAATCGTGACTCTTTGTGAATTACCGAGATTAAAGATACCGGTAACGTCGCTTTCAGCCGCCTGGATGTTGGCTTCTACCACGTCCTTGACGAAAGTAAAGTCTCTGGTTTGCTCTCCGTCACCGAAGATAACGGGGGACTTGCCTGATAAAACATTATTTATAAACAGAGGAATAACCGCGGCATAGGCAGAATTAGGGTCTTGCCGCGGACCATAAACATTAAAATAACGCAGGCAGACCGTCTTGAGATTGTATATCTTGGTAAACACCTGGCAGTAATATTCACCGGTGAGTTTGGTAACCGCATACGGCGATAGGGGATTCGGGATCATGTCTTCTGTCTTGGGCAGGGTAGGTGTATCCCCGTAGACTGAGGATGATGATGCGTAGACCAGTTTTTTTACGGCATTATCACGCGCCGCGATAAGGACATTAAGCGTTCCCGTAATATTCACGCTGTCGGTAGTTTCTGGGTCTTCGATACTGCGGGGAACGCTCGGTAGGGCTGCCTGGTGAAATACGTAGTCGACCCCCGAAAAGGATTTTTGCATCAGAGACAGGTCGGTGATACTGCCTTCGATGAAATCGACCTGTCCCGCTTTTGTAATTGACTGGATATTTTCCGGATTGCCTGTGGAGAGGTTATCGATAACAATGACATGATTGCCCCGTTGGGCGAGTTCCTCGGCCAGGTTCGAACCGATGAATCCGGCTCCCCCTGTAACAATAACTTTACTCTTTTTCATAAGTGAAAACCGGTTTAGCCGGATACTACGGCTTACCCCGAGCCTTGACCTCCTCGTTCAGTGTGGTATTTGGACAATTGGCGATTTCGTTCTGGTCCATGCAGTTAAATAATGGTTGTGAAATAATCATTTTTTTCTTAATCGCCAATCAATTTTTATCCTATGGCTCTGACGTTAGAAGTGAGTTCGATATTCGTTAGAATTTGGTAATATTTGGAATTGAGCCATTTCACATGAAATGATTATAAACGAATTTGTCAATAAATAATATAGCGACTCAGGAGTAACACGAACGAAATAGCAAATATTTTAAGGTTTGGTCGTTATATGGTGTTATATTTTATTGTAGATGTCGATTTTGCCAATAATCAATTCCAACGTGTTTCTAACCTGAATTATACCTGTTTTTCACACTCTCTTGGTAAATTATCAACACCGCTTTAAATTTATATGCCCCGGTTTTATAATTAATGGTAGTTGACAGGGAAAATAAAGCTTAATGGTAAAAGATAGTACAGGCAACTTTTCCGGTTTAGTTACTCTTGAAGAAAAGGCAGGGGTAATTGTCATCGGTGGGCATTTTCAGGGTCTCGGTTTGCTACGCAGCTTGGGACGTCAAGATATCCCGGTTTACCTGCTTGATAAGGAACAATGCATCGGCAGATTTTCAAAATACGTAAAGAAATTCTTGAAATGCCCTGACGTAAGTAAGGATGAATCGCGTTTTCTTGAGTTCCTCGTCAACTTGGCCGGGAAAGAAAACCTCGAGGGATGGATAATTTATCCTAATGATGATGAAACGGTAAGTTTTCTAGCCAGACACAGGGAAAGACTGGAAAAGCACTACCGCGTTTCAACGCCTCCCTGGGATATCGTTAAATATGCTTATGATAAGGCCCTGACGTACGGTATCGCTGAAAAATGCGGTGTTGCCATCCCCAAAACTTATTATCCCCAAAGTATCGATGAGCTAAAGCAAACCGACATGGCATTTCCAGTCGTAATCAAACCGTCGATAAAGGAACCTTTTTACAGTCGGACCTCCAGGAAAGCCATTCTGGTCAAGGACAGAGACCAGCTTATTAAAGAATATAACGGAGCCCTGAAGGCGATAGCTTCATCGCAGACACTGATGGTCCAGGAGTTTATACCTGGGGGCACGAAGAATTTACTGTCCGTGGGTTGTCTCTGCCGGGACGGGAAATTGCTTGCCAGGGTAATGGCGAGCCGACTCAGGCAGCACCCCATGGATTTCGGGCATGCTACTACCTTCGCCAAAACCGTGAATATCCCCGAGATGGGAGAAATGGCGGGTAAGATTCTGGCGGCTATTAAATTCCACGGTCTGGCTGAGATTGAGTTCATGTACGACTCAAGGGATAGCCGGTATAAACTTATTGAAATCAATGCCAGGCCCTGGGGCTGGCATACCATAGCCATGGCGGCTGGTGTTGACATGCCTTACTTATCGTATCTGGATATGCTCGGGCGCGAGGTCAGGCAGAACGGTTTTATCGAGGGAGTAAAGTGGATGCATCTGGCTACGGATGTGCCCACCGCCGCTATCGAGATACTCAAAGGTAGAATGAAATTGAGTGAATACATCAGTTCTCTTAAAGGTAAAAAGCAGTATGCCGTATGGTCACGTGAAGACCCCGTGCCGTTTTTCGCCGAGCTGGTGCTGCTTCCCTATCTCTGGATAAAGAGGGGATTTTAATATGACAGCGGTTATTTTTATCTCCAGCCTGGTAATTGCTCTGGTATTATTGCCATTGTGGGCCTGGAAGTGGAATGTAAAGATAAAGACGGCGATATGGGGTGGTATCATCATCGGTATTGTTACCGGGCTCATTGTGTACTGGATAAATACCGCCGCGGTAGATGTCCACGTGGCTTTCCTGATTCTCTTCGAACTCGCTCTGATAATTATATTTACTCTTCTTATTATACTAACCAGGTTCTATCGTGACCCGGAGAGAACGCCTCCGGAAACGGAGAATGTTATTCTTTCTCCGGCCGACGGCACGGTGGTCTATGTTAACCGCATTGAAAACCCCTCTTTACTGGTATCCACCAAGGGTAATAAAAAATACAAGCTGGAGGAAATCGCGTCTACTGATATGCTCGGTAATGCTGTTTATCTGGTGGGAATAGATATGAACGTGTTGAACGTGCATGTTAACCGGTCGCCTGTCGGCGGGAAGGTGGTATTATGCAAGCGTACCAGGGGGTCTTTCATTTCTTTGCGGAGGCAGGAATCCGAAATTACCAATGAAAGGGTTACTACGGTAATCGATAACCAGAAATTTAAAATTGGCGTAATTCAGATATCATCCCGGTTGGTCAGGAGAATACAGTCGTATATCGGCGAGGGTGATGATACTGAAATCGGGCAGAGGCTGGGGGCTATCGTTTTCGGCTCTCAGGTTGATGTGGTTGTTCCTCCGCTGGAAGATCTCAGTATTGAGGTGAAACGGGGTGACGAAGTTCAGGCCGGCGTTTCAGTAATTGCCAGATTCGAGAAAAAGTATAAGGAATAGCTTGATATGACTAGGAATATTCAGAAAGATAACGCAAATTCCCCGGAGGTAAGACGCTGTGTCCGCTGCATCATGCCGGAAAATTACCCGGGGATCACTTTTAACAGTGAAGGAGTCTGCAGCTTCTGCCAGTATTTCGATGACAAATGGGGCTCCTGGGTAAATAGCATTGAAGAGCAGCGGCGCACCGAGGCGAAGCTACGGGGAATCTTTGAGGCTGCCAAACGAAAGAAAAGACCTTATGATGCCATCATCGGTATCAGCAGCGGCAAGGACAGTTCGTACTGTCTTTATCTCTGCAAGGAAGTATACGGACTTAATGTACTCACTTTTACCAAGCAGAGCTGCTTCCTGACCGACGAAGCCGTAACAAAAATCGATAGACTGGTAAAAATCTTTGATGTACCGCATATCTATTATCATGACCCGCTGTCGCCGGAACTGGCCGCCATTTTCCTGCGTAAAACCGGCAATCTCTGTACTGCCTGCGAGTTATCCGCCTTTAATACAACCGCCGTGCTTGCCCGCGACTACAACATACCGATTATTGTTCTGGGTAATTCCAGCCGTACCGAGGCTTCCGTTCCCAAATCGCTTAATCCCTGGGATACTTTTTTCTTTAACAACGTCATGAAAGGCGAGGGATACCGCGAACGTATTCGTGATTCCTTCTACCGGCATAACTACCTTGTGTCCGAGGGAATAAGGCAGCTTCTCGGGCTCCGCCGCATCGTACTTCTGCCCGACTACGTGGAGTGGGACGAGGAAAAGATAGCCGACCTGTTCAAGAGCAAATATAATTACGAGTTCGGCGCGGAACACGGGGATTGCTGGGCTCACGAGGTCGCCAATTACCTCTTTCAAAAGAAGTGTCATGGCGTCCATCCCCGCGTTGCCAAGTGCAGCATGCTTGTCCGGAGTGGCAAGATGACCCGTGAGGAAGCAATGTCAGCCATTAGCGATATCGAGGAGGGGAAGGAAATCCCCGGGCTGGACCGCTTCCTCAAAGTCTGCGGCATGACGGAGGATGAATTTCATGCCGCCAGCGAGAAGAATCCACAGCCATATATCAAGGGTCTTTCTCAGTTGATTAATTTCTTGCGCCGTAAGATACGTCGTCAGGTGGCTTGATGATAACCGCAGCTGGGCAGTTGAAATAAAACTGGAGATTTATGACCGAACCGCTCAAAATAGTTATGCTGACCACGAAATTACCGGAAGATATCTGGCTGATTAATACCATTGCCGATGTGTGTCAGATAGAAGGTATTATTTTCCCCGATGGACAGAGATACCAGGAGTATGGCCTGATGTACATATTGAAAAAGAGACTCCGCCGCGTTGGTTTCTTTACCCTGGCCAATCAAGCCCTGCTGGTCCTGTACAGATTTCTCTTCGAAAGGTGGAAAGATAAACACACCTTTAATGAAATCTTCCGCAGTAAACCGAGCGATTATATTGAGAAGGGCGATATTGATATACTCGAGGTAAAAGATGTCAACTCTGATGAGGTGAGGGATTTTATTAAGTCAAAAAACCCCCAGCTTGTGGTCGTCAGCGGTGCACCGCTTCTTAAACAGAGGATAATTGAAGTTGCTGAAGGGAGAATCATCAACCTCCATCCGGGATTTGCCCCACAGTACCGGGGGAGATACGGCTGCTTCTGGCCGATATATAACAAGGAACCTGAGCTTGTCGGGGCGACCGTTCACTATGTGGATAGCGGTATTGACACCGGGGCTATATTGATTCAGCAGCAGGTTGATTACTACACGGATGATACGCTGAAAATAATCACTTATCGACAGCACCAGCTCGGGGGAGATTTACTGAAGGAATGTCTCACCCGGTTTGATGAACTGGCGCGGCATGCCTACCATAAGACCGACTGTGTCAGCAAGAATTACCTTGCTCCCGGTCTCACTCACTATCTAAAAGGAATGAGGTGGCTCAGAAAGACAAGGGGGGAGAAAAACCTTATCTCTGCCCTGTCGGGGCAGGAAGAAAGGGCGTTTTCTGAAGATTGACCGTTATTCGCACCGGTAAACCGGGAAAGAGCCTGATTGAATAAGGTTGTTGTGTTTATGGCTGTTATAGGAGTAAATGGATTATGAGATTTGAAAGGGTGCTTCTGGTTAACCCTTCGCAGGATGTCGAGTGGCCCGGGCTGACGCCGCCCATCGGGCTGGGATATCTGGCGGAAACACTCGGAAGCCATAATATCGAATATGATGTTTTCGATATGAACCTCGGCTACGGTTTAAAGAAGCTGTTGCGGAAAATAGACTCGTTCAAACCTGACCTGGTCGGCATGAGCATGATTACGAGGTATTACCGGGCATTTTATAAAATCCTCGAAGAGGTAAAAAAGCACGATAATACCGTTAAGATTATATGCGGCGGTCCCCATGTAACTATTTTCAAAGAGCAGGTATTGCAGGAATGTCCTGTCATTGATTTTGGCGTAACCCGTGAAGGTGAGGTTGCCCTGGTTGAATTATGCCGCGGCGAGGTTCCGCAAGAAAACATTAAAGGGCTCCTCTATCGGAGTAACGGTGATATTCGTTATACCGGTGACAGGGAGTTTGCTACCGATCTGGATAAAATCCCCTGGCCGCGGTTTGAGAAATTCGAGCTAAAGAAATATTTCAAAGAAATAAGCCTGATTTCCAGTCGCGGTTGTCCCCATCAATGTATTTTCTGCGTTCGTCATACTCTCACACCAAAGTACAAAGCCAGGAGCGCCGAAAGCGTCGGCGACGAGCTGGAGTACTGGTATCGTAAGGGCTACCGGGAGTTCAATATAGAGGATGATAACTTCAACCTGATTCAGGACAGGGTCTATGCTATCTGCGATGAAATCGAGCGACGGCAGCTCAAGGGGATGGTATTACGTTGTTCCAACGGTATCCGCGCCGACCGTGTGGACAGGGCTTTGCTTAAAAGAATGCGGGAAGTCGGCTTTCAATATCTGGCCTTTGGCGTTGATGCGGGGAATGACCGCATGCTGAAAGTGGTGAAAAAGGGCGAGTTGATGGAAGACATTGAAAATGCGATTAATGATGCCTGTGAACTCGGATACAGCATCAAGCTCTTCTTTGTCATCGGCAATCCTACCGAGACCACCGAAGATGTTGAGGATATGGTGCGATTATGCCGGAAATACCCCGTCCAGGAAGCGCATTTCAATAACGTTATTCCCTATCCGGGGACGGAGTTGTACGAGTGGGTCAAGAGCAACAATTACTTTCTCCGGCAGCCTGATGAATACCTGAACAATGCTTCTTTCTGGGAAAAGAGGCCGATTTTTCAAACACCGGAATTACCCGAAGCAGAAAGAATCAGACTGACCGCCTATCTGCATGAAGTGCGTGATGAAATACATAGAAAAGCAGTTGTCCGCATGTTCGGCGGGCACAGGCTAATAGGTAAACTTGCCAGCCTCGTTGTGGCTAACGGCCTCTTTGAGCGGTTTTACTACCGGAGTAAATACTGGAGAAAAGTGATAGAATACTTCAGATATAAGCTGCCGTTTGGGGCTAGGGCTGCCTGAATGCAAGGAATATCCCTGCGGGGTATTTCTCGTAGTTCTTTTATATCATAGGGACCTGTTTCGTTGTTGCCGTCGTCTCCTAATTGAGAAAGGATAGGTGATATGGAGGGCATATTCGGCATTCTAAGTTTCAATGGCCGGGTAGAGCAGCAGCAACTGGAAGATATGACTCAGACGCTGGGACCAACACCCGGAGCGGAATATTATCATGACGGGCAGTTCGGCATGGGCATGAAGCGACTGCCACTGATTGCTAAAATCCAGGCAACCAGACCTTTCGTGAATGCTGATAGTTCTCTCTGTGTGGCTCTCAATGGAGAGATAAACAATTATAACGAACTCCGATATACCCTCGAGGGTAGCGGCTATCAATCTACATCTGATTCGGACATGGAACTGGTCGCTGACCTCTATCTTGATAAGGGCGATGATTTTCTCCGGGAACTCAACGGCATGTTCACCCTTGCCATCTGGGACAAGCAGCGTCAGGAGATTATTCTGGCACAGGACAGATATGCCGGCATCCGCCAGCTTTATTATCTCCAGCTCCCCGGCGCATTTATCTTCGCGTCTGGCATCAGGCCGATTCTGTCCGGAGGTCAGGTAACGCCGGAAGTGGATATGGATAACATGATGGAGTTCTTCTCGATAGGACGTGTCCTGCCGCCGCGTTGCCTGTTTAAAGGTATCCGGAAAGTGGTTCCGGGCCAGGTTCTGAAGTGCCGACAGGGAGAATTATCCGTTCGGCATGGATTCGGCTTTTCTTTCTCTCCTGAGATTGAAAAGGAAAATATCCATAACCTTGAAGAGTTATTCTCCGCATCGATGGAAAGAAATCTGACAGCGGACAAACCTCCCGTTTTTCTTCTCAGCGGTGGACTGGACAGCAGCTTGAACGTGGCTATCGCCAGCCGTTTGCACGACCGGCCTCTTGATACCATCGCTATCGGCTTCGGCGACGAGGCTCTTGATGAATCGGCTTACGCACGCGTTGTATCGGAACATTTCAGGACGAATCATCACGAGTATACCCTGGAATCCAGCGATACTCTTGAAGTATTACCGCAAATTGCCTGGAGCCAGGAAGAGCCGATTTCCGATGCTTCATCTGTCCCTTCGTATCATCTGGCACGTCTGGCCAAGAATCTGACTGATGTGGTGGTTGCCGGTGATGGGCCTGACCATCTGTGGGGAAGGGAAAATTTCCTGCTGGAAAGATATCGTTTATTGCATTACCTGCCTGGGCTTCAGCTACTGAGGAGGCTGCTTACCCGATATTCGGAAGCCTCTTTAACTGATTCCAGACTCCGTAAGATTCTTCAGAGGCTGAGGCAGTATACCAACAGAGATATAGCAAATCTCTATCTGGAAGCACTTGCTAACGTGCTTGGTAATCCTCCGAGCCTGGAATTTGCTCCCAGGTTATTATCGGCATCGTTAAAAAACAGATGGCAGGGGAAAATCGATACGTCGGATCTGCTTGCAGGTGATATCCATGATAATTTCGGCCGACTGGTCACCTGTGATTTTCTGGTTGATGGCTCTTTTGGGGTCTTCGCCAAGTTTGGTAAAGTAGCTGCAGAACACTCCCTATTGGTACGGGAACCCCATCTGGATAATCCGCTGGTAGATTTCGTCAATCGCCTTCCCAGCAGATATAAAGTCGGGGGTTCTCTGTGGCAGCGCCTTAACGACGCCTGTGAAAAGAAATATTTACTGCGTCGTAACCTGGCCTATAAGCTGTTGCCTCAAACAACGATAGCCAAAAAAAAGGGCGGCTTTACACCTCCCATTTATCAATGGATGTATGATTACTTCAATAAGAATAACATCAATGCTGATGTCTTATTAGGCTCATCGTTAAAGGAAGCCGACTTTTTTGATACAGCCTATATTAGCGATGTTATTCAGGAATTCCGTCAAAAATCATTCCGGCGCGGAATACACCTGTACGTACTCCTTCTGTTTGCGGTATGGTACCGAGTCTACATTCTCAAATATAGTATCACCGGACCCTCGGTAAATCTTACCGAACTCCTGACCGAATAATTCTGATAAGTTTGTTTTATCCTGAACCTATACACTACCTGACGGTTTCAGTTAATCACGTTCTGATTTGTAGCATTCCATTTTCTCATTAATGCCCACCAATTATGTCACCACAACCTCTTTTGTGTCATTTTTGTAAGGTTCGCCTGTCATATTGTTATGCCGTTGTAAGTTGAATTACCTAGATTGTACTTAGGTATACTCACCAACTCATTGGAGTCTGTAAATGCCGGTTATCATGGATGGCAGGACATATTACAGAACTGCTGAAGTATTTCGCATGGTAGGTGTCAGCAGGAACACGTTATATCGGTGGCTGCAAAAGGGTATCCTCGGCAGCATTGAGCGCAGGGACAGTCGGGGTTGGCGACTCTTCACTCAGGAAGAAATTGATACTCTCGATTCGGTTATCAACCGTATTACGAAAATCAACCGAAGGCTAAGCGGTAATGCCAGAAGTTCCTGAAATTACATAATAATCATGCACGTGGAGTATGCGTATGCCTGACAAAAGAATACTGGTAGTAGATGATGAACCACATGTGGTTAGAACTCTGACCTTCGTGCTGGAAAAAGAAGGGTATCAGGTTTTGACCGCAGGAAACGGGGAAGATGCTATTAATCAGGTTTATGAATCGAAACCTGACCTGATGTTCCTTGATGTCATGATGCCGAAGAAGAACGGATATGAAGTCTGCGGGGAACTCAAGAACGATCCAAATTAAAAAACATATATATCATCATGTTATCCGCCAAAGGTCAGGAGGCTGATAAAGAAAAGGCTATGAATCTTGGTGCCGACGAATTCATGACCAAGCCGTTCAGTCCTGCGGGAGTCGTTTCCAGGGTTAGGGAGTTACTGGGTCAGGGTGCCTGATAGTATGGTTTACGGAGATAAAAGTGAAAGTTAGAACGAAACTCATTCTGGGATTTTCAGTTATCGTTGTGCTGTTGTGGGGTATCGGATGGTTTGCGATAACTAGCTTCGGAAACCTAAATAGCCAGTTCTCGGCTGTGGAGGATACGGTTCTTCCAGGCACTCTGGCTATGAAAGATGTTGAGAATAATGCCAACAAAGCTTACGATGAAACGATGGCGTATATTCTTACTGATGATACCCAGGCCAGAGAGGCTGCTTTCCTATATCTAAGCCGCCTCCAGGAAATTCTTGATAGTTATTTTACCCAGGTAGCTACCGATACTGAAAAGCTACAGGCTGACCTTGCTATGGCGACTAAAATTACGGATTTTAATTTCTCCCTCGAAGCGCTCATACAGCAGAAAGACGATGGTGTTGACCCGGATGAATTGCTTAGAAGGAATCAGATTACCAGCATGCCGTCCTTACTGGCGCTTCAACAGGAAGTGAGCACGCGTATAGACCTGTATACGGAAGAACTCACTTCAATTAAAACTGATTTTAATAAAACGTACAAACGCAGTCAGCAGGCACTGTATTTCAGTATTGGTTTGATGACCCTTCTGGCGATAATCGGTGCTACCATTATCACCAGATCGATAGTCCGTCCCCTTCATGCCCTCCATAAAGGTACCGAAATTATAGCTGAAGGTAATCTGGAGTGTAAGTTAGGCACCAAGGCTAAAGATGAAATAGGGCAATTATCAAGGGCTTTCGACCAGATGACGCAAAGCCTGAATAGTAGCATGACCTCTATTGATTCGTTGAACAGTGAGATTGCCGAGCGAAAGAAACTGGAGAAGCAAATTCAGAAGCAGGTTGAAGAACTGAAACTGGCCAACGATAAGCTCATGGAACTGGATAAAATGAAAGACACCTTTCTTTCCACGGTCTCGCACGAATTACGTACACCGCTTACATCTATTAAAAGCTTCGCTGAAATACTCCTGACCTATGATGAAGACAGGGATACTCAGCGGGAATTTCTGACCATTATCAATGATGAAAGCGACCGTCTAACCAAGCTTATCAATGATTTCCTTGACCTCTCTAAAATAGAGGCCGGTCGCATGCAATGGGAGACTGTGGAATTATCTTTAACTCCGGTTATTAAGCAGGCTATTAATATAACTCAGGCAATCGCCAAGGAAAAGACTCTGGAGGTCAGTTTCACTGAAACGCCCAATCTCCCCAATGTCTTCTGTGATAAGGATAGACTGGTACAGGTTGTAACTAATCTTCTCAGTAATGCCATTAAATTTAACCCTGAGAGTGGGGAAATCACAGTAAAGACCGAGGTTGTTGCGGAAAAAGGAAAGCAAGACTCAAGTATGGTGGTGACCAGTGTTTCCGACAGTGGTATCGGTATTGCTCCTGAGGATTTTGGTGCTGTTTTCGAAAAATTTAAACAGGTTGGAGATACTCTGACGGATAAGCCTAAGGGTACCGGGCTGGGTTTGCCCATATCCAAGGAGATTATTGAACATTACGGAGGAGAAATCTGGGTTGAGAGTCAGCTGAGAAAGGGTAGTACCTTCTTCTTTTCCCTGCCTGTGGCCAAGAGAATAGAAGAATCTGAAATGCCTGAGCCCCACGAAGAAGAGGAAGTCGTCGAGGTTATTAAAAACAAGAAAGGTAAGAAAATCCTGGTTGTTGACGATGAGGAGAATATCCGGATATTTCTATCTCACGAATTCAAGCGGAAGGGTTATACGGTCTTTGTAGCCGCTAATGGAAAAGAAGCTCTGGATATGGCGCGAAAACAGCATCCTGACCTGATAACGCTGGATGTGCAGATGCCGGATATTAGCGGATTTGATGTCACCAGTGTGTTAAAGAACGATAATGATACTAAAGATATACCCATATTAATACTCTCTGTTATCGAGGATAAAGATAGGGCCTATAAACTCGGTGTAAATGACTATATGACCAAACCTGTTGATAATGAAGAGTTGTTAAATAAGGTAAACCAGCTGATAAGCAAAAACAGGAAAAATATACTTATCGTTGATGACGATAAATCATTGGTAAAATCGGTCAGGTATCATCTGGAACGCCGCGGTTATCTGGTATCCGCTGCTTATGACGGTATGCAGGCTCTGGAAATGATTGAAAAAAAGCATCCTGACCTTATTCTTCTGGATATTATGATGCCTGTTATAGATGGTTTTGAAGTTATAAAGACACTAAAGGCGGACCCCGATACCGCCTCAATACGTATTGTATTGATGACTGGTATCGAGATAGATGGCGGGAGAGTAAAAGCTCTGTCGATAGGGGCTACCGACTTAATAAATAAAGGTGATAACTTCAACAAGTTGTACGAAACCGTGGACAATATCCTGATGGATGAGGTCAGTGTATAATATCTTTTTCCGCTCCTTGTTTTATTGGTATGATAGTTAAATCCTCTTATCCTGCTGCAAGCAAAGAGGCTATCTTTTCCAGCAATAACGCTCTATCAATTGGCTTGGTCAGATATTCGTTAGCACCCACACTCAGCCCCGTTGTCTTGTCGGCCTCCTGTCCCTTGGCGGAAAGCATTACTATCGGGAGTTTTTCCGTCGACTCATCAGCTCGTAACTGGCTGCAGATTTCAAAGCCGTCCAGTCCCGGCAACATTACGTCCAGAATAAGAAGGTCAGGCGGATTATCCTTTGCCATTCTCAGACCCGTCATCCCGTTAGATGCGGTACTTACCTCATAGCCTTCCTTCTCTACGATGTGATTAATCGCTCTTGAAAAACTGGGGTCGTCCTCGATTATCAAGATTCTCTTTGCGATGGTACTCACCCCTTTCCGGAAATTTCCTAGGGTAAGAGGATACGATAAAGTGCCTTATAAGCATATTATAACACATTTGTCCATTTATTTCTGCCTGAAAAGGCTTTGATTGCCTTAAAATACTGGAAGCCTCGCAATGAAAAGGCCCTACCCGAAACCGGAGACGGTACATGACAAAGATTTTCAACGTATTGATGATATGGTGCTGTCGTTGATTTTTACGTATATGGGACTGGGTTTCCGCGACCCGAAAGTACCGCTGATGCCGATATACCGGAAGTAGGGTGGGGGTTGTCTCTCCGGAAGGGCGGAAATTTCTCTTTATCCAGCATGTTTATTCCATGAGATCAGGCGAAAAACCAGACGGAGATTAGTTTATTCTTGCGCTAGCTAGACTCTGATGCAGGCCACCTGGTGTTCGCCGCCGATTTCGCGGAGGGGTGGTACTGCCTGGCTGCATTCAGGAATTGCCATAACGCAGCGGGGATGGAAGCTGCAGCCGGGAGGTGGGTTCAGGGGACTRGGGACTTCGTTAACGGAATCAAGACGGTAAATGCGCTGCGCCATCGTTGCTGTTATGGATGTCCCGCAGGTCTGGCACCATCCTTCCGAAAAGGGGTCCGTAATTTCCCGGTGACCGGCCACCCCGGGTATTTCTGCCCAATTCTCGTGCACGGCTTTTATCAGTAGAGGAACGGATTCTTCAGGATTCCCGGTATGCCAGGCCAGACCAACCAGATGTGGAGGTGTTCTCCAGGCCAGTGCGCTGATACCATCGTTATCGCTTAGCGCAGCGAACCACGGGTCTCCCTCGCCGTAATGATGAGGATTTGGCCGCCGTCAGCCTGGCAATGCCGTAAACCAGGCCGTAGCGGGCTTCGTCCGATTGCAGAAGCTCACTGGTCTCGTTAAGAAATTCCGCCGGGCTCGCGTAAACCTTTAGCGTACTCATATTCCTCTATTATATTACGTACGGTCAAATATGATCTGCCTTTCCCCAATTCCTAGGAGTTGACAAACTCCTCGATATAGCTATAATTAACATAACTTGACGTATAACTGAATATAGCCAGATGGTGTTGAGGTGTCAGGGTGATGATAAAGGGCATCAGTAATCGTTAGAAAATAACGGTGGCTGATGCCTTTTTTGATTCAGGGAAAGGAGGGAAAAAAGTTATGAAGAAAGTGCTGGGGGTAATATTAGCCTTGTTCCTGATAGTAACTGCTTCGCTGGTATTCTCAGCCTGCCAGGAGGATAAAGAACCGGAAGGGCAATTACCCGTCCTGCAGGTCGGGGACCAGTGGGTCTGGCAGTATGAAATGGAGGGGAAATCCTATACTCTTACCGAGGAAGTAATCGGTGAAGAGAACGTGGAAGGTCGGGATTGTTACGTTATTGAGATGGCGTTCGACCCGGTTATGACTTCCACCCACGAAGGCGTGGTGTACACGACTGTTGGTATGAGGTATTGGAGTGACAAAGCTACCGGTCTTTTAGGGGTAAAACATGAATATACGACGGCCACTAACGAGCTAACCTACACCTCCTGCATGATGTATTCCTACAATCCCTGGACATCTCTATTCCCGCTGAAAGTCGACAAGGAAGTAGAACTGGAGAAAACTGCCACCAACTATTTTGAAAATGAGCAGTATGGGGAGCCTGAAGTAGCCACTGAAAGATACGCGGTAGTCGGCAGGGAGGATATTACCGTTGCCGCGGGTACTTTCAGCTGCTGGGAAATAACCTACTACGATAGTTCGTCCGGTGTTACCCAGATTATGTGGTGGTCGGATGAAGTTAAAACCATGATTAAATCTGTAGACCAGGATGGCAATATCATTATGGAGCTTCAGTCATACTCGGTTAGCTAGACATCTGTATCGCGGGGACATGCTTCGTGGGATTAATAGCGGTAGCTGGTATCCTTTTTCATCTAAAGGAGGTAAACACTATGGCAGCAACATTCGAGCTTTATCAGGACAGAGCCGGCGAGTACCGCTGGCGACTTCGCCACGAAAACGGTAACATAATCGCTGATTCAGGTCAGGGCTATACCACCAAGGAAAACGCTAAAAACGGCATTCAATCCGTCAAAGAAAATGCCCCCGATGCCCCCATAGAAGACCAGGCCTAACTTAATCCGAAGGCTCCCAGGTGAAAGCAAATGCTTCGCCGCTTTCCAGGGTGCCGTTTATGGTAAGAGAATATGGGATACCACCGCCCCAGCCTCCCCCTCCGATCCTCCGTTCGTAACTGATACGCTTATTCGGCGGCAGAGGATTTGATGAAGTAACATCAAAGTCAAAGTCCCAGCTTCTCGGCCCGCCTTCTTCGAGAGTGACATTCAAAGAAGTGATGGGTTCTTTAGATATGTTCTTTAAAGTAATTTCTATGATTGGTCCACCGGGAACAACCGTTTGGCCTTGGCCGCTTAGAAATGTTTCTATTACGGATACGACTTCAATCGGTTGCCCTGGTGATTCAAATGTCGTATTGTGCTGTGGTGATTGAGATGTCGCCGTTGGCGTGCATCCTGCCATAATAAAAAACATAATAATGGAGATAATCAGAAACCAGATTTTGCCGTAAATATTAGTCCCCATATATCAAACCTCACCTCCCGAGACGGCATATTTTCTTTTATATCAGAATTATATTATATACAGTCAAGATAATGGTGAAGAAACTCTCTTTTGGCCTCTCCACCTCTATAAATGCTATAATCTAACTGATGGATATCCTCGCTGACCTTAATCCCGCCCAGAGAGAAGCCGTGGAGGCTATCGAAGGCCCCGTGCTGATCCTGGCCGGTCCCGGCAGCGGCAAGACCCGCGTTATCACTCACCGCGTCGCCTACCTGGTGCGTGTCGTCGGTGTCAACCCCCGCCGCATCATGGCCGTTACCTTCACCAATAAGGCTGCCCGGGAGATGGAGGCTCGTCTTAACCAGCTGGTCAGCAGCTCGGTAAAGGACCTCACCCTGGGCACCTTCCACGCCATCTGCGCCCGCATCCTCCGCATCGAGGGCAGGGCTATTGATATCAATCCTCAGTATGTCATTTATGACGACGACGACCAGATTAGTCTCCTCAAGCGCTGTCTCCAGGAGCTTAATCTCGACCCCAATCAGTATGCCCCGCGCTCCATTCAGTCCGCCATCACCGCCGCCAAGAGCCGCATGCTCACTCCCGCCGACTATTTGCAACACAGCCGCAGCTACTTCGAGGAGGTCGTGCAGCGGGTCTACGAGCACTATCAGAAGCTCCTCACCGACAGCTCCGCTCTGGACTTCGACGACTTGCTGATGAAAACGGTGCAGCTTTTCCGCCAGAACCCCGATATCCTCGAGAGGTACCAGTCCCGCTACCTACACATCCAAGTCGATGAGTTCCAGGATACCAACCTGGTCCAGTACGAAATGATGAAGCAGCTGGCCGGCAAGCACCGCAATATCTGTGTCGTCGGCGACCCCGACCAGTCCATCTACTCCTGGCGCTCGGCCGACCTGCGTAATATCCTCAACTTTGAAAAGGACTACCCCGATGCCAAGGTCGTCCTCCTGGAGCAGAACTACCGCTCCACCCAGAAAATCCTCGAGGCGGCATCCCACGTTATCTCGACCAACCAGCAGCGAAAGAAGAAGAAGCTCTGGACGGAAAACGAAGCCGGCTCGCCACCCGCCGTTATCGAAACCTATACCGAGATGGAGGAAGCCCAGTTCGTCGTCAGCGAGATTGACAAGCTGGTTTCCCGCGGCGAGGTAAACCCGGGCGATTGTGCCGTGATGTATCGCACCAATGCCCAGTCGCGGGCGCTGGAGGAAGCTTTCATCAGGTACGGCATGCCCTATAAGCTTGTTGCCGGGACGCGCTTCTACGAGCGACGCGAGGTCAAGGATATTATTGCTTATCTCCGCCTTGTCCAGAATCCCTACGACTCCGTCAGTCTGCTGCGTATTATCAATGTCCCTGCCCGCGGCATCGGCCAGCGCAGCTTGGACGAGCTTATCCAGTGGGCACGCTCGCAGGATGTCCCCGAGTACCGCGGACTCCAGCTTCTGGCCGGATATAAAAAAGGCGACCCCGACCTCCCCTTTTCCCCCCGCACCGTCAAGACGCTGTCGGGATTCGCCGTCATGATGGAGGAGCTCATTGCTAACAGCCGCGAGATGAGCATCCTCGGACTCTTCGACGCCGTAGTCAAGAGTTCCGGTTACCGCCATTACCTCTCGGGACTCGTCGACGGTGACGACCGCTGGGAGAATATCCTCGAGCTCCGCGGTGTTGCCCAGGAGTACCGCGATTTTCCCCCAGGAGAGGGGCTTTCCGCTTTCCTTGAGGCGGTGGCGCTGGTGTCGGATGTCGACGACCTCGAAGAAAAGGTGGAAACGGTCACGCTGATTACCCTCCATCAGGCCAAGGGACTAGAGTTCCCCGTGGTCTTCATCGTCGGTATGGAGGACGGCATCCTGCCGCATTTCAGGTCGATTGACGACCCCGAGCAACTCGAAGAGGAACGCCGACTCTGCTACGTGGGTATAACCAGAGCCCGGAAGCGCGTATACCTGGTGCGGGCTTTTCGCCGTCGTTTCATGGGCAGCAGTACCGTCAACCAGCCGTCGCGCTTTCTCAAGGATATTCCTCCCGAACTCCTCTCGGAGGGTGCCAGCTGGGATGGCGAGGACCGCCAGCTCGAAGCGCCGGCCACCACCTGGAGTCACGAAGGCGAGTCCACCTACGATGCCCCCGAGTTAAGACCGGGCGACCATGTCTCGCATGCGCAGTTCGGCGAGGGTATCGTGGTGAGCTGCCAGCCCGTCAAGAACGACGCCGAGGTGGTCGTGGCTTTCGACGGCGCTGGCGTCAAACGACTTTTATTGAGCTTTGCCAAGCTGGAGAAGATGTAAAAATTGCCTCCACACTGCCCAGCCCCCACTTTGTTTTACCAACCGAGCCCGCCATCGTGGCTTCTTCATCTGATGTGGTAATACTCCTTTCCACCCGGCGACCGGGAGTGCGCCACCGAGAGAGGGCAGGGGGTAAGAAAGAAAGTACCTGGAATATACCACCAGTACTTGGAGATTATCGAGTATTATGGTACTTTGTTTGTCCTCAAGCCGGTGGCAAAAGAGGTATCAGAAGATAAGAATCGTACTTACCGCCGGTATAGATTGAGTGCGTACCCTTATTTACAGTGTCGCTGTGTCCGAAAGGTACTTCTATATTTTCTCCACCACGGTATATACCCGAAATATCCAGTTTCAGCGTCTCACCTTTGCGGAATTTAGTACTCGTAGGTA
Organism: Dehalococcoidia bacterium; assembly: GCA_011192005.1. GTDB lineage: Bacteria > Chloroflexota > Dehalococcoidia > Dehalococcoidales > RBG-16-60-22 > W425. The sequence goes on from DUFB01000067.1 coordinate 30,110, forward strand.
GTATGGGGATTTCACACGGAATAATCTCCCCCGGCTTCACTTTTTGCCCGGGACCAACGACAGATTTCAGGTAGGGTTCCCACGGGGTGGACTTCTCTTTATCCAGTTCCCGGTGGGAAAGCCGCAACCAGCCGAGCGCCATAGGCCATTTCCCGGGTACGTGGCAGTTGTCGAATAACACCTGGTTGCCGTTTTGATCAAGCTTCCTCACCGTAATAAAAAGATCCATATCGTTTGCCTCATCGGGGGAGACCCATAACTTTAAACTCAGGTACCCAGTCAATTCGGTATCTTCATCAAAGGTAATAACAAATTCAGCCCTGCTATCAGTCGAGTCGTAGGTGGCTTTACTTTCCCGGCTGTTTTTTCTGAACTTAAGCCTGCGGTCAGTAGCATCAAGATACAGTTTCCTGTATTCCGTTCGTGAAAGCGGGAACTCATCTTCCCAGCGAACGGAATATTTATCAAGGGTTTCCCTCACTTCCAGCCTTACTCGAGGTAGCCTGAGGATCCTGTCGTCAATACCCTTGAGGAAATGATCGAAGAACAGCTTGCGGAACGTTCTTGCCTCCGTAGCGTAGAATTCCGCCCATTTTTGTCGACCATGAGTGTAAAGCCATTTGTGCTTGGAGGAGATTTTTCGAAACGCACGGAAAGATCCCCGGGTATGAACACCATGATCTGCCCAGGTACCGCAAATAAGCGCCGGCACCGTAATATCAGCCAGAAATTCATCCTCCATCTTCTCTACGGGTGTCGGAAGCTCTTCATTTTCCGGTCCGGGCCAGGCTGGTTTACGGTTAGACATCGAATTGGCGATACGTCTGGTAAATTTCGTCTCCGGTATACCCCCGGGAAACATTACATCACGGAAAAAGTCTGTCATGGCTTCCCAGGGATTAATCGCTTTAAGATGCGGAGGATTCAGGCCTGCCACACGCCACTGTGAAAACCCGAGTATGGAAACACCGCTCAAACCCACACTTCCATTACTCCATTCCTGCGTTCCAGCCCACTCGATGGCATCATACATGTCACGAGCCCACATTCCCTGATTGATTATGGCATATTCTCCCACAGCACCGTCCAAATCTGCGATTGGCATTCGACCCGGGGATTTACTAAACCCTCTTGGGTCAACGATAATCACAACGTATTCGTGGGGTACCCAGAAAGCCGGGTCATTCGCTTCGAATGTTATCGAGCCTGTTACGGTGGGGCTTCCCTGCTCGTAGGCTACCTGCCAGCCGAAATGTCTTTCTGACCAAAAACCGTCTTTACCGAAGCCGGTAAAAGCCATGATAACCGGGTATTGTCCGGGCTTTTCAGGCCGGTAGACGTTGGCAGCCAGTTTTAAACCATCGCGCATGGGTATGGGTGTGTCTTTTTCAAATATAATTCCTATCATTTTCTGTCCTCTCTTTACTAACCGCTCCCAAATTCACCACGGTATTTACGATAATCCAGAGTTTTATCTAACCATTCTAGAGTTTCATGATGCCAGAATTTTTCTGCTGGTATTGCGCCTTTAGTCTAGAAATACTGGACGATGATGTCAAGACACCAGGTCAACAGGTTTAATCTCCTGTAAAAGTGTATAATAAATCCAATCACTTCAATTGACCGATAATATTTTTAGGAGAATTTTATGAGTAGACAGAATAAAAACAAATATCCCCTACCAAGTTCCAGCCCAGAGGATGCGGGATTTTCATCAGAAAGACTGTCCAGGATATGCCCCGGCCTGCAGAAATTCATCGACAGGCAAATGGTGCCAAATCTGGTGACCCTGGTTGCTCGCCACGGAAAAATCGTTCATCACGAAGCTCAGGGTTACATGGACTTTGAAAGCAAGAAGCTGGCCGGAAGGGATACAATTTATAGACTCTGGTCTAATAGCAAGCCCATAACCGGCACGGCCACCATGATTTGTGTCGAGGATGGCTTGTTAAGTCTCGACGATCCGGTCTCAAAATATATACCGGCGTTTAAAAACCAGGTGGTAAGGACTGAACTGGGTCGCGGTGCTCTCGCAGGAGTTCCGACTGTTCCCGTTAAAAGGGACATTACCATACGCGATTGCCTACGTAATACCACGGGTCTTGCCACAGCACGCCGCGCACCGTTATCGTATCTGAATGAATACAAAGATGCTCTTGTGAAGTCGGGAGTGCTTATTAGTCCGCAAAGACCATCCGGCACCTTACGTGAAATCCTGGAGGCGCTGGCGCAATTACCACTGGAATCACAACCTGGGACCCGCTTCGAATACCAGGTCGGCTATCCGATTGTAGGCCTGATACTGGAGATGGTAACCGGTAAAAGCATGGAAGAATTCTATCAGGAACGCATCTTCAGGCCACTTGGCATGAAAGACACCTCTTTCTACATGACAAAAGAAAAACTTGACCGTTTTCCCACCCTTTATCGTCCGATCCTGAAAGCGGGTGAATGGAAATTGGAAATAGATGAGAAGCCAGAAAATACCCCGACACTTACGGGCTCCATGAATTATATCGATGCCGGAGGTGGCGGAGGGGGTGTGCTTTCCACGGCCGCGGACTACGTCCGTTTTGCCCAGATGCTGCTGAATGGTGGCGAACTGGATGGTGCCCGTATTCTCGGCAGGAAAACGGTGGAGTTGATGACCAGCAGCCATACCGGGGATATGGTTCTACAACTCACCGGTCCCGGTTTTGGCTTCGGTATGGGAGTAGGAGTATATAAAGGGAGTGGGGAGGTACCGATTATGCGTTCCGTCGGCAGCTACGGCTGGAGCGGTGCTGCCGGTACCACCTATTTCGCTGACCCTAAAGAGGACCTTATCTGCGTGTGCTTTTCACAGGTATTCATGCATCTAGTTATGGGGGATAACACTTACCAGGAAGAATTCGAGCGATTAGTTTACCAGGCTTTATTATAAGGCTTGATTGATATTATTATTAATATCAGGGCATATTATAAGGAAAGCGCCTGAAGAGTTTGATATTGTTCAGAATTACTGAATACCAGAGCATTATTATATACTGAAAATAACTGCTAAACACGGTAGAATTCAGGTCGCATATTGTCAGGAGGTCAGATTTGGAAGAAAAAATTGTATATTTTGAAAAACCGGGTATAGAAAACACGGAAATGACTCTGCGTCTCGCGGCTGAACGAGCCAAAGCTCGTGGCGTTAAGAAGATTATACTTGCCTCGACGCGCGGTGATACAGCTCGTCTGGCAGCCAGACTCTGGACCGACACCGGCATCAAGATAGTAGTGGTACCACATCAGTACAATTTCATGGCTTCCGGGCAGCGGTTCCCGGCGGAGCTGGTCCAGGAGCTTGAGAAGCAGGGACATGCGGTTCATTTCGGCACCATGCTGTTCCACACTGAGAACCTTTATGGAATGGATACACCGCGTATTATGGCTAATCTCTTACGCACTTTCTGCCAGGGAATGAAGGTCTGTGTTGAGATTATATTAATGGCTACTGACAGCGGACATTTAGAAGCCGGAGAGGAAGTCATAGCCGTCACGGGTACTGGCCGTGGGGCAGATACGGCGGTGGTGGCGATATCCGCTCCTTCCACGCGGCTGTCGGAGCTTCACATAACCGAAATTATCTGCAAGCCTTTCCAGACTAAGCAGGGGCCTCCACCGAAAATGCCACCACCACCTCCTCCGGAGAAGAAGAAATAGACAACGATGTCAAACCCTGGTGCGTCCTGAAAACACGGGCAGGAATGCCAGTATCACAATCACCAGATTGAGCGATGCCGCCAGATAGAATACGCTTGATATTCCCAGGCTACTCCCTAGAAATCCGGAGGAAAGCGGACCGGCTAACATGCCAATGGCGTACAGCGCCTGAAATACCCCCATGGCGGTTGCCTGTTGCTGTTGTGGTAAACCGTGAATACTGAGAACCATGAACAGCGTGATAAGCACCCCGCTGCCCAGACCGCAAACAATCTGGATAGCCATTAAAACGGAAACAGCGGTGATGAAAGGAATAACAAACAGGCTGGCGCTGATAAGCAATGCACTCAGGATGATGGTAAAACGGTAACCTAACCGTTCCCAGATCCACACCGCCAACAATGCCCCGAAGGCTGAAACTCCGATGTTTATCATGGTAATGATGCCGATAGTGCTATCGGAGGCGCCGATACTCTCGGCGTATATTGGTATAAAGCCAAATACTCCTGTAAAAATAGCAAAATGCAACAATATTGCCATCAGGGATATTGTCAGGAGAAGGGGACGGGTAGCTACCTCAAGCGTGCTCTGCCATGATTGAGTAAGCTCCTTGCGTATCGGCACTTCCCTTGTTAAAAACAGAGCGAGCAAAGCTAATATTCCCAGTGAAGCCGCTATTAGAAAAGGCATACTTAATCCGAGTCCTTCGGCGATATACCCGCTCCCGGCGGTAGCGACAATAAGGGCTACACTCCGGACAAAATTAATCAACCCGATGGCTTTACCGCTATCATTCGGCGGATAATAAGAGTTGAAGTAGAGAGGGAAGATCACCCAGGCAGCCGCACCGATGCCGGTGGTCATCCTTGATAAAAATAAAAGCCATGGAGTGTTGGTAAGGCCAAGTCCGAGCGCGCCCAGCGAAGTGAAGATAATGCCACCCACTACCAGAGGTTTTCTTCGTCGTAATCTGTCTGCCCAGATACCCAGGGGAATACGTAATAAAACCTGGGGGATGGCATATGCTGAAAGTACCGTGCCTACCGTATTCAGGTTGGTTCCGCTTACTTGTATATATATAGGTAAAATGGGCACGTATAAATAAAGCCCTATCCACCAGAAAAAATTGACAATGCAGAAGAGGAATACTGAGTTTCTGTTGGTAGCCGGGATGAATGTAGAACGAAGTGATTTACCGGCGAATGGCGGCAGCTCTGGTGGAGGTTTTACGGTCATGTGAACATTCTATCATAATTCGAATATATCAATATGCCGCGGTCACAACGATACCAATATTCGCCGTGATAATAGATGGAATTGACTGCAAATGATTAAATTCTGTGAAAACTGATAAACGAGTTTTGAGGCCAGGTTTATTAGTTCATCAATTATCAGTAGATATCCGATAATCAGTTATTTCCCGGTACTCAAATTGCTTTTTATCGTCATCATAACCTGGCTTGACATATATCGAGGTAAATCCTAGACTGTAGACACTATTTTACTATACGGAATAATTCATCATGAAATGACCATAGTACCGATTGAAAAGATTCAGCATGATAATAATATCGGTTATTCTTACGACAGGGGAAGTGATGGGGCAATCTTGAGTTAAAACAGGGAAAAATCCGGAAATCATCGGTTCTAATATAGTTACAAGGAGGTTAACATGGCAGAGAAAAACAATAAATCAGGGTCTGGTTACAAGATGAAGGTAGAGAAAAACGTGATGGTGCCCATGCGTGACGGAGTATGCTTGGCGGTTGATATCTACCGACCGGATGCACCTGATAAAATTCCGGCTCTACTTGGCATGAGTCCTTATGGCAAGGCGATACAAACATTACCGTATCCTTTTCCGCAACCCGCGCCTGACTATACCAACGACTATAAAACGGCATTGTGGGACGGCAATATTGAGGCAGGCTCAACCGGCGAAATTTTGGCCAGGGGTTATGCCCATGTTATCGGGGACTTGCGAGGCTCAGGAAACTCGGAGGGAGAGAACACCGGCGAATCAAAGCAGGAAGGTCAGGACTACCACGATGTCGTCGAGTGGATTGCCGAACAGCCCTGGTGTGACGGCAACATCGGCGGTATAGGTATGTCTTACTATGCCATGACACAGGTTTCCGCAGCCCTGGAACAGCCGCCTCATCTTAAAGCCATCGCTCCCTTCTTCTGGCACGAAAGACTGCTCTCTCCCAGTGGCATCATCAATCCGACTCTTTTTTGGTTATACGATGGCCGCGATGGTACCAGCGGTTATGCACCTAAAAACGTGGTTTCGAGACTGGTGAAGACGGTGCCTAAAGACGACCTAGAGAGGCTGGTGCAAAACACCCTGGATAGAAACCCGGACTTACCCTATGACGCCCGCCTGTGGAAATTATTGATTTATCCGGACAAGAATCCCCATTGCTTTGATCACCTGGTTGAGCAATTCAACCCGGAGTATTTTGGTAAATGGGTTCGACCGGACTACGGCGCAAAAATAAAGATACCAGTTTTACTGGGTTCTTTCGGGCCACACTCAGGATTTGGCCTGTATCAACAGCTGAAGTCACCTAAAAAACTTATTATGTGGTCACCGCAAGAATACGAACCCCGTCCCTGGCGTACGGGTATCGACATTGTTCTCAGGTGGTACGATCACTGGTTAAAAGGTATTGATACCGGTATCATGAAAGAACCTCCCATCAAGCTTTTCCTTATGGGAGCCAACCAGTGGCGCTATGAAAAAGAATGGCCGCTATCGAGAACCAAGCGGACAGAATATTACCTTCGCACCTGGGAACGATTAACACCGGAACCTGAAGTAGAAAACGATTTTCCTGACTGCTACCTGCAGGAACCGATCTTCGTGTCAGCCAGGAGAGGGTCGCTTAAGTATCTTTCAGACCCTCTACCTGAAGACCTAGAGGTGACAGGTACCGTCCTTGTCTATTTATACGCGGCTATAGACCAGGATGATACCAACTGGAGGGTGAGGATTTTCGACGTGAACGAAAGCGGTGTCGAGACTACCTCACCGCACTCGATAACCGAAGCCTGGTTGAGAGCGTCTTATCGGGGGATTGATAAAAAATTGTCTACCCCTGAACGGCCGATTCTCAGTGGTAAACCCGAACCCGTGGTACCGGGCGAGATATGCGAGTATGTCTTCACATTGCCGGAGATGTGCAACGTATTTAAAGCCGGGCACCGTATTAAACTGGACATTTCAAGTATGAGTTCCGGCAAAGACCCGGATGCCCATACGTCGTCCTATGTTCTGTCAATCAGCAGGACAACGGTTCATAAAGTGTACCGCGATAGCAAACACAGGTCACGTTTAGTACTACCCGTTATTCCGAAAAGCTAAAGTAATTTAATTACTTAATAAAATAAGTACGCATTACGCTATTGTTTTAGCGACAGGATGGTATAGCGGGACTCGGAGGCAAAATGTCATGGAGAAACATAGTATAAAATCTCATGTTGATGTAGCCAAACCGGAGAGAACCCTTACTAAAAATCTCAGTTTCTGCGCTCACTGCAACGGTTCAAACGTCGCCCGTATTGATGTGAAAGATAACAGGATAATCAGGATCAGACCCTTACATTATGATGAGAAGTATGAGCCTCATGAATTCGAACCATGGCAGATGAAAGCTCGGGGGAAGGTGTTCCGACCGACTATGAAGGAACTCGTTTCTCCCTACTGTTTGAGCTATAAAAAGCGCATCTACTCACCGAACAGGATAAAGTATCCCTTACAGAGAGTCGACTGGGACCCCAATAGCGAGAGAAATCCCGGGAACAGAGGAATCAGTAAATTTAAAAGGATTTCCTGGGACGAGGCTACCGATAAGATTGCCGGCGAAATCAACCGAATACGGGGGAAATATGGTACTTCAGCAATACTGCTAAAGATGGGTAATCATGGAGAGACAAAGTGTGTGCACGGTCCCCATGGAATTCAGCCCCATCTCTTAAAGGAAGGCTACACATCACAGTTCTTTAACCCGGATAGCTGGGAAGGATGGTTCTGGGGTGCCGAACATGTCTGGGGAATGGACTGTGCCTGGACGAAAACTCTGTCCGTGGGTATGATGGCGCCTCAAACCAACGTTATTAAGGATATCTCGGAAAATAGCGAGATGCTCATTTTCATCGGCTGCGACCCGGAAACTACACCGATGGCATTCGATGGACAGGCTTCGAGTCGATTATGTTACTGGTGGGAGGAGCTCGGGATAAAACAGATCTATGTATGCCCCGACTTGAACTACGGTGCCGCTGTTCATGCGGATAAATGGATACCGATACTACCCAACACTGATGCAGCATTACTTCTGGCCATAGCCTATACCTGGATAACCGAAGAGACATATGATAAAGACTATATCGCCACCCACACCTTCGGATTTGACAGGTTTGCCGATTATGTTCTGGGGAAACAGGATGGCCTGCCCAAGACACCCCAATGGGCCTCGGAGCAGTGTGGCGTACCGGCGGCAACAATCAAAGCCCTTGCCAGAGAGTGGGCAACCAGGAGAACATCGACGATTCATAATGCCGGTGGTTCCTATATCCGGGGGCCATACTCTCATGAACCTGCCAGGCTGGAAGTATTCCTGCTGGCGATGCAGGGACTCGGTAAACCTGGTGTCCACCAGGCGTCCCTGCTGGCCGGGAGTGGCGCGCCCCGAGGCAAGATAATACCGGATATCAGGGCGGCGTATCGCGGCGATGCCGAAGGTGAACCCAAGCAGTACGTTTATAAGACCCTGCTTCATGAATCGATACTTAATCCGCCCGTTAGCTGGTATTCATCGAATTTTCATGGTCCGGTTCAGGACCAGTTCAACAAATACCATTACCCGGCGGAGGGGGCTTCGGAAATACATATGATATGGAGCGATGATGCCTGCTTTTCGGTTTGCGGGAACGATGGTAACAAGATGCTGGATGCGCTCAGGAGCCCTAAAATAGATTTTGTTTTGACCCAGCACCCGTGGTTAGAGGACGATTGCCTGTACTCAGACATCATCTTGCCGGTCAATACCAAGTTCGAAGAAGAGGATATAAGCACCGGTTTTAGTCAGCAGTACGACCTTATATTCCCGGAAGGTAAATGTATCGAACCTATCGGTGAATCTAGGAGCGATTACGAGATAGTTGGTGAAATAGCCAGGAAACTGGGAATGTATGAGGAATTCTCTGAAGGTAAGTCTATTGAAGAGTGGATAAAGTTCGGGTTTGAGAATTCTGGCGTGGCATCCATGATCGGATGGGAAGAATTCAGTAAGAACGGTTATTATGTTGTACCAACGGCTCATGACTGGGAAAAAGCCCCCGCAGGCATGGCAGAGTTCTACCAGAATCCCGAAGAGCATCCCCTGAACACCAAGTCGGGTAAGATCGAATTCTACGGGCAGTGGCTGGCCGAACATTTCCCTGACGATGAGGAAAGACCTCCGGTGCCTCGCTGGATTTCGGAGGGTGTGACACACCAGGAAAGTCGTCAATCGAAAAGAGCCGAATCATATCCTTTACTGCTCGTCTCCAACCATCCGCGCTGGCGAACGCACGCCGAGCATGACGATGTTACCTGGTTGAGAGAGATCAAGACATGCAAAGTCAAGGGTGCCGATGGTTACATGTATGAGCCTGTGTGGATAAACCCGGCGGATGCTAAAACAAGAAACATTGAAAATGGCGACATAGTCAAGATGTATAACGAAAGGGGTATTGTCCTCGGTGGAGCGTATGTAACCGAAAGGATAATACCCGGGGCCGTATCTCAGGACCACGGGGCGAGAATTGACCTGATAACCGCCGGTCTGGATCGCGGCGGTTCTAACAACCTCATCTGCCCGGCGAACACAACCTCTAAAAACGCCTATGGTATAGCCAGCAGCGGCTTTCTGGTCGAAGTAGAGAAAGTCAGCTCAGCTGAGATGGAAAAGTGGAGAACAGACTACCCTGAGGCTTTTGGGAGAGAGTATGACGCTGCGTCTGGACTGCATTCTGACGCATGGATTGAACGGTAGTAGAACGATATAAGACCGGGAACGAATCTACTAATTGGCAATATGCTTTTCCATCTCGATAAAATCCACTGGCCCGATAGGGGTATTCCTGATTGTTTTATTAATTTCTTTAAAACCCGCTCTTTGATAAACCTTGATAGCACGTTGGTTAAAAAGAGCAATAGCAAGTTTAATGGTGTTTTTAGTTAATTTATAATGTGATATTGCGTATCTTACGCACTCAGACACGAATTCCTCACCCAATCCTTGGCCAGTTAAGTCAGGTCTCAGGCCTAATGATAACCAGAACTCGTCGTCTTCCGTGTAAAAAGATGCCCATCCTACCAGTTCATCATTTTCATTAAATACAGCCCTGATAATATTTTGCCAGTTTTTAATATCCATGAAGATTTTGAGGTCATCTTCATCTGCCGACATATCATAAAACGAATAAATATCGTCATAATGCCAGTTATACACGATATCACTGGCATATTTCTCGTTCATGGGTGTAAAAATGTATTTCATTTGTATTTTATCGGGATGTATCCAGAAAGATATTATACCAGACAAATTATGTGGTTTCCGCGCATATCCAGAACCGGCGATACTGGGATTAGAAATCTGTTAGACAGTATCCTAAACAAGACCTTTACGCTCAATATTCGTTACACATTAACTCTTCCGAAAAGCTGTATATATACCGGCCAGGATAAAGATACTTCCTAAAATCTCGAATAATTTTGGTGTCTCACCGAGTATCAAGAAAGCCAGAATATTCGCCCCCACTGGCTCTCCGAGGACGGCGATGGTCACCAGGGTTGCGGAAACAAAGCGTAGCGCCCAGTTCAGAGATAAATGCCCCAGCAACTGCGGTACTAACGCCAGCAGAATCATCATCAGGTAGGTATTACCTGTGTAACCGGATAACGGATAACCCCATATCAAAGATGCGAACAAAAGTAATAACCCGGCCGAACTGCATGTAACCGAACCGTAAACTAGTATGCTCATTGTCTGGCGGAGCTTGCGACCGATGAGCAAGTGACCCGACACGGCCAGTGCCCCCATCAAGGCCAGAATACCTCCAAGAAAGGAATCGGTACCGATATTCCAGTTACCGTAGCAGATAAAAGCCGTACCGATAAAACAGGTGATAATGCCCACGATAATTTTCCAGGATATCTTTTCTTTGAAAAACACGTATGAAGCAATTGCCACAAACAATGGACTTGAAGTAACCAGGATAACGGAAGTGGCGACCGAGGTATAGCTGAGCGAAGTTATCCACATTCCAAAGTGAAGTGCCAGGAACACGCCCGAGATTAGCGCTAATCCCACGTCCCGGAAAGTAAGATGCCTTAACTCGTTTCCGGAGTATTTCAGAGTCAATGGCCAGAGCACCAGCGAAGCTATTAGCAGCCGGTAGGAAGCGATTATCAGCGGGGGTGCGTCAGCAAGACGGATAAAAATGGCTGCAAACGAAACCGAAATCACACCAACAGTAATTATCAGGTACTGCCGAATCATAATTGGTATTATATATTATCGTAATATCTAAATAATAATGACACCGGATGATGGCCTGCCCTGATTTGCATAATTCTCAGAGAAGAAGTATTTTACAGTTGAGATGGAAACCGGCACCATAATGAATCAACTTGAGAAAAATCTTAAAGACCAGGGTTTCCCGGTAACAACCTGCCATATCAAGCACCTGGATGATTTAAAACGAGACCTGGAAACCCCTCTAAAAAGGGGATTAATCGGCGATGATTTCTTCCGGGAAAGACTCTCTTATCTTAAACTATCGCCTCATGACTACCGGGAAGGACTAAAAACAATCATTATCACCGCGGCTTCTCAGCAACCACAGGAAACCATATTTTATCACCGAGGTAAGAAATATCGCTATCTTGTCCCGCCCACCTATTCCGTAAAAACTGATAAATTAGTTGAGAAAATAATTATCGATACAATTGCTCCGCACAATTATGCCATTTTACCCGCCTTTATCCCATCAAAAATCGCCGCGGTCAGGACCGGACTGGCAAAATACGGGAGGAATAACATCACCTATTGTAATGGTATGGGCAGTTATTTTCGATTAAAGGCTTTTCTTACCGATTTACCGCCCGGTGACGACCAGTGGTATGAATTCGAGCTTATGCCGCAATGCAAAAACTGCAATGCCTGCCTGCAATCATGTCCTACCGGAGCGATCACGACCGAACGAGTATTACTGCAGGCTACTAGGTGTTTGACTTATCACAATGAAAGAATCGATGATTTTCCACCATGGATAGATAAATCATGGCATAATTCCTTGATTGGTTGTATGCAATGCCAGAGTGTTTGCCCGATGAATAGCAAAATCGACATTCATCCCGATAATACTTTGGAGTTTATGGAAGAAGAAACGCAAGAATTTCTCAATGCAAAAAATGAGGCTGATTTACCAGTGTCAGTAATCAGCAAACTTGAGGATTTATCACTATATGAGGATTGGCCTCTTCTGGTCAGGAATCTCAAGGCTATGTTATAACTTTTTAACTCTATTTTCCCTAAAATCTATAAAATTGGTATAATTAAAAATAGCTGGAGCTAAAATCCATAGTAATAACAGCTGTATTTCACTTTTTGGTTTTATCCATTTGACATATAAGATATAATATGATAATCATGTCAGGGGCGTGTAATTTTTTTCCAAAATACGATCTTAGTCAACACAAATAATACGAAAAAACTAAGACATAATTTTATAATTTTGTTAGAGTCATTACTTTAGCAAATACCATAATGATATAAAGGAGGAAAATCAGTTGACAAAAATTGGAATTGGTAAATTCTTGTTGATGTTTATCATCCTCATTCTTGCAGTTTCTACATTACTTGCCTGTGGGGGTCCTGAAAAAACCACTACTCCCGCTACTACCGGTCCGACAACTGCTCCAACGACTTCCCCGACAACTTCCCCGACAACTTCCCCAACCACCACGCCTCCGGCAACAACTCCACCCGATGTAGGTGCCACCCCGTCTAAACCCGAAGTAAAGAATCCCGGCACATATATCTATGCGACCATCGGACCGTGGGATTCACTCGATCCTGCCTATGCCTATGATACAGCCAGCGGTGAGGTACTTCAGGCTGTGTACGAACCCCTGATATCTAACTGGGAGACCGAAAGCACCACCGAGTACACTCCTATCCTGGCTACCGAGTGGACCGTCTCACCGGACGGCAAAACCTACCGGTTCAAAATCCGTGAAGGGGTTACCTTCCATAATGGTAATCCGCTAACACCCGAAGATGTTGAGTATTCGTTTGAACGCGGCATGGTCCAGGATTACGGTGCTGGACCGCAATGGATGCTATTCGAACCGCTCTTCGGCGCCGATACACATTCCTCGCGCACCGATTCAGGCCTCATACCTCTTGAGGAAATCATGAGTAAGGTAGAAGTCGACGGCCAATGGGTACAGTTCAATCTGGCCGGCCCGTACGAACCGTTCCTGCAGATTCTTGCTCAGCCCTGGGGTTCTATTCTTGATAAGGAATGGTGTATTGAAAACGGTGACTGGGATGGTACCCAGGCATCTTACGAAGCCCTGAATGACCCGCCTTCCGGTGGTTCGCCGATTCAGGAGATAATGAACGGAACTGGTCCCTTCAAACTGGAAAGAGTTGAATCTGGCGTTGAAACCGTTCTGATTCGTAACGACAACTACTGGAGAGCACCGGCCAACCTGGAGAGGGTTATTATCAAGGTCGTTGACGAATGGACGACCCGCAGGTTGATGCTGGAAGCCGGCGATGCTGATATGGTTGATGTACCGCGTGCCCATATTGATGAACTCGAAGGTGTCGAAAACCTGACGGTCTACAAAGATTTACCCACACTCCAGAACACCGCGATGTTCTTCCAGTTCGCCATCAGCGAGGAGAGCACTTTCGTGGGCAGCGGTCAGCTTGATGGCAACGGCATACCACGTGATTTCTTCGCGGACGTTGATGTCAGGAAAGGCTTCGCCTACGCGTTTGACTATGAAACCTTCCTGAGAGACGCTTTCAAGAATGAAGCCCAGCAAATCGGCTCGCCCATCGTTGAAGGTCTATCCTACTATGACCCCAATGCCCCCAGGTATACTCTGGACCTAGCCCTGGCTGAAGAACATCTGAAGAAAGCCTGGGGTGGTCAGGTATGGGAGAATGGCTTTACCCTGACCATTGCCTACAACTCCGGCAACCTCGAGAGGAAGACAGCCTGTGAAATCCTGCAGCAGAATCTGTTCAGCATTAACGATAAATTCGTGGTGCGTATCCAGGTTATGCAGTGGCCTGCTCTGCTCCGTGGTATGTATGCTAGCCTCTTACCTACCTTCCAGATTGGCTGGTTAGCTGATTATCCTGATGCTCATAACTTCGTCTTCCCGTTCATGCACAGTGCGGGTACTTTCTCCAGCTGGCAGAATTATAACAATCCTACGGTAGATGCTCTGATTGCTCAGGCAATATCCTCAGCGAGTTCAGCTGAGAGGGAAAGTCTGTACCGGCAACTTGACCAGATATATTATGATGAATGTCCCAGCGTCCAGGAAGCCCAGCCTCTGGGCAGACGCTACTTCCGCGACTGGATTACCGGGTTCTATTTCAATCCGGTCATCCCTGGAAACTCGGGTAACCTGTATGCATTGCATAAAGGCTACTAATCATTTTCCGGCACCAGAGTTGAAAAAAGATAAAATAGAAAAAACTTGCAGGAGGGAAGGCTTCCCGCGATAATACCGAGATAGCCTTTCCTCCTGTCAAGAAGATGTGTGAATTTTGGAACTACGAGCCTACATTTTACGGCGGCTGATACTACTCATCCCCGTATTATTCGGTGTTACCATCCTGATATTTGCCTTACTTCAACTCTTTGATCCCGTTGAAAGAGCTGCTCTTTACGTTAAAGATGCCCGGCAATTCGGAAACATTGATGAAATTATCGAACGCTACGGTTTGAACGACCCGGTCTGGCAACAGTTCGGGGTCTGGTTCAATGAAGTAATTCACGGCAACCTGGGATGGTCCAAGGTAGTATCTATGCCGGTGACCAGAGCTATCTGGAGTTTTCTTCCCGCCACTGTTGAACTGGCGGTATTTGCCGCACCCCTTATCATCCTCGGTGGTGTATTCCTCGGGAAGAAAGCGGCGGCACATAAAGATAGAACTATAGACCATATTACCAGAGCCGGGGCGATAATCGGCTGGTCATTACCTACCTTCTGGCTTGGTTTGATTTTATTAATGGTATTTTATGGCTTCTTCACGGGACTATTGCCTCCGGAGAGATTGAGTACCGAAACAAGCATCCTGGTCAATTCAGACCAGTTCATCAGATATACCAAGATCAACACTCTCGACGCAATACTAAATGGTAACGGACAGGTATTCCTTGATGCTCTGCGTCACCTTGTGCTGCCGGTAGTAACTCTTACCGTGGTCAACATAGCATTTATCATGCGGTTAATGCGCTCCAGCATGCTGGAGGCATTGGGCAAAGGGTATATATTTTCCGCCAGGGCCAAAGGTCTGAGCGAAAAAGTAGTAATCAATAAGCATGCCGGCAGAAATGCGCTGATACCGGTGCTTACCGTGAGCGGTTATATTTTTGCCTCTATCGTTAACGGGGTGGTGGTTACTGAAACGATATTTAATTATAAAGGCCTGGGCTGGTTTGCCTGGCAGTCGGCGATTAATCTGGATGCCCCTTCAGTACTTGCTTTTGCACTTTTCAATGGAATCCTTTTCGTCATTACCAATCTTGTCGTTGATCTTCTCTACGCACGTATTGATCCCCGAATTCGGCTGGGAGCTAGCGTCACATGAGCGGATTCAAATATTTCCTGTATCAATTACGCCGGAATCCTCTATCTATAGCGGGATTCGTAATATTACTTGTTTTTGTTTTCGTCGCCATTCTCGCTCCCGTTATCGCTCCGCCGCCGGAAGGTCATAAGAATATATATCAGATCCCCAGGGATGGCTATTCGCCAACTCCACAGCCACCAAGCGAAGAACATCCCTTCGGCACTACCCAGGGGCAATATGATATTTACTATGGCGTAATCTGGGGAACCCGGTCGGCTTTTCAGGTGGGATTAATCGTGATACTGTCGGTGTTGCTCGTGGGCATTATCCTGGGGAGTATCGCCGGCTATTTCGGAGGAATAGCCGATGAAATAATCATGAGATTAACGGATATTTTCCTGGCCTTTCCTCCGCTTATTCTGGCTATGGCGATAACGGTTGCCCTGGGTCCAAGTTTAAACAGCGTAATGGTCGCGCTTATAATTGTCTCCTGGCCTGCATACGCCCGTCTGGTAAGGGGTGACATCCTCGCCGTAAGGGAAGAAGACTACGTGCAGGCTACCAGAGGAGTCGGGAGTTCCCACCTTCGGACAATCGTCTTACATATACTGCCAAACTCCATATACCCCACTTTGATTATGGCTTCCCTGGACATCGGAGCCGTGGTGTTATCGGCGGCAGCCCTCAGTTTCCTTGGCCTCGGTGCACCGGAAGGGTACGCTGATTGGGGGCAGATGATTCAATTTGCCAGGAACTGGATTGTGGGTCCTTCAGGAAACCCGTTTGCATACTGGTATGCGGTGGCAATCCCCGGGTTCTTTATCCTTTTCTTTGTTCTGGGCTGGAACCTGCTGGGAGATGCTTTCCGGGATATTCTAGACCCGAGACTTGGAAAGAGTTGATATGAGCGTTCTGTTATCCATAAAAGATTTAACCGTACGTTTCTATACTTACGACGGTATAGTCACGGCACTCAATAACATCAGCCTGAACATAGGTGATGGTGAGACTTACGGGATTGTCGGAGAAACCGGTTGTGGAAAAACCATGACCGCGCTATCCATTCTTCGACTAATACCACCGCCCGGAAAGATAGATAATGGAACCATAGAATTTAACTATAAAAACGGCCAGCCGGTTAATCTGTTGAAATTACCGGAAAGGGAAATAAGGAATATCCGTGGCAACAAAATATCAATGATTTTCCAGGAACCGAATTCGGCACTAAATCCTGTTTATACCATCGGCGACCAGATTTCGGAGACTATTCTCCTTCACCGCCGATCAGACGTGTTGAAAAGGGTAATGGCTGGAATGGATAAACCGGTAAAGAATCAAAGCGTACTTAATAAAATATTTTCACCGATGACTCGTTCTACCGAGAGCTATATCTACAACACCATGAGTAGAAATCCTCGCACGCGCCTGCCCCGTCTGGTGCAGGGTATCCCCGTAATAAGGAACCTGCTCTGGCGTACCAAACTGGAATCAACGAAGATGGCGATTGAAATGCTTAAAGACGTGGAAATCCCGGATTCCGAAAGGATTGCCAGACAATATCCTCATGAATTGAGCGGCGGCATGAAACAACGCTCGGTTATCGCCATGTCGCTGGCCTGCAACCCGAGACTACTTATAGCCGATGAACCCACCACCGCTCTCGATGTAACCATTCAAGCCCAGATACTTGATTTACTAAGGAATCTGAAAAAGGAACACGCAGCCTCAATTCTCTACATTACCCACGACCTCGGGGTGGCTGCCGAAATATGCGATAGAATCGGCGTAATGTATTGCGGAAGTATCTGTGAGGAAGCCAGTGTTGATGAAATATATGCCAACCCGCTGCACCCGTATACGCAGGCTCTTATGGCCGCGGTACCAAAACCAGGGCAGGAATTCAAATCCGTAGGGGGATTTCTACCGAGCCTCATAGACGCTCAAGATAAATGCCAGTTTCAACCGCGCTGTAATCGCAGTCGGGACATCTGTAAAGAACAGAGCCCCGCAATAAAGGAAGTGTCACCGGGGCACTTTGTGTCCTGTCACCTGGTATAAGGAGTATCTTTTGGAACCATTGATAGAAACTAGAAACCTGAAAACCTACTTTCCCATACTGGGAGGTTTTTTCAGAAGACCTGTCAATATGGTCAAAGCGGTAGATGATGTTACCCTGTCGATTCAAAAAGGGCAATGGATGGGCCTGGTAGGCGAGTCAGGATGCGGTAAGACTACTCTGGGAAAGACTATCCTCCGTTTCTACAGACCAACGTCCGGTCATATCTATCTCAATACCCCTTTCGAAATAAAGGAGAAAATCGGGACATCGGAACATCTGAAACACCGGACGGCGGAAGTAAATAACTTGATTAGGCGACACGATTTGGCCTCCTTTAAAGGTAAAAAAATTACTACGCTCAGGAAAAGGATGCAGCTGGTATACCAGGACCCGTATACATCACTCAATCCCAGAATGAGGATAGGCAACATTATTGGCGAGCCCCTGAAAGTCAATAAACTGGCCCACGGTAAAGCCATCAAAGAGAGAGTAATCGAGCTTATGGATATGGTCGGGTTATCTAAAGAACACTATAAGAGATACCCTCACCAGTTCAGCGGTGGGCAAAGACAGCGGATAGCTATAGCCAGAGCTCTGGCAACAAATCCGGAATTTATCGTCTTCGACGAACCTACCTCCGCATTGGATGTTTCCGTTCAAGCACAGATCCTCGAACTATTGAAAAAGTTATTGAAAGAAAAAGGACTCACCTATTTGTTTATCACCCATAATTTGAATGTTGCTGAGGTCGTTTGTGATACTATCGTCGTGATGTACCTCGGGAAAATCGTCGAAGTCAGCAAAGCCTCAGCCATCTTTGAAGCTCCCAAACACCCGTATTCCCAGGCGTTGGTATTAGCCACACCTATTCCCGACCCGAAAAGACGCCGTAAACGAATTATCCTGAGCGGTGAAGTCCCCAGTCCTACCAATCCGCCCCCCGGATGCAGGTTTCATCCGAGGTGTTCGCGGGCTACTCAGGAGTGTGAAACGCAGGAACCTGTACTGGAGTCCAGAGGAGACGGGCACCTTGTAGCCTGCTGGCACCCGCTAAATTGACTATTTTTTGCAGAAAATATTTTATCTACCTACATCAACAATATCAACTACTTCATATGGCTGATGTGTGATATATCCCACCAGACAGCCGGCGTCACTCATAACAATATCAGAAAAAAGCAAGACTCCCGAGGTGTATTTTCCCAACATCAGGTGCGATGTGCCGGGATAAATATGATTAACTCTTACCTGACTGACCGGACTGGTAATCCTTTTTTGCCTCAAAATAGCCTTTTCCCCATCAAGAAATGACTTTACATCACCCGGCCAGTAGACCAGACAGGCCATATGGTCGACCTCAGGATTATCGTCCGTATTTAGAAATACCAGTGCCGCGTCCAATCCAACTGACTCATACATGCTGGCTATCAGAATCGAGAAATCATCGCAGTCGCCACATTTCTTTTGAAGCACCCCGTAGGCATTCGTATAACGACCGCCGGGCGGGTCTTCAACGTACTGAATATTCGATGATACCCAGTTATTTATCGACCATATTTTCCAGGCATCGGAGTCAGCGCTAATACCATCGGGAGCATCATTGAGGATGGAGGTCGCTCGCGTTCTTACCTCGTACTGGGTTGGCTCCACGAATATCACAACTCTATCAAAGTACGGCTCGGAACCACTGATATTGTTCATTACTTCGTCATAACTCACGGCATGCCCGCCGTTACCCGTAAAATAAAAGATTGCAATACCAGCGACACATACAACGATAAACCAGCGTGCCTTCATTAAAAGTTTCATGTTATTCACATTATATATTATTTCTGAAAATCATCAACTTTTTTATTATCTATTATTATTTTCTGGAACAATTATATTATATCGATGGAATATCAAATTTTAACCATCAAGTACCCCCTGCAATCCGACTTAGCAGGGAGGTACTGCTCTGACATGGCATGCCTCCCGACGGGCTTTATGGAGAGTAATACTGGCATAGAGTTTTGTCACCAGAAGCAAGCAGAACCACAAATTTCTCCTTTTGACTCCACCTTTTTAAAAAATTATACTGGAAGAGAATAACTTGACATCATACACGATACCGTGTAAAATACGGACAGAATGAGCATAAAAATACTCGACGATAAGACGATTTCCCGGATTGCCGCCGGCGAGGTTGTCGAGCGACCCGCCTCGGTGGTGAAGGAACTCGTGGAGAACGCCCTGGATGCCGGGGCCAGCCGAATTGAGGTGGAGGTGAAGGGCGGGGGAACCAGTTATATTCGCGTGACCGACGACGGCAGCGGAATTCCCGTGGATGAGATAGAGCTTGCCTTCCAGCGACATGCCACCAGTAAGCTGAATGATTTTCACGATTTGTCCGCCATCGGCAGCCTGGGATTTCGCGGTGAGGCACTGCCGAGCATCGTCGCCGTGGCTGAAGTGGAAGTACTTACCTGTGCCGAGGGTGAATGGGCCGGGAGCTATTTAGTCCTGGAAGATGGGGTTATAACTCAAAAGAAGGGGCGGGCTCGGAATCGGGGAACTACCGTAACGGTAAGGGAACTCTTTCGGAGGATACCGGCCCGACTCAAGTTTTTGAAGTCGCCGACCACTGAGAACGGGCATATCGCCAATGTCGTTAGCCAGTACGCCCTGGCCTACCCGGAGGTCGGTTTTACGCTGACCACAGATGGTAAAGCAAGCTTACGCACGACCGGCAAGGGCGTGCTCATCGACGCCATTCTCGATGTTTACGGGAAGGATGTGGCTGCCAGGATGCTGCCCGTGGCTAAGCCTGACGAGTCGTGGCAGGGTGGTACCGTTGCCTCCGAAATCAGGGTCGACGGCATGGTCGGGTCGCCGGAACTGGGACGGTCGGGACGGGGCTATCTCAGTTTCTTCGTCAACCGACGCTGGGTGAGTAGTCGACTCTTATCCTATGCCATCGAGGAGGCCTATCACGGACTCCTCATGACGGGCAAGCACCCGGTGGCGGTTCTCAATATAACCCTGCCCGCGGCGGAAGTCGACGTTAACATCCATCCCGCTAAGAGCGAGGTCAAGTTCCGCGATGATTCTTCGGTGTTCCGGACGGTGCAGAGAGCCGTCCGCCGCGCGCTGGTGACACAGGCACCGGTACCGGGCATCGAGGAGGCCGTCGCCACCTACCGGGCGTCGTCATCCCGACAACAGCTTGCCTGGACTATCCCCATGACTGCGGGAAGAAAGGAAACGACTCCCCCCGCGGTTCAGCCGTCGTTGACCGACTCCCTGCCTTTACTGAGGGTGGTGGGACAGGTGTTCAACAGCTATATCGTCGCCGAGGGACCCGACGGACTCTACATCATCGACCAGCATGCCGCCCACGAGCGGATCCGCTTCGAGGAGGTGCAGCGACAGCGCCGGGGAAAGATGGAGGTGCAGGGACTGCTCGAGCCGGCCACCTTCGAGGTGACGCCGCGGCACGACGGACTGATGAAGTCGTGCCTGGACGAGCTGGCGGGATTCGGATTTTCCCTGGAGGAATTCGGCGACCGTACTTATGTGGTGCGCGCCGTACCCGCCCTGGTGGCGACTGATAACTGGCAGGCGATGCTGCGAGAACTGATGGAGGAGCTGGCGGGTGAGGCGAAAAGCCGACGGGAAGAGAAGATTATGATGTCGATTGCCTGTCACGGGGCTGTCAGGAGCGGTCAAACGCTGAGTATCGACGAAATGCGCGAATTGGTACGTCAGCTGGAGCGTTGCGCCAGTCCCCACACCTGCCCCCACGGTCGACCCACCATTATCCGACTTAGCTCCGGGCAGCTGGAAAAGGAGTTCGGACGGACATAGTGTCATTGCGAGGAATCCCGATTTCATCGGGACGACGTGGCAATCTCCCTCTCTGGTTAGACAATCCTACCCACCCCCTATTTAGATATCTATTCCCACCCGGCTGCCCTCGTATCATCGTGCGCCAGTCCGTTAGTTTGCTTCAAGATGAAGGATAATCCCGTCTTCGCCAACAGCAAAAATATCGTATGCTGAACTACCCCATATTCTCATAATTTCCTTTTCTGTTCCGGTGTTAATAGTGCTCCATTTCTCACCATTGTAATATAGAATAAGGTCTTGTACTGTTGTCGCGAAGATATTACTTGACGAACTGCCCCAGACATCCCCAATACACTGCTGGCCCCAGATATCCATTATATGCGAAACGCCCAGACTATCCCTTAAGGCATTATTTACATCACTCGCCATCGAACTCCATTTTTTTCCGTCATAATGCATCATTTCGCCCTGGAAACCGGCAGCAAATACATCGGTTGAAGAGCTTCCCCATATACAAAACAAAAATTCAATCACATCGGTTGTTTCGTTCATTAACATCCAATCGTTACCGTCATAATGAAAAATAGCATTATA
>DUFB01000068.1 GCA_011192005.1 Dehalococcoidia bacterium
GCTCCATTTTATCCCGCGAAGTGACCGCTTTCAGCGTTATTTACGGGCCCAAAAGAGTGCTTCACAGCCGATAACATTAACACTACTATCAGGGAAAATGCCTCGAAGACTCTCTACAAGGTCTTCGAGGCTATCGTTTAAATTGGCCATGTATCCCTTTTTATTGGCGTATTTAATCGCAAACGTCGCACGCGCGTTACGATTAATCCCTTCGTATAATATCGTTGACCCGAAAACGACAGCTCCAGGGTTCATTACTTCTTTAACATGCTTAAAGACGATAGACTTGGTCTTCATGTCCCCGGGAATACAATGCAGGAGATTCATCATGCCAACTGAATCGAACGCCGCCGCATCTAAATTAAAAGGCTCGGTAGCGCTCCTACGATATGTTTCTGGTTTGTAGCGAGACAAACGCCTGCTGGCAGCCCGCAGCGAATTGGGATTCAAGTCCATCAATGCAAGCCTGATATCTGTATCTGGAAATTTACATCTATCCAAGAAGTAACCAGTTCCGACACCTATATCAAGATGGTTGGATGATATGTATTGGTTATATAAATCCAGCAGAAAACGCGCCGGACATTTCCATAAAAACCGAAGGTTGTACCATAAAAAAAAGAAATCATATATCGAAAGGACAAACCGTGAATACATGGCACTGCCGGCTTTGACCTGTTCCGTGTTAAAAGATGTCATATTCCACTCACTCAATACATATCTCTGATTCTATCATACGGTTATTTTTCGTTAAAGACGAATGCCATATAACAAGTCCCGCTTATGGTGAATCCCGGCAATATTGAACAAATAAGAATTATCAAGCAAAAGCACCGTGTGATTAATCTTTTTACAGTTATAGTATCAAGTTTTCGGTTTCATTTTGTTAACAAACATAGTGATACTTTTACGGTGATTTGACAGCCGTTTTTTTGTGCTATATTATTATAGAGACATGCAAAATGGTAACAACTATTTTGTAGTACGAAACTCTACCTTGGATAAGGACCAGAAACCGACTTCAATCCGAGCTGTGTACCGTGCCGTGAGAATCCTGGTATGCCTGAGCAACAACACCAACACTCTGACCGAAATAGCAAATTGCTGCGGTCTTACCAAACCCACCACCTTCAGATTGATGAAAACCATGGAAGAGTTGAATCTGGTAACCCAGGACCCCACTACCCGTCACTACTATCTGGGCCCCCTGATTAATCAGATTGCATCTAATCCTCAGGCGAACCATCATTATCTCATAACCAGTGCTCTCGAAGAACTGAGATACCTGTGGGATTTCTCCGGGGAGACGGCAGAGCTTAATATCATGGTAGGTCTTCAATATATCAGATTGCACGAAATTCAGAGTAAATTCGACCTTAAAGTTGTTCAGGGTCCGGACCCGGTCGGGCCGATATACGTCGGAGCAACAGCTAAAGTCCTCCTCTCCCAGCTTAACGACGAGGACTTGCAGATAGCCATGAGAAACATAGAAATCAGGCCCGTTACCGAGTATTCCGTGACGGATAAGAGGGAGTTGAAAAAACAAATCAAACAAATCGGGAAACAGGGATATTCAATCAGCTACGGAGAGAGGATTTCAGGCGCCTTATGTATATCGGCTCCGGTGAGAAACTACTTCTGGCCGGTAGCCTTAAGCCTGATCGGACCGGAGGTTCGCCTTAAACCGCGACTTGAGGAAACTTTAGAGAAGGTCAAGTCAAGTGCGCACCGCGTTTCCGAAAATATTAAGGAATACTTTAAGCTAAAGGGGGTGATAGGATAGAACATATGGAAAGAATTACCAACCGGCTAAACATGATTAGAGGAGGAATGAAACCAACAATGAAGAAATTATTTATCCTGATTTGTATCGCGCTCATTGCATCCCTGTTTACTGGCACTCTGGTATCCTGCGGTGAACCGGAAAAGACGACAACACCCACGACACAACCAACGACAACACAACCAACCACCACGGCACCCCCCGAGCCGGTGGTCCTCAGTTTTGCCAGTGCAGCCATGGGGAACTATCAGGATCTCGAGCTGGCTTTCGCCGAAGCATTTAACGCCCGCTGCGGCCCCGCCTACACCATCGAGTACTTCCCGGCCGAATCGAAGCTTGCTTTCCCAGAGCTTCTAGACGGCGTGAGGACCGGTGCGGCCGATATGGCGGCGGTTACCCCCAATTTCAATTCCTTCGACGAGCCGAAGCTGGGCGCGGTAGAGATACCCTTCCTGTTTAACAACCTGGAAGCCCACCGATACGCTGTCCCGCAACTCTATCCTTTGTATGCCGAAATACTGGAGAACCAGTTCAACCAGAAGCTGCTGTGCCTGCATAACTACACCGGCATGGCTCTTATCTCCAACCGGTCGGTGAAGACCCTGGCGGATTGGGACGGACTGCTGGTACAGGCGATATCCCCCGTGATTGCGTCAACGATTGAGGCACTGGGCGGCTCCGCGGTAACCGGAGTGCCCTATACCGATTCCTATTCAATGCTGGAGAAAGGAACCGTGGACGCGGTGATAACGGCACCAGCCGCTATGCGCGTCTTCGGACTGCCGGATGTAGCCGACTACATGACGGCAGCCTACATGACCCCGGCCGTACATGGCTTCTCCATAAATCTGGACACCTGGAACAGCCTGCCGGCGGACGTCCAGGCTATACTACTTGAAGAAGCGCAGAAATATTCGGACATGATCGACCAGTGGGTCGCCGACGAATGGATTACCGACCACCAGGCAATCGCCGATGCCGGAGTGGATATATACTATCCGCCTCAGTCGGAGATAAACCTCTGGAAAGCAGCCTGCCAGTCGGTTATTGACGACCTGCTAGCCCAGTACGGGGCGTTTGGCGATCAGATAATGGCAATTGCTGATGAAGCAAATGCTTTATATCCCAATGATTAGGTAAAAAAAAGACGCGCCCGCGGCTGTTACACCGCGGGCGCAAATACGGATTAGAATAAGAATATCCTCAAGGAGTTATCATCATTGTTCATCAGGATACTCCGTAAACTGGACTATTGGATTGGCAGTCTCAGTGAACACCTGTTGCTGATATGTGGAACCATGATATTATTGATGGCGTTTCTGGCAACCTTTGGTGTCATCATGCGACATATATTTGACCCCGAACCCTATTCGTACGAGTTCAGTTACATGTTCCTTCTTTTTAGTGGAGTCCTGGCCGTAGCTGGCGTGGAGAAGCTTGACCAGCACGTACGTAACGATCTCCTTGCCTCTCGTTTCCCCAATACCATGAAGATAATTATCATCAACATCATCTCACCACTGCTGGCGATGGCTTTCTGCACTGTACTCATCTGGAAAAGCATGGATAATGCCCTTTATGCCCTGGACATCGGCCAGACCAGCCAATCTACCTGGCGGATACCCATAGCCCCAGTAAAATTCTTCATTCCGGCTGGCTTTATCCTGCTCCAGATTATTCTCTTCAGTAAATTTGTTAAGGGTATAAATCTACTTTTAAGAGGCGGCAAGGGCCCGGAGGAAGGCACTGACACCGGATAAATGACGTAAAGAAATTAGGTAACAATGGATCCAACTCTCGCAGCCATAGTATGTGTTGTAGGTATGCTCTTCTTAATGATGATGGGCACACCGGTTATATATGCTCTGGGTTTTACCGCTTTCGTCGTGGCTCTGTTAGCCTTCGGTCCCTACAGTCTGGAAAAAATCGGCTGGACTACCTTCAATACCCTCTATAATATTAACTGGACGCCGCTCCCGATATTTGTACTCATGGCATGCCTGATTGCCGAAACGAGAATCGGCGAGGATATTTATAACGCTGCCCGTAAATGGCTTTCACGTATCCCCGGCGGCCTTATCGTAACCAGCATCTGGGGTGAAGCCGCCATGGCCGCGGCCATCGGTACCAGCACCGCCACCATCCTGGCGGTGGGCAAGGTAGCCGAGCCGGAGTTTGAACGCTACGGTTACGATAAGGGTTTAGCCATGGGCGGTTTGTGCTGCGGCGGTGTCCTGGGGCCCCTGATTCCGCCCAGCGCTGGTATGATTATCTACGGCGTCCTCTCGGAGACATCCATCGGACACCTTTTCATGGCCGGGATGGTGCCGGGTATACTGCTGGCACTGATGCTGGGGGGAGTTGCTGTTTTCATGTGCTGGCGGAATCCCAAGCTGGGTCCTTCGGTAGGCGGCGTCAGTTGGGGAGAACGAATCTCCTCCCTGAAAAAGGTCTGGCCGATATTCGTGGTCATGCTGTCGATACTCGGTTCAATCTACTTCGGGATAGCCTCGCCTACCGAAGCCGCTGGAGTAGGCTGTGTGGTGGTGCTGATTATCGGCGTCGTCGTTTTCCGCCTGCGATGGACAGGACTGCGTCGGGCTTTGCTGGAAGCTGCCAAGATTAACGGCATGATTCTCTTCATGATGATAGGTGCCTGGTTATTCTCGTATGTTATCGGCAGCTCCGGAGTGGTCAGGACCGTCACCGGATTCGTCACCGAATCAAGCCTGTCGCCCTGGCTGATCATTATCGCCATTAACGTCATGCTGCTGATTCTGGGATGCTTTATAGACGCCATCACCATCATGCTGCTGACAGTACCCATATTCGTCCCTGTCATCGATGCATTGGGTTTCAACCCCGTCTGGTTCGGTGTTCTTTACGTGGTGAACATGCAGATAGGACTGATTACTCCGCCGATGGGACTTGAGCTGTTTATGATGAGGACGGCCTTCAACATCCCGGTGGATAAACTCCTGCGCGGAGTCCTGCCATTCCTGATTGTTCTCTTTATCTTCCTGGCTATCCTCATAGCTTTTCCGGAGATAAGCCTCTGGCTACCCGAGATGATGAGAACCAGATAACAATTAAATCCGTCAGATTATCAAGTTAGATATTACTTTATCAGCCTATTCTATGAGTCAAGGAGGTTACAATGGGACCAGTGTCGCGCGATTATTCAGCGTTCGATAGACTGAAACTGGAAAGGGAGCCGGTGGGAGTAAAATTCCTGCCGACCCGACCGGAAGGAATCAACCGAATAAAGACAAAGCTGGCTTTCTGCGAGATGTTCTACGAGGCACAGCAGAGCGAGCCTTTTTACGTTCAGAAGGAAGACTTTTTATGTGTGGAGCCGCTGCTTCTGGGCATGGAAGACCCGGAACCTGTCCTCGTCAGCGGTTTTGCGGGGGGTTCAGCCGGACTGTTCAAAGAGACCAGAGCCAACCGTAAAGTATACCAGTACATCCCCAAAATGCTGAAAGGGTCGGTTAATGTTGTTGCTTTCTCGACCATCGACCGGATGGACTTTGACCCGGATGTGCTCGTGATTACGGCTAACGTAAATCAGGCACGGACACTCCTCAGGGCAGAAGGTTACACTACCGGCGATAAATGGTCGAGCAACGGCACGCCCATCATGGCATGCGCGTGGATGTATATCTACCCGGTCATAAGCGGCCGGACAAACTTCACGATTACGGGGCTCAGTCTGGGCATGGAGGCGATTAACTCCCCGATACCGGAGGGACTATTCATCATATCAATACCCTGGAATGTTCTCCCGACAGTCATGGAAAACCTGCGGGATGATGATATCTACAAGAGCTGGCGAAGCTCCGGTAGAGAGGCGCACTTCAAGCGCTTTGAAAAACGGCTAAACCAGTTGCGCCAGGAAATGTCAGATTTATAAGAACCGTTTTTAATGGAGAAAACACGCTAAAGGAGGAAAATATGAATCAGACCAGATGGGATTATTCCGTATTCGATAAATTCAACTTTGAAAGAAAGCCGGTAGGCATCAAGTTCCTGCTAAACAGACCGGAAGGACTGGAACAGACGGATAAAATAATGCCTATCTGCCGGTTGTTTACAGAAGCGCAGACGGGACAGCCCTTTTATGCCACCAAAGATAACTTTTCCTGCGTTGACAGACTGATACTGGGAATGATCGACCCCGAGGCTTATATGGTTAGCGGGCAAATCGGCGCCAAGGAAAAGATATATCAGGAAGCACGGGCCAACAGCAGGATATATCACCATATCTATAAAATACCCAGAGATACCGTCAGGTATGTGGCTTTCTCCTCTCAGGATAAACTTACTTTTGAACCAGACCTGCTGATTATTACCGCCAAGCCGTCCGATGCCGAAATCATATTCCGGGCTCTAAGCTACTCCATCGGTAAGCCGTTAACATCAAAATTTACCCCGGTACTCATGTGTGCCTGGGTTTTTGGTTATCCGTATATCACCGGAGAACTGAACTACACCGTTACCGGAATCGGCTACGGCATAAGAATGCAGAGAGTACTGCCCGAGGGCCTTTTCCTGATATCCGTACCGTATGATTTAATCCCGATGCTGATAGATAATTTAAAGGAAATGGAATGGGTTCTCCCGATGACCACGCTCAGCGAGGAAGACAGAAAAGTATTTTCTGCCAGGATAATGGAGGAAATACAGGAAGAATACAAAAACGGTTAAACCACAGGATAACAGGCCGGGTAAGGAGGAAAAATGATCGGGAAAATCGTCATTGACGAGGTGAAGAAGCAAAGAATAATTGATAAAGCCGGTCATCTCGGGGCCGGAGAGGGAGTAAATTACGGAGCCTGAGCGCCGTCCTCATTCGCTTCAATATGCGAAGCCTTCAGGTCTGAAGGCATAGAGTTATTTACACCGGAAGTACAGGTAATAATACTCCAGGGGTTGATGGGACTACATTCCGGTATAGCCTATACGGGAGTAGGCACTTGCGGCGGTGTTACCGGCAGCGCCTTTGCCGTCGCTTATGTCGTCGGCGTTACCGCCGAAGATATAGCCAAAAATCATCGCACTTTCATCGCTCCGTGCATCCCTGTCGTGGAGGATATCGTGGACAGGTTTGAGGAGACGTACGGCGCCATAGATTGTCTTAGATTACGTTATAACCGTATCCAGCGTGCCTATGACTTTCTTGACCCCGACGCCGCGGTATACGAAGCGCTTTTTGCTACCTCTCAAAGGCAAAAATGTGGAGTACTGGCGGACTGCTACGAGTGCGGGCGCGACCAGGGGATGCCCTCGGTCGGTGCGCGCTGGGGCGCGGAATCTATTTGCGACTTATTAAATATGGAACCTGAAGAGCGGAAGAAGCTCCCACCGCATCTGGAAGGCTATGACATGGAAACACTCATGCCGAAGGTCCAGAAGGTCGCCGAACTGATGAAAGAACTGGGACTCGGGCGCCCTGACGAGAAGATATCCTGGCGGGAGTACCGGACACTCAAGCTGAAAGGTAAGAAGGGAGTTGAAGAAAGCAGGCCTTGCGGGGTCGATGCACCAAAGAAGGAGAAATATTAGACTCCCGGAGAATACAAAGAACAGCACCAATCCGTCAGACATATCTGGGACTGGATATCAGCCCCTGATGAGATAAAAAGATTGCTATTGTAACCACCAGCTCCGGAAGGTTATTTTTCACTGAGTAGTTGCCCACCGTCCTCATCCAGCCTTCATTTTGCAGCAGATGGCGGCAATCCCACCGATATTTAATAGCACTACATGATAATAGTGTCTTCTTTTATAGTTGCATTTTTGACAATCATCATTCAAACGACTATATTATTACTACTTCCAGAGAAATAAGCGCATAATAAATCCGTATTTACGAAAGGAGCTAAAAGTGAAAAAGGACTGGCGTGAACTCATAAGTCAACCCAAGTACGGCATTAAAGTAGAAAAAGATATATTCGTAACCGTGCGTGACGGCGTCCGCCTGGCGGTAAACGTCTACCGTCCGGATGCCAGGGGCAAGTTCCCGGCTCTATTCGCCATGGGGGGTTACGGTAAAGAATTGCAGGAGGTATTGATTCCGCCGCAGCCTCTTTATAAAAGCGCTGTCTGGGACGGCAACATCGAGGCCGGAGATACACCCAACATAGTGCCCCGGGGTTACGTGCATGTCATCGCGGATGCCAGGGGCACCGGCGAATCCGAGGGCGAATATTACGGGATGGCGACGCAGCAGGAAGGGAAAGACGGTGCCGACATCGTGGAGTGGATAGCGCAACAGCCCTGGTGCGACGGTAACGTGGGCATGATAGGATACTCGTATTACGGAAACATGCAATTAAAAGTAGCTATCCAACAGCCACCCCATCTTAAATCTATATGTGTTTCCCACCTTTTTATTGACTTTTACCGCGATGGCGCCTATTCCGGAGGTGTCCTGAGATTATTCCTATATGGATTGTGGGACGGCCGCCACGGCACAAGCGGTTGCGCACCTAAAAACGCCGTATCGGTAATGATGAAAAATCTGCCTGAAGAAGAATTCGAGCGCCGACGTAACGAACTCCTGAACGACCCCGATATCCAGCACTACCCCAATATTTACCACCTGTTGAAATATCCCCAGAAAAATCCCCCCTTCTTCGATATAGTAATGAATCCGTTCGACGGACCTTTTTACCAAGATAAGTCTGTTTACCCTTACTTCGATAAGATTAAAGTCCCTACATTCGTAGTCGGAAAAATCGGAGGGGCTAAAGGTTACTGGGAAGCTTACGACAATATAGATACCGTTAAGAAACTCTTCGTCAAGCCCACCGGCCCCGAAGAGCGACCCTGGAGAGAGGATATAGAGACCATTCTACGGTGGCATGACCACTGGCTGAAGGGTAACGATACCGGTATCATGGATGAACCTCCTATCAAGATGTGGGTCTCCGGAGTCAATAAGTACCGATACGAAAATAAATGGCCTTTAGAGGGGATTGAATATACCGATGTTTACCTCCGCCGCTGGGAAAATCTTTCTTTCGAGCCCGAGCTTTATCAGCCGGAACCCGACTGCTTCCTGCAGCAACCGCTTCATCTTTCCAATAAGAGAGACTCGGTGAAGTACGTCAGTCCGACTCTACCGGCGGATCTGGAGGTAATAGGGCAGGGAGCCATAAACCTGTTCGCCTCCATTGACCAGGATGACACCAACTGGATAATCAAGCTGTCCGACGTAATGCCGACCGGCGCCGAGCGACCGGTAGCCAGAGGAGGGCTGAAGGCATCGCATAAAGCCCTGGATAAAGCCAGGTCCAAGCCCTATGACCCGTACCACCCGCATACCAGCGCCGAACCGATTAAACCGGGCGAGATAACTGAATACAATATCGGTCTGGGGCACATAGTAAACGTATTTAGAGCAGGACATAGAATTAAGCTGGAGATAGAAAGTCTGGAATCGCCGCGAGACCCCGAGATGCAGATTCACTATCATCCGTCGCTGAACAGCTCCAAGACCACTCTCCATAAGATTTACCGGAACAAGGAATACCGGTCGCATCTGATACTGCCGGTCCTTTCCGGTAAGGAGAATGTACTGGAAGTAATGAGCGACGATAATTTCCAGAGCAGTCTATAATAAAAGCACTCGAAGATAACTAATAGACTAACAATAGCATATTACTTAATGTAAATATTCGCCTGCGTTGACAGCCAGCGTCTGGCCGGTAATCATCCTGGCTTCGTCCGAGGCGAGAAAGACCACGGCGGCGGCGATGTCCTCCGGCTGGACGGCTTTCTTGATGAGCTGCCGGCCCGTCTGGTCGCCGCCTCCTCCGGAGTGCAGAGCCTGCATTGCCTCGGTATTGACCACGCCGGGCGCCACGGCATTTACGTTGATATTGAACTCGCCGAGAGCGGTCGCCAGGCCGCGGGTCATCGTCATCACACCACCCTTGGAAGTACTGTAGTGCAGGAAGTGAGTCGAGCCGTTGAAGCCAGCCGTCGAGGCGATATTCACAATGCTGCCCTGGCCCTGTTTCTTCATATAGGACATCACAGCCTTGCAGCAGTTAAAGGTGCCCTTGATATTTACCTCAAGATACCTGTCCCAGTCCTTGGCCACCATCTCTTCCACCGGTTTAATAAAATCGGGGATTTCAATACCACCGATAGCCCCGGCATTATTGACCAGAACATCTATCCTTCCGAATCGCTCGATGGTTTTTTGAGCCATCACGGCAACATCGTTTTCACTGGTAATATCGGTTTCTAGAGCAAGGACTTCTCCGTCGTTGGCCTCTATCTCTCTGGCAACCGGCTCGCATTCCAGGATATCGCAGACGGTCAATTTAGCCCCTTCCTGAGCGCAGCGCAAGGCAATAGCCCTGCCCAGACCGCGGGCACTCCCCGTAACGATACAAACCTTGTTTTCCAGTCTCATTTTTCCACCCCCCTCTCCGAGATTTGTTACACTACCCAGGCATTAAAGCGTAGCCCGGAAGCAGGGTCGTATTCTCTTTCAAAGGCGGCAGGATATCGCTCTCGCCATTCTTCCATCTGAGCCATAGATACTTTCTCGACTTCGACCAGATAGCCGCTGGTAGCCATGCCGGCAGAATTTTTGGACGTTATACCCTCCGGCGAGATGAGGTTGATGGCACCGCCTCTGTCCAGCTCTCCCGGAATAATAAAGTCGACCCTGGCCCCGTGGTCGATATAAGCTACACCGGGCATCAGGCGCTCGGTGACGTAAGCACCTGCAAGGACAGTACCTCTCTCGTTGTATATCTTTACTATATCGCCATTCCTGATACCCCGCTCAGCGGCGGTCTTGGGATTGAGCCATAGGGGCTCGTACATGTAACCGTCCCAACCCCTGACCTTGCCCGTCGGGGTCTCCCGCGTCCATGAGATATCGTCGCACTGGGCATGCACCCGCCACCGGCCGTGGTTGGACATCAACAGAAGCGGGTACTTTTTGGCCCTTTCGCTGGAAAGCCTCTCATCATGCGTAGGGCCTTTTTCAACCCATTTTGGCACCGGGGGCCTTTCTTCATCATCCGGGAAGTGCTCGGCTAATCTCGCCGAGTATAACTCAAGCTTGCCGGAAGGCGTAGGCAGGGGATACTTGTCAGGGTCTTTATAAAACTGGCTCATGCCGGGCGGGTCTTTCTCCCAATCAGGAGCCGTGGGATAGACGTAATACTGCTTTTCGTTGAAGTCTTCCCAGCTGATAACCTCTTCCAATCCAAGACCCTCATAGACATATTTAATTAAGTCCTCCACAGTACGCCCAGCGGTAATTTCCTCGTATTTGCCCAGCTTTTTAGCTACTTCGAGCATTATCTCGTAATCGCTCTTGGACTCGCCAATGGGTTTAATAGCTTGTTTTTGCAACAATACGTTCTCGAACTGCACGCCCTGCATTGTGTTGGGCATGATATCGTCGACCTCGAAATGGGTATTGGCCGGCAGGACGATATCGGCGGTAAGGCAATCGTTCTCCATCCAAGGGTGCTGGACGATAATACATTCTATCTCGGGGCTCCTGAGCTCTTCAATCACCTTATTACCATAATTCCAGCAGGTAGGCCGGCAGGGCGTATCGGACCATATCATGTGTATTTCAGAACCGCCTTCTTCCTTGGGAGCGGGGAAATTGTACTGCACGAACTGGTCTTCTACCTGTGCGGCTGCCGAACTCGTACCGTACCAAGAGACGGGGGGATTTTGCAGGATAGAGTGCATGAGGACCTTGGGGAAATGCTGTTTCTGGTAGGCCAGGGCATGGGCGGCGAAGGAGCGCAGTATCGGGTCGGCGTACACCTCCTCGGTGCTCTTCCCGCCCAGGGATAAAGTAGCGTTTTTCGGCTTTACTGCCCGAGGCATCGAGGGGTTTACCCAGTACGGATTGCACTGGTGAACGCCCGGTGCGCCGAGTCCCTGCATCGCCAGTAGAATACATTCCAGGCGGGCAGGTTCGGTAGAGTACGGGCCCCTGATATAAGAGCCTCCGTAACCATGCGCAATCGTCGTTACGTTGGCAGCAAACTCACGCGCCAGCGCTTTAATCGTCCATACCGGCACGCCGCACTTGGGCGACGCCCACTCGGGCGTCTTGGGCACGCCGTCTTCTTTGCCCGTAACATAGGCCTCTACCTCATCGAAGCCAACGGTGTGGGTAGCGATATATTCCTTATCGTAGGTGCCTTCTCTTATCCAGGTGTAAATTATCGCCAGCTGCAGGGCGGCATCGGTGTTGGGCAATACCGGGACCCACTTATCGGCATGGACAGCGGCGCCGTAGTTAAGCTCGGGGCAGATATACACCTGTTTGATACCAGCATCCCGCCAGAAATAGCTCAGGCGACTGGGAAACTGCCCACAGAATCCCCACGCC
Organism: Dehalococcoidia bacterium; assembly: GCA_011192005.1. Taxonomy (GTDB): domain Bacteria; phylum Chloroflexota; class Dehalococcoidia; order Dehalococcoidales; family RBG-16-60-22; genus W425. The sequence continues at coordinate 12,171 of DUFB01000068.1, forward strand.
GACGTCTCCGGGTCGAAGCCCCAGCACAGTATCAGCTCGCTGTTTTCGGAAACATCCTTAATGATGTTGGCTGCCGGGGCCATCATGCCCTGGTAGCCGGTCCCCCAGACATGCATCGAGCCCCAGTACCAGCCTTCCCAGCTGTCCGCATTCCTTATCTGCTGGGTAAAGCCCCCCATTTTACCCATGAGAGTCGACGGGGAGCCATGAGATGGATGCACTGTCTTGGACTCGCCATGGCCTTCGGTCTGCGTACAGATCGCCAGCGGCCCGTATTTCGCCTGAATCCTCTTTATCTCGTGGGCGATGATATCAGTAGCCTCGTCCCAGGAGATTCTCTTATACTTGCTGATACCCCTGTTTTGAGTATTTCTCTCACCGTTGGGGTCCCAGTCAACCCTTTTCAGGGGATATTTTATCCGGTTGGGCGAATAAGCCCTCTTTTTATAGGCAATATTGAAAGGGGGAGGCAACGACTTCATATTCGGTTCCAGGTTGGCGCCGTTCCGCTCGATTTTCCAGGGATTCAGTTCTTCTTTTTGGTATTTCCAGTCATAGTGAAGCGGTCTAACCCGGACAATTCTCCCGTTCTTAACATCGCACACACCCTCGGCACCACCGCCCATGATACCCATGAGACTCAGTGTCCTGACGAAAGTCTCCTCTTTACCTTCGGCGATAATCCTGTTTTCATCCGACATGACAAAATACTCCTGTAAGATTTATCTTATACTTAATTCCAGTGATATTATTAATTCATACCGGTTTATCATATGAAATATGCCAATTTGGTGACCATAATCTAACATATTCAACAAGTTTTTAGAAATCTATCCCATCGGGCGGGAAATGGTTTCTTCCGTTCTATAATGTGTTTCTTTTACCATAAGGAGCAGGGGCAATGCCACGACCGACAGGATTGCCCAGAAGAAAATGGGCAGGTCATCGTTGAAGTGGGTAAGGCTGTTGCCAATCGGGGGCGAGATGGTAGCCCCCAGCATCCCCAGGGTAGCTGTCAGACCGATTGCCGTCCCGCCGTAAGTTCCGCTAACACCCTTGATTTCGAAAATCATGGTATTAGCCAGAGCCGCAACACCAGACCGTAATACCCCGCCAGCAATAAGGACTATCCAGACTCCGGTAGGATTGACGAGAGGGACCAGTCCCAGGCTCAATGCCAGGACGAGGACAGCGAATGTAATTACTATCTTTCGGGAGCCTATTCTGTCCGAAATCAATACCATGGGAATTACGCCGAGAATCCCGATGCCACTGAAAGCAGTCATGGCGCCATCCGCCAGCTCCGGTTCCCAGCCGATGTTACGGAGATATAGCGGCAGGTACCCTCCGAAGCCCAGATTGGCACCCCAGTAGGTCAGTAGAAGAGCGCCTATAAGCCACACATCTTTGATACGCATGACCCTAGCCAACGTACTGCGGAACGCCTCTCTGGTGATTGGTGCAGTCTCGGTGTCCTGCCCTTCGGGTTCGCGTCCCGTGAACCACCAGAGCAACCCCAGCAGCACCGGAGGCGCACCGAAGAAAAACAGCACGTTCCGCCAGCTACCCAGTAACGGTGAAAGAAGCGTGGCACTGGACAGGGTCGCCAGCACGGCGCCGATAGACCAGGCCACATTCAACATACCGTTAGCCAGGCCCAGACGCTTATCGGCAAACCACACCGCGGTAACCTTGGGTACGATACTCGGCGTAACCGCCGCCATCAGGCCGAAAAGGAACATGAAAGCCGCCATGCTGAGGAAATCCACCGAAAATCCCCTTAGCGCTGCGAAGATACCTGCCAGTATACAGACTATCGTTAACATACGCTTTACCCCGAACCTGTCGGCAAGAAGACCGCCCGGTAGACCCAGGAATACTCCGGCCAGGGGGTCCATGCCCCAGATAGTACCGATAGCCACCATGCTCAAGCCCAGTTCGGCGGAGATTTCCGGGAAAAGCACGGGCATGCAGAGTCGGGCTGAGCCGGCGATGGAGCCGTATGTACCCATAGCCAGGAGAAGGATATACCATCGGTAATAAGAACCGCTTCGCATGGATTTCATAGTTAATATCCTGACGGAATAGCCCCGGAAGTAAATTCCGGGTACCCAATAATCCTACCACCTTTATCAATCCCGATGCCAGTTTGTAACGTTGAGATATCTATCTAGGGAATTCGATGGAAAAAAAGAAGTATTGAAAATATGCTATAATGACTCTAAATTTCACTACCGGATTTATTATCAGCAGTATTTATATCACATACAATCACGACTTTTTAAATAGGAGGTAATCAATGCCAAATAAATGGGAATTTTCTCACGCAGCTCTGGTAGTCAGGGACATAGATAAAGCCGCTAAGTACTTAGAGGCCCTTAATGCGGGCCCATTCCCGCCTTTTCTGGGGGGCTCGGGGATGTCATTCAGCGGAAAAACGGTCCGGGGCGAATCGTCCGACTACGATATGGACCTGAGAATCGGCCGCGGTGATATCGGTGGGTTGAAGATGGAGATAATACAGCCCCTCAAGGGGAACTCAATATACAGTGAGTTCCTGGAAGAAAAAGGCGAAGGCCTGCACCACCTCGCTTTCATGGTTGATGACGTCGATGCGGAAATAGCGGAGCTTAAGAAAAAGGGGCTCAGGGTAATCCAGACCGGAGCCATGCCGAACACCAAATGGGCTTACCTGGAAGGCGAGGAATCGGGCGGCATGATAATAGAGTTATGCCAGAGGCCGAAAGGACAGGCTCACTAAAACAAACAGAAGCGGGTATTAAAATGCTAAAAGGTTATAACGGGAAAATCCTGCGTCTTGATTTATCCACCGGGAGTATAGATTACGAATCCATCGATGAAGATATCGCCAGGAAATACATCGGCGGCGTCGGCCTGGCGGCGAAAATCCTCTGGGACGAAACAACCGTCGATACGGCGCCCCTTTCGCCCGAAAACGAACTGGTATTCATGGCAGGCCCGGTCACGGGCAGCGCGCTACCGAAGAGCAGCCGGTATATCGTGGCGGGAATATCCCCGGCAACCGGCATCTGGGGTCAGGCACATTCCGGTGGTTACTTCGCCGATGAGCTGAGGCATGCCAGCCTCGACGGCATAGTGGTCAGGGGACAATCGAGCAAGCCGGTGTATCTCTGGATTAAGGACGGCAAAGTGGAATTACGTGACGCCGCGCATGTCTGGGGCAAGGATACCTGGGAAGTATCCGATATGCTACAGAAGGAGACCGATGCTAAAGCCAGTGTCGCCTGCATCGGGGTGGCGGGAGAAAAGCTGGTAAAAATCGCCGGGATAATGAACGACGGCAAGCAGGGAAGAGCCGCGGCCCGGTGCGGTCTGGGGGCTCTGATGGGGTCGAAGAAGCTGAAAGCTATCGCCATAAGGGGAACGCTGCCTCTCAGCTTTTACGATGAAGAAAAATTTAAAGAAAGTACGGATAAGATTCTTGCTTTTTGCCGCAACCGGAAGCTGGAAGAGAGAATCGCCGGCGACAGCCACGTGTTCAGGAGCTTCTTCGAGTTCGGCCGCGTGCCGGTAAAAAACTGGTCGGAAGGCTCCTTCGAGGAAGGATACGTTTACACGGATGCCATGCGGGACGCCGTACCCCTGCATTGCGCCCGCTGTCCTAACAGCTGTCTGGAGTCGTACAAGCTTAAAAGCGGCGAGCGGCACATGGTATGGGAAGCCTGGGGTCCCCTGGGAACCAACTGCCTGATAGCCGATGCCGAGGTGATGCAGCAGGCGTACACCCTCTGCAACAAATACGGCCTGGACACGATATCAGCGGGGGCCGTCATCGCTTTCGCCATGGAATGCTACGAGAATGGATTGATTACGAAAGAGGATACCGACGGCATCGACCTGGTGTGGGGCAATCAACTAGCAACGATGGAGATGTTAAAGAAAATAGGCGAGAGGGAAGGACTCGGGGAGTTGCTGGGTGAGGGTGTGAAAACAGCGGCGGAGCGTATCGGAGGGGATGCTTACAAATATGCCATGCACGTCAAGGGGCTGGAGTTCCCCGCTCATGAGCCCAGAGCGCTGGCAAGCCACGCCCTGGGATACGCCACCGGCAGTATCGGGGCGGCGCACATGGAGACCGCTGGAGCCGACCACCTGGAAAACTGCATGGAACTCGATGACCCCCGGACCTCTCCGGAACTGGGTTTCCCGGTGGCTTTACAACGGTTCGAGACCGAAGGCAAAGGCAGGCTGGTGGCGGTAACGCAGGACTTAAGCTGCATGATGGACTCGCTGACGGTCTGCCTGTTCCTAGGCATGGGCCCGGGGATACAACCGTCGCATTACGTGGCAGTCCTGAACAGTGCTACCGGGTGGGACATGAACCTGAAAGACTTCTTAAAGACAGGAGAGCGCATCCATAACATGAAACGCATGTTCAGCGTGAAGCGCGGCATCAGCCGCAGGGACGATACGCTGCCGGCGAGAGTTCTCACCGACAGACTTACCTCCGGAGGTACCAGAGGTAATATTTTCGACATGGACGTAATGCTGGACGAATACTACTCCTACAGGGGATGGAATGAAGACGGTATCCCGACCCGGGCGAAACTGGTTGAGCTGGGGCTGGAAGAGTGCCTTTAAAAATACACGATCGATTGGAGACCGATATGTCCCCGGAAACAAATGAAAAACATGACGAGAAAGTAGTTAAATCCACCTGCCGGATGTGCCACGGCGTCTGCGGCGTTTTGGTACATATTAAGGATGGCAGGGTGGTCGAGGTTACCGGCGACCCGGACTGTCCCACCAACCTGGGTTATATCTGCCCGAAGGGCAGGGCATCGGTGGAATTCCTGTATCATCCCGACCGCCTGAAATACCCGATGAAGAGAACCGGTGAGCGCGGCGAGAACAGGTGGCAGAGAATCAGCTGGGACGAAGCCCTGGACACCATCGCTGAAAAGCTCATGAAATTTAAGAGTGAATCGGGGGCAGAGTCGGTAGCGACCATCATCGGCACGGGGCGTCCCCTGCTGCCAATGTACATGCGTTTTTCCAACTGTTTCGGCACACCGAATCATCTCAGCATTATCAATAACTGCTACTTCCCCAGGATAGCCGCGGCACGCATGACCAGCGGCAAGTTCCCGGTCTGCGATTACTACGGTTTCGGCGGACAGACCCCGAAGCTGATATTGAACTGGGGTTGCAACATCGTGGGCTCGGGGGCCGCCGACGGCATGTGCGGTTACCAAGTAACGCGAACGGTAAAAAACGGCACCAAGTTGATAGTCGTCGACCCGAGGAAGACCGGCCTGGCCGCCCAGGCCGACCACTGGCTGCAGATACGCCCCGGCACTGACGACGCCCTGGCGCTGGGAATGCTGAACGTCATTATCAATGAAGAACTGTACGATAAAGAATTCGTCGATAAGTGGACAACAGGATTTGATGAGTTTGCCGAAAGGGTAAACGAATATCCCCCGGAAAGGGTCGCGGAGATTACCTGGATACCCGCCGAAGAAATCAGGGCGGCAGCGCGACTATACGCTACCACCAAGCCTGCCTGCATACAGTGGGGTAACGGCCTCGACCATAATATAAATACCTTTCAGACCGTACGCGCCATCCACTGCCTTTCGGCGATTACAGGTAACCTGGATACCCCCGGCGGTGATGTTTTTCTGGTTACACCGGATGGTCTCGTATCATTCGCAGTTCATAGCACTCATAGACATACGATGCATGAAAGAATTACCCCCGAACTAAAGGCAAGAATGGTCGGCGGCGGTAAATACAGGGTCCTTGATACGGCGGTGATTCACCCGCGCCACCTGCTCGATACCATCATGTCCGGCGAGCCATACCCCATCCGCGCTTTATTCGTCATGGGCAGCAACACTTTACTGAACCAGACCGACCCCATCAGGACAGCGCAGGCATTCAGGAAGGTTGAGTTCACGGTGGTAACAGAGCTGTTCATGACGCCGACCGCACAGCTGGCGGACATACTGCTTCCGGCATCAAGCTGGTTGGAAAACGACGAGATTGCCGATACCCACATGGGCTGGGTCGCCCTCGTCAGGCAAAAAGTGGAGCAGATAGGCGAGTGTCGCGACGATAAACAAATCCTCTTCGATTTAGCTCACAGAATGGGGATGCACGATGATTTCCCCTGGAAAAACGTCATCGAGTTCTGTGACTGGATATTGAAAGGCGCTGGTATTACATTCGAGGAATTCAAGAAGCTTGGCATAATAACAGCCAAAATGCGGTATAAAAAATACGAGCAGGACGGATTCAATACGCCCTCGGGGAAGGTGGAACTGAAGTGCTCGACGCTGGAAGCGATGGGATACGACCCCCTGCCTTATTACGTCGAGCCGCCGGAGAGTCCCTACTCTACGCCCGAACTTGCCAGAGAATACCCCCTGATTATCACCCTCGGCAGCCGGATTCTGGGATTTTTCTGCTCCGAAGGACGGCAGATAAAGTCGCTGCGCAAGCTCAATCCCGACCCCCTCATGGAAATCCACCCCGATACGGCGGGCAAACTGGGCATCAAGGAAGGTGACTGGGTCTGGATTGAGAGCCAGCGGGGCAGGATAAAGCAGCGGGCGAAACTAACCGACGGCATTCATCCCAAAGTAGTTCATGCCCAGCACGGCTGGTGGTTCCCCGAGAAAAAGCCGCCGGAGTACGGCTTCACGGAATCCAACGTGAACCTCTTAGCCGCCGACATGCCCTGCGATCCTCACACCGGTTCCGAGTCGCTCCGTTCGTTTCTATGTAAAGTGTATAAAGTATAGTCGAGGGCACTAAATCCTCGGGGTAAACTGAAACAACCCAAGAGAGCTAGGGATTCTGGCTCTCCTCGTGCGTTTCCCTGGTTACCTTGGCATCCCACTCAACAAATTCTTCCCGGGTGGGTATCTCGTATCCCGGGGGAACCCACTTCATTTCCTTCAGGTTCTGGGCGATGGTAGGTATCCACTGGTAAGGGATGGATATCAGCATCAGGCCGTCCGGAAATACCCTCCGCCCGTTCATACCGTAAGACATCCCGGTTACCATGTAATTCACCTTGCCGCTGAGATAGGGGTAGATATACAGCGAGGCACACTCACCCACAATCGTGCCGCGGCTCTCGTACATCTCACCGGTGGAATAGGTCATCGCCCTCATGATCAGTTCCCCCTGGCGCGGGGTAGCTAGGAGAACGAGAAGGTCCGGCTCGTACTGCAATTTGTCCAGCGGCGAATAAACAACATAATTGACCGAATTGTTCTCAAAATGAGGTACGAAAGTGCGGAGCCGCATGTTGGCACGCCCGTCCTGGAAAATTTCAAGCCTGACTCCAAGCGCGCCGCCGTCGGGACGGCGGGGAGTATCGTCCCTCATGCCGAGAAAGAACTTGCCGATACAGTTCTCTTCCTCCCTAGTCATATAGAAAGGCGTGCCCCTTTCCTGCGCCTCTTTGACCATCTCGCAGAAGCCCAGCTGCTTATCCAGCTTCTCGATACCTTCCGGCTTGTGCAATGAATAGTTGATAGCCACGGGCGGTTTCACCAGATCCAATTTAAGGTAGATGGACAGGTCAGTTTGAAGCGGTCTCATAACAGTCTCCTTTTAATGCAGTGATGCGTGTTTGAATATTATATAACCATAGCAAGCGGGACTCAACTCCTGACCAGCGAGATGTTTCTGAAAACAAACTGTAATCCCGAAAAGGGATGATTAACCAGACAGTTAATCAGATACCCGCAAGTGCAGTAGGGGCATTCCAGCCGGTACATTTGCTGCAGTCTTTCCTTATATTTAGGCGATTTGAGAAGCGTTTTCAGCTCCTCCCGCTCCAGATTACCTATCGGCGGCAGCGCCCAGCACCCGGAATAGACGTTTTTATATGAATCTATATATATCCTGACGTAGCCCAGGACGCAATGAAAGAACGGCTCTTTACCTTTGAGATATTCGTGGGCGAAATTCAAACCAACAGGGTCGATACCGACCATCGACTTGGGGTCTTTTTTCCTTTCCCGGCTCATATGCTCGATGGTTTCGTCGATTACTTTCTCGTCTATCTGTTTGAGAGCAAGGGGGTCGTCGAGGTCCCGAAAGTGATAGGCACTGGTATCGAACAGATTAAAAGACCAGGATATGTCCAACTCCCTGGCCAGGTCTATCAACTGGGGAACCTGATGAATATTATGTGATACCAGTGTAGAGCCTATATTGATTGTAACCTTCCTCTTGGGGTCAAGCCTTTTCAACTCCTCAATTCCTTCGATTATTCTCTGGTAATCACCGGGAACGCCCCGTATCATGTCATTGACTTCTCCGATGCCGTCAAGGGAAATGCAGACAATATCAATCCCGCTGTCCAGTACCTCCTGAGCTTTCTTTTTTAAAAGCAGCCCGTTGGTAATGAGCAGGATTTTAGATTCCTTCATGATGGACTTGACCTTCCTGGCCAGTTCACCGATGTCATCCCTCAAGAGGGGCTCTCCCCCGTAAAACCCGATTGTCTTAATTTTAATCGCTTTAAACTGGTAGAACAGCTTCTCCAGTTCCTCGAAAGTCAGTTCCGGCTTATCGGCCTGCTCCCGCCAGATATTGCAGGTAATGCAGCGGCTGTTGCATCTTTCGGTTACTTTCAGGCAAACGTCAATCGGCGAGGGCGATATCATCTTGAGGAGATTCCGATAATATCTGGCCAGAAAGACAGGGGGAAATTTAAACCCGAGTTTGATGACGGAGGTATTGTATAGTATGGACATTCTTCTCCACGTTTAACCGGATTATCCAACATCTGGCTGCGGGTATAGATATTGATGCCTAAATCTACCACTCACCACGTTGCTTTGTCAAAGAAGTACGATCAGGCGGTGGTTTCTCCTGTTTTCATCAGGTTAATCAAGAAGAAATCACCCGTTCCGGTTTCCTAGCGCTGACGAAGTAGTGTTCCTGACTCTCGGAAATATAAATATCTGTAAATCCAGCTTCAGAAAGGAGGCGCTGCATTTCCTCATTTTCTGGGAAGGCGTGGCCGCATACCTCGGGTAGACTGCGGTGAATATCATTAATCACCTGCCGACCCGAGGTATGAGCTATAAAAATACGACCACCCGGCTGGAGAACCCGGCATATTTCGCTTAAAGCTCTGGGTTTATCTTCAAAGTGCGGAAAGACGGAATAACAGACTATGGCATCGAAAATCCCGTCCGGAAGCCCGGAATTTTCTATATCCGCGCAGATAAATTCTACATTACCATTGAAATTCTTGCGGCGGGCGATATCGAGCATATCCTCGGCATAATCAAGGCAGACAAGCCTGCCTTTATCACCAATCTTCTGCAGGAGAAATGGCACGAAAATACCGGTACCCGTACCCACATCCAGAACAGCATCACCCGGTGTAATCTCCATACGGGCCAGCATCGCCTCGAGTCTGGATACGTCTTTTTCTGCCACCTTTTCATCCCAGGTGGCTGCCCTAGCATTAAAGAAGTCTTTACTCACGTCATGTTCTCCTGTACGGGTTTCTGCTGCCAGCGTTTTACCTTGCGCTTCGGTGAAAAGATAACCGCCACCAAGAAAATTACCGAGGAAGTAACGACGATGGTGGCGCCGCTGGGTATATCGAACAGATAGGAAAAAAGCAGTCCCACCCAGCCGGAAACGACACCGAAGATGGCCGACAACAGGAACATCAGTTTCATGCTATAGGTAAGCTGGTAGGCGGCTGCGGCCGGATTAAGAATCAGGCTGAAAACGAGTAGGCCGCCGATGGAACGTAACGATGCGGTTACGGTGGTTCCGGTGAGGAAGAGGATACCGTAGAAAATAATAGTAGCCGGCAGGCCTACCGCCAGCGCCATATTACGGTTAAAAATTGTGGCCTTAATTTCCTTGTAAAACACAACTACCAGCCCCACCACCACCACCGCCACAACCGCCAGTATAGCGATGTCCACCCGAGTATTGGTGAGTATGCTGCCCCAAAGCAGCTCCATCGCCGAGGAGCGGGCGTAGGGGATCAGCCCCATAAAGAGGAAGGCAATGCCCAGCATCAGGGAAAAGATTACACCCAGCGAAGTCTCCGGGCTGAGCTCGCCGCGGTCAGCTAAAGGGCCGACCACCGCCGCCGCCAGCAGGCTTACCACCAGGGCGCCAATAAGTGGCTCGAAACCTAGCCAGAGGCCGAGAAGGGCACCGGCGAAAGCGGCGTGAGACATGGCCACGCCGATAAAGGGCATATGCATCAGCACCACGAAAACACCGATAATCGAGCAGACGACTCCACCCAGAAAGGCGGAGACGATGGCGTTCTGCATGAACTGATAACCGAAGATTTCCAAGCTAATGTCGCTCCTCTTCCTTGTGGACATGAGGCTGGCGCTCCCGGAGCACCGGCAGGGGCATATCAAAGAGGCGGCTGAGGCTCTCGGCGGATACAACCTTGTCCGGGGGGCCGTCGCCGATAATCAATCCGTCCTTCATCAGCACTGCCCGATCGCAGGTGTGGGGCAGAGCATCCAGGTCGTGGGTAACAAAGAGAGTGGTGAGTTGGCGCGACCTGTGGATTCGTTTGACCAGCTCAAGTATGCCGGTCTGGGCTTTCCAGTCCAGCGAGGCGGTCGGCTCATCAAGCAGGAATATCTCAGGTTCCTGGGCCAGGCACCGGGCGATGGCTACCCGCTGCTGTTCACCCCCGGAGAGGTGACCGATGGGTCGACGGGCAAGATGGGTCATTCCTACCAGTTCCAGCATCTCGTCGACCAGGGCCCAATCGCGCTTCCCGGGCCGGTGGAAGAGACCGAGCACTCCGTATCGTCCGATCATTACCACCTCCCGTACGGTCATCGGCATACGACGGTCGATGTCTTCCGCCTGAGCAACGTAGCCCACCCTCTTTCTCAGGGCATGACCGTTGGACGGATCCAAGGCGGCACCCAGCACCCGCACCCGGCCACTAAGCAGCCGGCCCAGTCCGTTGACTACTGTAAGCAGCGTCGTCTTGCCGGCCCCGTTGGGACCAATGACGCCGATAAACTCGCCGGCGGTCACCTTAAGGGAAACACCCCGCAGGGCGACATCCTCCCTGAAGGAAACCACGGCGTCTTTTATATCAATGATGTAATCGGTCATCGAGTACTCCAGCCTGGGACCTAATAAAAAGATTATTCTTTCAATGCTTCCAGCAGGAGGTTAATGTTATAATTTACAGCCCCTTCCCAAGTCTCGGTCTCCGCATTCACACCGGGGAAGTTGATCAGGATCACCCGGGGACATCCTAACTCAGTAGCTATCGGCAGGCCAGCATCCTTATTATCGTGTAGGTTATCGACGATCAGAGTAACCCCCTCCGCTCGACCCAGTTCCACCAGATCCTGGATATCGGCCGGGGTCGGCGCTGTGGGTAGGCCGTAGGTACCGACGATGTTAAAGCCAGCCCAGCCGAGAAATCCAGCCTGCCAGCCGGCGCAAATAACATTGACGGCGGAGACGTCGATTTCAGCCAGCCTAGCTCGAATCTCGGATTCCTCTGTCTGGACAGCAGCCTTGTAGTCCTCAGCAGCATCCTGATAGGCGGCACCATTTTGACTATCCACCTGGCTGAGAGCAGCCGCTACCAAGTCAGCCGCCTGCCGCTGCACCGGTGGAGTCATCCAGGAGCCTTGAATATCGATAGCAATAACAGTCATATCCGGGTTATCGGCTGATTCAAGTAGACCGGGAACGTATAGCTCGCCCGGCCAGTTGTGCCAGAGAAAGAGGTTAGCATCAGCCAGCTTCTTAATATCGCCGGGGCTGGCATCAAAGTCGCCCGGGTGCGAGGCCGAGGGTACGATATTAATGACATCGACCCGGTCACCCCCTATCCTCTTTACCAGTTGCTCCAGGTGAGAAGTGCTGGTAACCACCTTGATACCCTTGGCCCCTTCATCGGTGCAACCGGCCAGCAAGGAGCTTGCTAATATGCCGATGATAATGATAGCTAAAACAATAGATACCTTTTTCATATCTCCTCATTCTCATATTTATTTCTCCAGATGCAACTAGTTGCATTATAAATCAAAAAAATTTAAATGTTCTATCTGGATTTCTTCCGACAGGCGGAACAGAGTCCTGTTATCATAATGTGCTTGAAATCCGCCTGAAAACCGTACCTGTTCGCCAAGACATCCTTGACAGAGGAAAAGAGATTTTCATTGCAGTCCTGCGTTTTACCGCAGACCCGACAGACGAGATGGTGATGATGCCCCTCCTCGGCGTGGTGGTAGATAAAATGACCGTCGATTTCGCTCTTTACCACGCACCCCGATTCCTCCAGAAGGTCAAGGGTGCGGTAAACGGTCGATTTATTTATGCCGGGCGCCCGTGTCTCCAGGAAACTGATAAGCTCATCGGCGGTAAGGTGAGACTGGTTATCGTGAATATACTCGACGATAAGACGACGCTGGGGGGTCATCTTGTAACCTTTTTGTTTGAGGATAGTAGAACAACTCATCGTAATTGCAACCAGTTGCTATTATATACGTTTTATATCATAATGTCAACAGCGTTTACGGGAATATGCAGACTTTTTATGGCAGAAGCAAGTCTTCGCTTTCCATGCCAAGTTCTTCCAAGGATGCGGTGAACAATGCCATCAAACACAAGCGTAATTGCTCCTGCTGCTCACCGGTCAGCGAATCCATGATACCGTGAATCAGGTCCTCGCCCATTACTTTACGGCATAACTCGCGTCCCCTGGTGGTGATAGAAAGCCTGACCACGTTTCCCCGGTTCTTATCCCTGGCCTTGGTAACAAGCCCCTTCTTCTCCATCCTGACGATAAGCTCGGATACAGAGTGAGGTTCCAGGAAAAGCTGCCGCGATAACTCCACGGGCGTAATCCTGCCATCGAAAGCCCAGATGGTAACCAGCGCCGCCGCCTGGTTGGGCGGGAGGTATTGCCCCACCTTTTTGTGCCTGAGTTTAAATATTGCCGAACGCGTCTTGTTAAGCAGCAACCAGAGTCGGTAATCTTCGTTTATCTTCAGCTTTTTCATACAGTATACTATCAGATAATAACGATAATATCCCCGGGCGTCAATATATTCCAGTTATAACCATGCATCACGCTTGACAGTATAATCCGGCGAATGGCATAATTGGGAATAGTCGTAGTACGATATATTTATAAATATAGATTGTACACGATTCAAAAGGAGAGGACGATGGTCGACACAGCGCTGGAGAAAATCGTCGGTAGCGAAAACATCCTCACGGCGGCAGACGTACTGGCCGAATACGCTGACATATCACCAGCAGTTACTCCAAAAACACCCGGATACGCGGTTAGGCCGGAGAACGCCAGGGAAGTTGAAGCAATCGTGAAGTGGGCTAACGAAAACCGGACTCCTCTGGTACCGGTAAGCTCGGGACCGCCTCACGGTCGCGGCGACACGGCACCGTATACAGACGGCACGGTTATCGTCGACCTGAGCCGGATGAAGAGAATCATCCGGATAGACAGTCGCAACAAAGTCGCCATGATAGAACCCGGCGTTACTTTCGGAGAATTACAGGCAGCGCTGGCGAAAGAAGGATTGTGCGCTTATATGCCCCTGCTACCCCGCCGCAACAAATCGGTAGTCTGCAGCGTGCTGGAAAGGGAGCCAATTACACGACCGGGCCATCACTGGGATAGCACCGACCCCCTGCTCTGCGCCGAGGTGGTCTTCGGGAACAGCGACAGGTTCCGGACAGGTGAGGCATCGGGGCCGGATACTGTCGAGGAGCAGTGGGAGATGGACCGGGTGCAGATGAATCCTTTCGGGCACAGCCACGTGGATTTCCAGAGGTTGCTCTCCGGCGCCCAGGGCACGATAGGCATCGTTACCTGGATAACGGTAAAGTGCAGTTACCTCTCAAAGGTAAGCAGGTCTTACCTGGTACCGTCTGATGATATCGAACCTTTGCTGGATTTATGCTATCAGCTGGTTAAATTCAGGTTCGGCGGGAATATCTTTATCGTAAACAGTCTCAATCTGGCCTGTTTGTTAAGCAGCAACCATCAAGAGATTCAGGATATTAAGAAAGAACTGCCTTCGTGGATTATGTTAACCTCCTTCGAGGGTTACGGAATCTTACCCGGGGATAAGGTAGCCAGCGAAGAGGCCGATTTTAAGGCCCTGGCGGAGGAATACAGGCTGAAGCCGGTGACGACTACCGGCAACGCCAGCGCCGCAAAGGCATCGCAGTTACTCTTACAGCCATCTCCGGACCCCTACTGGAAGACGAGGTACCGCGGGGCAGGTCAGGACGTCTTCTTCCTGACAACGCTCGATAAGACCCCGGATTTTTCTGCTGAGATGAACAAGCTGGTCGAGTCCTGTAAATACCCTCCCCAGGACATTGGCGTATATATCCAGCCGATTGTCCAGGGCACGAGCTGTCATTGCGAGTTTAACTTTTATCACGACCCCGCCGAAGCCGACGCGGTAAACGAGTTAACCAACCAGGCCTGCGAAAAGATAGCCGCGATGGGAGGTTTCTTCTCTCGTCCCTACCCTGCCTGGAAAGATATAGCCTACCAGCAGGCGGCGGGCACGGCAGAAATGCAGCGTAAGATAAAACATTTATTCGACCCCAATGACATTCTTAATCCGGGCAAGTTATGTTTTAGTATCCCGGAGGTAAGGTAATGGCCTACCAGGACTATACGCACGATATGCAGCGGTGCACCAGGTGTTCCTACTGCAAGTGGATACCCTACCGCTACATTAAAAATACCGACTTCATGGAGGGGTGTCCGTCGGTGGCGCGCTACCTCTGGCACGCCTATTCGGCCAGCGGTAAATTCAACATGGCTTATTCCCTCCTTAAAGACAGGATAGAAATCGATGAGACTTTCCTGGACGTGCTTTATCACTGCCATATGGACGGCAGCTGCGATGTTTCCTGCAAGGTACAGCAGGACCTGGAGCCCCTGCAGCTGATGCAGGAACTGAGGATCAAGTGCGTCGAAGAGGGGCAGTTGCTGCCCGTTCACATGCTGGTCATCGAGGGACTGCGTAAAGAAGACAACATGATGCAATCTCCGAAAGCCGACCGCGGTAAATGGGCGGAGGGGCTCGATGTTAAAGACCTGGCCAGGGAAAGTGCCGAAGTCGTCTATCATGCCGGCTGCCGCTATTCCTACGATGAAGAGCTGCAACCGATAGCCAGGGCGGGGATGCAAATCCTCAGGAATACCGGGGTGGACATCGGCATTATGGGCGTTGACGAAGCCTGTTGCGGAGGCAGGGCTTACGAACTGGGGTATGCCGGTGAACTCACCAAGTACGCCGAGCACCAGCTGGAAACCTTACGAACGGCGGGAGTTAAAGTTTTGGTTACCCCGTGCGCCGACTGCTACGCCGCTTTCAAAGTCCTCTACGATAAAATCGGCAAGAAACCGGAGATAGAGATATTTCATATCACCCAGTACATCCACCGCCTGATAGAAGAGGGTAAAATCAGTTTTACAAAAGAAATACCGCTGACGGTGACCTACCATGACCCATGCCACCTAGGAAGGCTGGGAGAGCCCTGGATACACTGGCAGGGCAAGGAGACAAGGGCGATGGGCCCGATGATTATCCATGACCCGCCCAAGAAATTCCGTCGCGGCACCAACGGCGTGTACGAGACTCCCCGGGAAATCCTCAAAGCGATTCCCGGTCTGCGCCTGGTTGAGATGTACCGCATCAGGGAATACGCCTGGTGCTGCGGGGCGGGGGGTGGCGTTATCGACGCGCACCCCGACTTCGCTGTCTGGACCGGCAACGAGAGACTCAAGGAAGCCCGTGCCGTCGGGGCGGAAGCCATCGTCAGCGCCTGCGGGTGGTGTAAACGCAACTTCCTGGACGCCGCCGCAGCCAGCGGGGATAACATGGAGGTCTATGACATCATCGAACTGGTACAGAAGGCACTCTGAGAATTGTCATTCCCGCGAAAGCGGGAATCCAGCGGTGAAAAGTGGATGTGGATTCCCGGGTCAAGCCCGAGAATGACGATAAAATGAAATTATCTATCCTCGGCTAAACAGTAACCGGAGGCAATGCTATGAAACTAGCCGAAGAAGAATATAAAGCCCTGGAGGCAATAGTAGGTGCCGAGTATATCACCCGGGAACCGGTAATACTGGATACCTATAACCAGGTATGGGGAAATGTGTTCTTCTTCGATGAAAAACACTCGGTACGCCCCGCGGCAGTCCTGCTGCCCGCCAATACCGCGGAAATCTCGGAAGTAATCAAGGTATGCAACAAATACGGCATACTATTTAAACCGTTTTCGTCGGGTTTTGAATACCTGTCCCTTTCGCTGGCCAACACCAGGGGTATTCTACTCGACCTGAAAAGAATGAACCGGATACTGGAGATAGACGCTAAAAACATGAGGGCGGTCGTCGAGCCGTACGTCTCGGTGTACCGACTTCAACTTGAAGCCGCTAGACACGGGCTCTACACGGGCCGGATAGGCGTCGGCTACAGCGCCGGGGTGATTGCCGCCGAGTGCTGTCATCACGGTTGCCAGCACACCATGGTATTCACCAGCGGCTACGGGCGTAACACGCTGGGTGTAGAGTGGGTGCTGCCGACCGGCGAAATATTGAATATGGGCTCGGGGGAGAGCGGGGGCGATTTATTCTCCGCCGACGGGCCGGGCTTTAGCCTGCGCGGTATCTTAAGAGGCAGGACCGGCGCCAACGGCGGGCACGGCGTGGTTACCAAAGCCAGCGTCAAGCTCTATCCCTGGTACGGGCCGCCGCAGTGGGAACAGACCAGGAAACCGGGCGAGCCGCCGTCTTTCGGGCAGCTGGAAAGAGTACCGGACGGCTATAGAGTCTTCGTGCCGAGCTTTAAAGACCTGGATGCCACCCTGGAGGTTTCGGAAGAACTCTGCCGCGCCGAAATCCTCTACGCCTTCGGCATCGGCATCATCGGCACCGCTCAGATGCAGGAAGGCAATGACGAGGAATGGGCAATGATACAGCAGATGATGCAGAAAGGTAACCAGAGCTTCGACCCTGCCAGCGGGATATCCGTAGCCAACTCGGTGGTATGCGTTATCGGCGGGCGGTCCGCCGGAGAACTGGAATACAAGGAGAAATGCCTGCGGGTAATCACTGGGAAATATGGTGGCAGTTTTTCCGAGCAGTTCAACGAGCCGGGAGCGCTGGCACGGGCCTTCGCCGACATTATATGGTCGAACGGTGTGAACCTGCGGGCCACCGGCGATTTCTTACCATCTTCTTCCAGTCCGGACGGCTCACCGGCCATGCTGAAAAAACTGGCTCTCGAGGAAGCCGAGGTGAAGAGGCGTTACGAAGAAAGCGGGGCGTTCCTCTCGATGGGTGGGGGCAGGATGGTATCCTGGCGACCGGAAGAGCACCTGTCCATCGGGGCGCAGGGCATATCGACCGCTCAGTACGACCCCTATGACCCGGCTTCGCTGGCAGCCGCGCGGGAATTCATCGATAAACTATTCGACCCCCGAAGTCCCTTCAACCGCTACGGCGTTCCCTCGCGGGGAGGCTGCCTCCAGATAGAGCCGGTTACCCATATCCACCAGAACTGGGGACGGTTGTATGATAACTACGACGTTTACCTGAGGAAGATAAAGAAGATGCTGGACCCCAATACCGTAGCCGACTGGACAGCCTTCATTCCCCCGGAATATCCGGATTACGCCAAAGACGGAGACTACGTGCTTCCTTCATACGGCAAAGAAGAAGAGATATAGGTATCAGGTAGTTTCACCAGTCTAATTCTTTACGTTCTTCAGCAGGAAGCTTCGGGATACGCACCAGACAGCTTACCACCACGGCCATTACCGCCAGCACCAGGCCTGTGATAAAGGCATTGTTATAACTATGAGTGGTATCGAACACCCACCCGTAAAAAACCGGGGCGAGCATACCCAGCGGTGAAAGGACAGCCACCGTCGTACCGAGTATGGAACCGAAAGCCTTCCTCCCGAAATAACGTCCCAGGACGATAATTACAAGCGGTGTTACCGCGCCGGAACTCAGGCCGTGGCATGCCAGCAGGACATAGGCCGCCGGTATATTCTGAAATGCCAAATACGTACTCAGACCGATAACCTGGAAAAGGAAAGCCACTGTTAAGAGATATTGAATACGGTTCTTGGGGACACGGTCGGCTACCAGCCCGCCAAAAAACCTAGAAGGCACAGTGAAGAATATCATAAATCCCATCATGGCGCTGGCAGTTTCTTCGGTCAGGCCAGCGTCGGTTAAAAAGGGATGAATATGCAGATTGAAACCCCCGGAAACGATATTATGCACGCTGAAGGTAGCCAGCAACAGCCAGAATGTCGCGGTCTTGATTGCCTGCCTGAAAGTATACTCTATCTCCTCATAGCTGGAGGCATACCCGGCACCACGGGATTCCATATCTACTTCTTCGCCTTCTTTTCGTTCGCCGATATCAGCGCCGTCCGGCAGCATCCCGTAGTGTTCGGGACGATGGGGTCGTACAAAAACATAAGCCAGGGGAATACTGGCTAGTATTATGATGCCGAAAAGAAAACAGGTGAACCGCCAGCCGGGTATTTCACCCTGCTGGAATATTTTCATCAGCGGTGTTATAACCTGGACAACGATGATCCCCAGGATACTGATAGCGGCAAACTTGATACCCTGAGCCAGTCCCCGCCGGCGCATAAACCAGTCGTTGATGGTTTTATCAACAGCGACCGTCAGGCCTATATTGAGTCCTAGTCCTATCAAGGCACCCCAAGCAATGTAGTACTGCCAGGCTTCGGTGATAAAATTCATGATTATCATACCGGCACCGGCTACTAAGATGCCGAATACAACAATCCATCTCGGGCCGAATTTATCCGAGAGCCAACCGACCAGCGGTGATGTAAAACCCCCTTCCAGCCGTCCGATACCGGGAGCCCACGAGGTAGCCGCCCGGTTAAGCCCCAGTTCAGCGGAAATCGGCAGAAAGAGCACGGAGATACCGTAGGTATTAAAGCCGTGACCCACTCCGGATATCAGGCCGATAAAAGATACGGACCACCATCCGAAGAATATGCGGGAACGTGATTTTTTCTTTACCGACAATACATCACCTCTAGTTCAGGACTGTTGTACATCGATTATGGGAGAGTATTCCAGGTCGTTAACCCCTGCAGAGGGCTCCAATATCCAGATTATTTTCCCAGGGACTGCGTGAAATATGCATGACAACGAAGGTTCTCGTCCTGATAATCTCGGGAATACCGGCAATCTCATTTTTTACAAAATCGTCAAATTCCGAGGGACCATGAAAAAGAAAAATACCGATAATATCCATGTCACCGGTACAGCCACAGAGATAGTAGACATTGGGGCATTTTACCAGGCGCTCTTCAACACTTTCGACGGTGCCCACCTTCGCCTCAATACCCATGATACACATGAAATCAAGTCCCAACTGCACGGGATTGGGAATGGCGCTTATTTTGATGGTATTGGTATTCAGCATTACCCTTACTCTGTTACGCACGGTTCCTTCCGAAACCCTGAGTTTTCTTCCTATCTCTCGATAACTCTGTCTGGCATCTGCCTGTAATTCCTGTACTATCTTCTGTCCGAGTTCATCAAGCATAAAGCACCTCCCATGGAAAAGAACGACGAGATATCTACCTTATAATATATGCAAATCCGTATCATAATGCAAATATAATACGATAATGCGTAATATATCGTTGATGTTTCACGTTTGAAATACTTTTTTCATTACATAAAGAGGATTTATCGTCACCCGCAAAATGCCAGGAAAGCTGCTGTCATTTACACTATTTACACGTTGTTTATGTATTTTTAAAGGATATTTATGACTTATTAGCGATAAAAAAGGTAATCTGTAAATAGAATAAAGGTTATCAGCGGTAAATGACTCCGTCCGGGATTGATGAACTCCGTTAAATACAAGCACCGGTCCAGGACGAATACCAGAAAGCAACATACCCATGGAGATATTAATGAGACTCGGCAGGAAATTAAAAGAAAAGAAGATAGAAGATAAAGAAAGTAACCAGCCTCTTCAAGATGCGAAGAGTGAAAATTCATACGATACAGACGAAGAGGTGATAACCATCGAACCAAACACGCTTCACCTTTGGAAGAACCCGAAGGCTGTGAAATTGGTCAGCTGGCTGTTAAGCCACAAAGACGCCCGGATAGACCCCGAAATCAATTTGCAGAGCCGGGAAGGATACAACTACCGTACTGCCGACGATATCATGGAAACATCCGGCAAGACCACCTGGTCGATTCTGGAATCGCTGGCGGAAAAGAATGTCTTATTAAAAGACGACTTCGAGAGGATATTACTCACTCTCGACGGCTCTATTCAGCTAATCCCGGTGGAAAGGTGCCCCAATTGCGATTCTGCACACCTGTCCCGCGGTAAAATGATCGAACACTTTGCCTGCGGACATGTCGGCTTTGAAGAAGACTTTGTATCGGGATTGAAGACGGTCTGTCCTAAATGCAAAAAGGAACTGAAGCTAATCGGCACAGACTACCGTAACCCGGGACTACGGTATACCTGCAAGAACTGCCAGGGAATCTTCCCGCTGCCGACGATTAAATACCGCTGCCTGAAGACAGGAGAAATATACTCGCTGGAAGAACTGAACCATGTCTGGTTATATTCCTATCGCCTCAATGAAAACTGCCGCACACGACTAGAATTCGAGCTGGAACCGAAAAAGAGGTTCGTGGACTATTTGTATAAACTGGGCTATAGCGTACAGGAGTCAATGAAACTCCAGGGAAAGTCCGGCGCCACCCATACCATCGACCTGCTGGCGACGATGGACGACCCCATAGCCAGGCATACCGTGGCAATAGGCATACTTGCCGCCCCACAGGGTGAAGAGGCCGTAAATATCGATTCCCTCTTCAGCCTGGATAGTAAGATTTACGATATAGGCATCAAACACAAGATTGTCCTGGCGGTGCCTAGGCTCGCGCCCGATGCGAAAAAATTCGCCGAAAGACAGGGCATCAGGGTTTACGGGCTGGAAGAACTGGGGGCTCTGTTATCAGGACAGACCGATGTTCCAACCCCGGCAAACCGGGAAACACAGGAAATTGCCGGAGAAAGCGAAATGGAGCCGGAATTATCCAAGCTCGGTCCCAAGGGTTTCCTGAAATATTTACTGGAGAAAAAGGGCTACATGGTCACCGAAAACGCCAGAGTTACCGGCAGGTCCGGAGTCGAACATACGCTGGAACTCTACGCCCAGAAAGATGACGGTATTACCTCACACCAGGTAGCAGCCTGCGTTATACTCAGCGGGCACAACGACGGTAACGGGGTGAATGAAGTTGTCCAGTTTGATACCGCTGCCTATGATGCCGGGATAACTGATAAGGTAATCATTACCATCCCCAGACTCAGTAAAGCCGCCAAGCAGTTTGCCGAATATCAACACATCAAAGTACTTGAGGCAAAAGACCTGATTGAGTTTTCCAATCAGTTCCTGGATTCGAAGACGAATACAAACAACAAAGTAAAATAGCCAGAAAGCTTTATAAAGTATCATGGTAAAAAGCAGTGTCATCGGCGCCCTCATGTTCATCCTGCTGACTCTTCTCGTATTAATAGTACCTTCCCGGCCGTCTTTACTCGCCTATGCTGCCGGCTCCTGTGCTGCACTGGTTATTATCATTCATTACATTTTCTCAGCACGTAACAGCAACAAAAAGACGGGAAAAGCGGCGTTGCTGATACCGATGATAAGTCTATCTTCTCTTTTCCTGCTTCTACCTTTTTTCTTTACAGCAATTTTGTTTGTATGGGGGGCCCTTTCCTTTTTTACCTGGATGCTCGTGATCAGTCTTTGTATCGTCTTCTACATCAATTTTCTCTGTGTACCGCTGGCAATATACCAGAAACGACGTGAGATAAGACAAGCCGCTTCTCTTAATTACTTTCCATCCATTAGCATCCTGATTCCAGCCTACAACGAAGAAAAGGTATTGCGCCGGGCTATAGAGACTACCATCGAAACTGCCTACCCCGCTAAAAAAGAAATTATCGTTATTAATGACGGTTCTACTGATATGACCTACTCGATAGCACAGGAGTATATCAATAAAGGCGTAAAGGTAATACATCGACCCAACGGAGGCAAAGCCGTCGCGATAAACCACGGCCTTCGCTTCGCCCAGGGTGAAATTATCATCATCGTTGATGCCGACAGCCTGGTGGGGAAGAATACACTGATAGATCTGGTGCAACCCCTGCGAGACCCGAATATCGCCGCTGTTGCGGGGAATATTAAAGTGCTGAATCGCACGAACTGGCTGACCAGATGCCAGGCTCTGGAATACATAGCGAGTATAAATGTCTACCGTCGCGCGCTGGACGTATTCGGCAGTGTTACGGTAGTTCCCGGTGCTCTGGGCGCCTACCGACGTGAAGTGCTCGAAGGCAGCGGCCTCTATGATCCGGATACACTGGTAGAGGACTTTGACGTTACCATGAAGACCCTCAAGACCGGAAAGGTGGTCCAGGCCAGTACAACGGCCATCGCCTATACCGAAGCTCCCCAGACTTTAAGAGACCTGATCAGGCAGAGGCTAAGGTGGTATCGGGGCAACTTCCAGGCATTATGGAAACACCGCGATGCTGCGTTCAATGCCAGATACGGCTTCCTGCAAAAGCTGGCGTTTCCTTTTATGATAATATCAATGGTATTCACCCCTTTCGCCGGTATGATAACCATTCTCTCAGCCATCATGGTTATCGCCAGTGGCGGCGGAATGTTGCTGATACCCACTTTCTTATTCTTCTGCCTGCTACAATTCCTTTTTTCTTTGCTAGCGATAGAATTGGATCACGAAGACCTCAAACTTACTCTATATACACCACTTTTTATCTTCGGTTACAAACAACTGTGTGATTTCACAGTGCTAAAGGGAATGATCGACGTTATTTCACACCGCGGACTTAAGTGGACTAACGTCAGGAGAATCGGAACTAAAGTTTCTAAAAGCGCCCTGTCCTGAAGATATCACCTCTTAAAGCCTTCCGAGTAGTGTGCGATAAAGACCAGAATAACAGTATATATCAGTTTTTTTATGCCAAATCAGTCTGAATCTATCAGTAAACGAAGCGCACCACCAGATACCCGATGAGCGATGTAAAAGCAATAGGCGGCAGTGCCGGCATTGGTTTACCCTTGAGCCAGATTAGCTGAATCAGGTATGCACTCATCAAGCCAGCCAGGGCAAATGCCCCTATTATAATCGCGCTGGGTAATCCCGTCTGGTAAAAGACAGATACGGCCAGCATCAGAGGAAACCCGATATCACCCCCGCCTAGTATGGATTGCTCGCGTTCCTCTGATTTCTTCTCAGATAACTCACCAACTTTCACATCGTGTAGCTTAGCCGTCCAGTCCCGCAGTTTCTTGGGGAAAATAAAGGCGGGCAGACTCTCGGATTCGGAAAGACGGTCGGCCATCCAGACCATGAAGCCGAACCTTACCGCGACGACGTCATAAACGGCGATAATCAGCATAAAAATCATGAACGTCAGGGGAGAAAACAGATAACCGAAAACCGAGCCGGCCCCGGCGATGGTAACCAGCAGTAAAATATTGTGAAGCCATATTCTTGCCCAGAGCAGCCAGGCGATACCCCCGATAACCGCCAGGGTATAGGATGCCCACATAGGTAAAGAAAAGCCCGATATGATGAGCACGCCCCAGGCGAACATGAGAGCGAATAACACCCGGAAAACCAGGCGCAGTTTGCCGAGAGGTATAAAAAAGAGAATCAGCGCTATAACGATTACAACGCCGAAAAAATAGCCGATGATAGGCCCGATGGAGATGTCCGGTGAAACGAAACCCTGCTCCTCGAAATATGTCTCACCCTGCCGGGCATTAGCCAGCGCCAGGACCAGCGCCAGCACCATGACCAGGGCGCTCCAGAAAAGGGGACTCAGCTTAGATTTCATGAATAAATAACGTCCGCGGGTTTCTCCCCATTATAGGTAAGGAGACCACACGAAAGCAACGCGGTATCCTTGACACGTAATAGGCACTATGCTAATTTACCTTTATAAATCCCCCTGAAATAAATCACAAGCAACATTTAACACGAAGGGAGACGACAGATGGTCCGCATGGAAGCTTTAAGTCCGGAAGAGCGAGAGTTGATGATAAGGCTCCCCACCCCCTCTTTTGACACCAACCCCTGGGTCACCGCTCCGCCTCTGGAAAAAGTCCGCCTGGCTATCATCACCACGGCCGGACTGCACACCCGGAACGACCGCCCTTTCCAGATTGACCCCAACGATTTCTACCGCGTTATACCGGGTGACGTTCAGGCTAACGACCTGGTGATGTCCCACCTGGCTGCCAGCTTCGACCGCAGCGGCTACCAGCGCGACTGGAACGTGGTCTTCCCCCTCGACCGGCTGCGGGAGATGGTATCTGAAGGTATTATCAGCAGCTTGGCATCTTTTCATTACTCGGTCAGCGCCGTGCACACCAAGGAAGAGTTCGATGCTCCGACGCGGGAAATCGCCCGTCTCCTGAAAAAGGATAACGTCAACGCCGCCCTGCTCTTACCCGTCTGACCGGGCTGTACGTCCGCCGTTGGCGTACTGGCTCATTATATCGAGGATGAGGGTGTAGCCACCACCGGTATCAGTCTTATCCGGCCCCACACGGAGGTTATCAAGCCGCCGCGGGCTCTCTGGGTGTCTTTCCAGCTCGGTCATCCCCTGGGCGCCCCGAACGACCCTGATTTTCAGAGAAAGGTATTGATAGCCACTTTCGAGTTGTTCAAGGCACCCTCCGGACCGGTGCTGGAGGATTTCCCCGAAGATGAACCAGAGAACGATGAAATAACCATGCTGGCATGCCCGGTGAACTTCGCCCGTAATATAGATAGCAGTAGAGAGACCGACGCGAAGAAGGTAGCCTTCCGGAGAGAAATGACCGCGATGCGTCCGTGGTACGATATGGCCGTCACCAAAAGAAAACGCACCACCGTGGGCGCCAGCTGTATCGACATCGAAAAGCTGGGCGACTTTATCTACGCCTTCCTGGAGGGTAACGAACCGGAGAACCCCCGCAATGACGTACCCCTTTCGAATACGCTGAAACTGGCCGTCGAAGACCTGAAGTCATACTACATCGAAGGGATTACGGCACAGCCGGGCCAGGAAGATGCCTCAAGCAAGTTGCTCCAGAACTGGTTCTGGGACGAGACGGTTGGCGGCAAAATCCTTCTGGATTTAAAGAAAGTATGCGAGGCAAGTCCGGATAAAATGATGAGCTTGATCGGCAGTCATTTTATCGTCCCCGGGGATGTCGCTCGACGGCAGACCGCCTGAGGAAAAAGTTTATTCGGGTATTATCTTACCTTAACCCTGCCCCCGCATTTGGTACAGAGAACTTCGGGGTCAGGGAAGTTGGGGGGTATTTTCCACCTGGTCCCGCAGGAGCATTGCACAATACGGTAATCGTTCAGCTTCAGCATCACGTCCTCCACCTCTCTCTTACGGCTAATCTCCTCACGGGTCGACTTTTTCTCCTCGGGAGAAGCCTCCCGCAAGCCCACTGCACCGGCGGTATATTGCGTTGCCTGCGAGATAACACTTCTGCCCCCGGGGTGGACCTGACGGTAAGCCCGGTCATATTCAGCGAAAGAGGCACCGCCAGCCATGGAACGTAAGATGCGTATTCTCTCGGCTACGGGTGGATGGGTGCTGGTGGCGTTCGAAAGGCTCATGCCCTTCGTGCGAAAAGGATTGATAATATACATCGGTGCCGTGGCTTTGTTGGCGGTTTTAAGCTCTACCGTCGAGCCGGATATTTTTTCCAGAGCCGATGCCAGCCCCTCAGGATACCTGGTATACAACGCCGAAGAGGCGTCAGCCAGGTATTCCCTCTTCCTCGAAATGGCATAATATATCAACTGCGCCAGGATGGGGGCCAGAATCATGAAGACGATACCAACGATCAAGATAATCAATTGTGCCTGACCGCCTCCGCCTCTGGCAGAACTGCGGGAGCGTCCCATGCTGCCGAAGATGAGCAATCTGGACACATACCATGCCAGTATCACGATTGTCCCCAGCATGACGGCGGTGATAGCCATGAGCAGAACATCACGGTTTTTTATGTGCGCCAGCTCGTGGCCAATGACCCCCTGGAGCTCGTCACGGTTGAGCTTTTCCAGCAGTCCGGTGGTGATAGCCACCGAAGCTTTACTGGGGTCACGCCCGGTGGCGAATGCATTCATGGCTTTATCGTCGATGATATAGACATCCGGCATCTTTTCCAGTCCCGAGGCTATTTTCATCTCCTCGACGACGTTATAGAGACGGGGATAATCATTGGGACCGATTTTCTTGGCTCTGGCCAAAGAAAGCAAGATATTATCGCCGCTGTAGAAAGCAATCAGGGTCATGATAAACCAGATAACCAGGGCAATAAATAATCCGGCAAGGCCGTTTTCAAATATATAAAATCCTAGAAAATAACCGATTGCCAGCAGCATTACCGCCATTACGGTTACCAGTATAATAGACCTGGTTCTATTAGCCCGAATTTGCTCCCACATGATTGCGCTGTCTCTCTTCTAGTTAAAACTTACTTTAGGCGCTTCTCTCTCCGCCGGCACCTCGACTTCAAAGAATTCACCGAGCTGGAAATTGAATAAGCTGGCCACGATGTTTGAAGGAACCACCTGAATCTTGTTGTTGAAACGCAATACGGAGTCGTTATAATACTGCCGTGAGAAGCTTATTTTATTCTCGGTTGAAGTAAGCTCCTCCTGTAACGCCAGGAAGTTCTGGTTAGCTTTGAGGTCGGGATAGTTTTCAGCAACAGCCAGCAGCCGACCCAGAGCCGCACCCAGTAAGCCCTCGGCCTTTCCCCGTTCTCCGGCTCCGGCCCCGGAGACCTGCTGCGCCATATTACGGGCATTGGTAACTGCTTCAAGAGTCTCCCGCTCATGCTTCATATATCCCTTGACCGTCTCCATAAGGTTGGGGATAAGGTCGAAGCGTCTTTTAAGCTGAACGTCTATCTGCGCCCAGGCATTTTTCACCTCGTTGCGGAGCCTGACCAGACCGTTATAAAGGCCGACAACAATGAACAATAAAATTACTACGATGCCTATGATAATCCATACCCAGTAATCCATAAGATACCTCCCTATTTCTATATTATCACAGAATTATTCAGCTATTGTTAACCGGGTTATGCAGTCAATACTTGAAAACATCACCGAGAAAACCCATCACCTCTTCCCGGGAGCCAGCTTTCTCCGACCTGCCAGAGACAAGCTTTATCAGGTGCGCCACCTCGCCACCATCGAACCATATACCGTGCTCTTTCTTACAGATGTCCACGAGCAGTTTATTATCCTCATCTATATAGGATTTTTTCATCTTCTTATTACAGATAGGGCATCTCCGCTTCTTTTCCGGCGAACTCGCTTCCTCTGAATCGATTATCCGCTCCAAAAAGACTCCGTAGTTTTCCATCCCGGCAGCTTCCAGCAGCATCTCCAGTTCGCCCGAATCAAACCAGACACCCCTGCAACTGGTACAGTAGTCAAGCTCTATATTCTCATGTTCGACAATTACCATGGCGTGTTTACAGGCGGGACATATCATACAGTCGTTACCCCATCTGAACAAGAATAATAATTAATTCTAGCTAGGTATAAATGGGTTGTCAAGGATTTCATTCAGGTGTGCTGTTGGGGCAAGACTAAGTAGAGAGGAGGGTTTTATCAATGAATGAAGCAACTAAATCACACTTTGCTTCATGCCTTAAGATGATACAATCACTTTATTGATACCCTCGACTTTACAGCTACCCTTTTACGATTGGGTACAGCCACCGGGGAGCCGCTGGCTATGCTGAAGAAGGCATTCACCACCACAGGGTCAAACATGTGACGTGACTGCTTTTTTAGCTCGTCAATGGCTACGTTGGGTTTCATGGCTTTACGATAGGGACGGTCGGAGGTCATGGCATCATAAATATCCGCTACGGCTAAAATCCTAGCGCCCAGAGGTATACGCTGCCTGGCTAGTCCATCGGGGTAGCCGGTGCCGTTATACCTTTCATGATGATGCCTGACTATTTTCAATATTTCTTCATCGTTTATTGCCGGTCTCAGTATATGTTCGCCGATGACGCTGTGGGCCATGATATGTGAATATTCCTCATCCGTAAGCGGTTCTTTTTTCATGAGGATAGATTCCTTTATTCCTATCTTCCCGATATCATGTACCAGACCGGCCAGCGTGACTTTTTCAGTATAGCTCTGCTTCAGTCCGAGTCTCCGGCATATCAACAGGGCTATCTTGGATACTCTCTGGGAATGACCGCTGGTGTATTTATCTCTTGCCTCCAGGGCAAAAGCCAGCGACGTAATGGAGTTGAGGAAGGCTTCGTGGATTTTCTCGGTCTGCTCTTTGACCTTGTCTTCAAGGTGAAGCCGGTACTCTTTATTTTCCAGCACCAGCTTCCGGCGGTCCAGTGCCTTGCGTACCCTGATGGGTAGTTCGCTCAAGTTCACGGGCTTGATGATGTAATCACAGGCCCCCATTTTCATCGTCTCAATTACTGTTCCGGCATCGTCCCGCGAGGTGACCATTATCACCGAGGTATCCGGATATATGGCGAGGATTTCACGTAATACCTCTATCCCGGACTTTCCGGGCATAGAGACATCAAGCAGCACAAGGTCATACTCAAATTCGGATATGGCTTCCAGCGCACTATCACCATCAGGAACCTCCCGGCATTTGTACCCCTCGCTGACAAGCTTGCGGTAAACGATCTTCCTGATGGAAGCCAGGTCATCCACTATTAAGATATGTTCCATATGGGTCTCTTTACCTTTTTAATACACCAACGGTAGATGGACATCATGCCAGAGTGGATATCTCAGAAAACCAGATGACATTCTTCACCGACCTGACCAAGTCATCGGCGGAAATGGGTTTTTGCAGAAAGTCGTCAGCGCCACATTCGAATGCCATGTTTATTTCCTGCAGTCCGACCGTAGAAGCACCTTCCTTCGATTCTATATTTTCCTCAGAACAGAGGAATATTATGGGTATGTTATTCGTATCAGGGTGCTGCCTTAATACCCGACCGATCTCATAGCCATCAATATCGGGCACAAGAATGTCGAGAATAATAGCGTCCGGTTTTTCTTCTTTGGCTTTATCAAATCCATCAATCACGTTTATAGCGGTGATAACCTCATAATCCTGGTCCTGTAAAATCCGTTCAGTAGCCGAAGCCAGAACCCGGCTGTCATCAATAACGAGAATGCGTTTCCTACTTGCCATGTAAAATACCTTTCTAAAATATTAAATTTCCACCGTTTGAGAATAATAATCCGCAAAACGTTTCAGCTCATGTTCCAGTTCGTCAGCCAGTTTTAGGGCACCTCCGAGTTTTCCGCTACGTCCCGTCTCTTCGAGGCGCAGGGCAATATCGCCGAGGACAGTGCCGCCCAGACTTCGTGCCGCACCCTTAATCGAGTGTGCCGCTGCCCTAACAGCGTCGGCATCGCCCTTCTCAATCCCTTCCCGTAACAACTTCAATTGTTGTGGATAGTCCTCATTCAGGAATAGATAAACGGCTTCCCTTAAAAGCTCTTCATCGTCACCGAATATCTGTCTGGCAGCTTCAATATCTACGGCTTTAGCGTCCTCAACCTGAGGTTCCGGTAATGACTTTGAAGTACCAGCCGGTTTTACTTTAACCGGTTTTTTCTTGCCAGCGAATAAACTGGCTACTATGTCGTTTATTTCTTCAGATTTGGCGGGTTTGGAAAGGTAGCCGTCCATTCCCGCCGCAAGGCATCTATCTTTATCCTCTTTCATGGCATAAGCAGTCATGGCAATAATCGGGATGTGCCTGCCGGAGGCTCTTTCATTCTTTCGTATCAGGCGTGTAGCTTCAAGTCCGCTCAAAATGGGCATTTCAGCGTCCATCAACACAAGGTCGTAATCACCCTTTTCCGTCATTTTCACTGCTTCCGAGCCGTTTTGCGCTATTTCCACGTGATGCCCCATTTTCTCAAGGGTCTTCCTAGCAATTAGCTGAGAAGTGGGATTATCTTCAGCCACCAATATATTTAAAGCTGGAATACGGGCCTGTTTATCAGCAGTCTTCTTCACGCTTTCTTTTGACCCGGGTTCCTTACCCATTGCGGTGAGTAGGGCTCTTTGCAACTCAGATTCTCTGATTGGTTTGATAACGTAGTTGGAGATTCCCAATTTCTGGCAACGGGAGAAATCATCGCTGACACTGTGGGGCGGCAACATCATAATTATCTCCGATGGCATAGTAGAGCCATTCAGCATCTGCTCGGCTAGGGCAAAACCATCCATGCCATCCATGGTCTTGTCCAGCATAATTATGCGGTACGATGCGGACTTTAACCCGGCATTTTCCATTTCTTTTACTGCTGCCGAACCATCGCTCACATCCGTTACGTCGAATCCCCATCTCGTAAGAATATCTTTCACCATCAGACGGTTGGTATCGTTATCATCAACCAGGAGCAGCGGCAGACCCTTAACCTCAATCAAATTTTTCAATCCATTACCGGAATGCTTGCCATTTGTCTGTTTGGTAAACTTGCCCGTGAAATGGAAGATGCTACCCTTTTTGGGGCCTTTTTCAACCCAGATACGCCCTCCCATCTGATCAATAAGATGACGGGAAATAGTCAAGCCCAGACCGGTACCACCGTACTTGCGGTTGATTGAACCGTCAGCCTGCTGGAATGGTTCGAAAATCATATCGAATTTGCTTTTAGGTATCCCGATACCGGTATCGCGGACGGTGAAATGCAGTTCCGTTTCTTTTTTACCGTCAGCTATCGGCTCTACGTATAACGCCACCTCACCCTTTTCGGTGAATTTAATGGAGTTCCCAATGAGATTAATCAATACCTGGCGGAGATGCCTGGGGTCGCCGACCAAATCCGTAGTCACTCCGCCCAGAAGATGGCAGGTGAGTTCCAGACCCTTATTGTGGGCAGTTACCGCCATTGAGTCCAGAGTGTCCTCGATGGTTGTCCGGAGGTTGAATCCTTCACGTTCCGGTTCCAGTTGACCTGCCTCTATCTTTGACAGGTCAAGAATATCGTTAATGATATTCAGTAATGCTTCCGCCGATGATATCGCCATCTTCAGGTACTGGCGCTGGTCATGTTCCAGCTTACTATCCAGCACCAGATTAATCGTACCCAAAACTCCATGAATGGGCGTGCGGATTTCATGGCTGGTACGCGCCAGGAATTCACTTTTTGCCCGGTTGGCTGTCTCGGCTTCATCCTTGGCTGCCAGTAAGGCCACCTCGGCTTTCTGGCGTTCCTTCAACTCGTGCTGGAGTCTCTTATTTAATTCGGTCAACTCCGCGGTTCTTTCTCGCACCAGTTCTTCAAGATGGTCACGGTGCACTCTTAATTCATTTTCCATCTGTTTGCGCTCGGTGATATCAAGCCAGTTTGACAGGCTATATACAAATTTACCTTTACGTTTCACCGGAGCGGAGGTAACCTCAACCCAGAACTTCTCACCGTTCTTCTTTTGAAAGAGCCTCTCCTTACCGCGTACTCCTTTTAGAATGGAATCTTGATACTTACCGGTATTTTCTAGATCCGGCTCGTCAGTCCACCAGGGCATGGGAGGTTTTTTACCCACGACTTCAGCCGAGGAAAATCCCGTCAATTTTTCAAACGCAGGATTTACATATCTCAACGAAGTATCCCCATTAATCACCAGTATCGGAATAGCCGAGTTTCTCATCATGCTCGAACTGAATTCTTCACTTTCTCTTAATGCCGCTTCAGCCCGTTTTTGCTCCGTGATGTCCATGTTAATCGATATGTTACACGGTTCGTCGCCAATATCTATGAGTTCGGCAAAGAACAACCAGGTACGTATTTCACCTGACTTTACCCTGAAGTTATATTCATGATTGCGTATTCTACCGTCTCTCTTAAGCGTACGGAGCATTTTTCTCCGGTCTTTAATGTTCGCCCAGATATTGAGATTCTCAGCGGTATTACCAATTACCTCTTCCCTCGTATAGCCGGTAAGTTTGATGAAACCATCATTAACATCAACAAATCTACCTTCCTTGATAGTAGTAATCACAATTGCACTGGGACTGGAACGGAAGGCTTTAGAAAATTTCTCCTCGGATTCCTTCAAGGCTTCATCCATTTTCTTGCGTTCGGTAATATCCGTGGAGCTTATCAAACAATATTGAAGTTCATCATCATGTTTCACACCAACCCAGTTGAGGTCCAACCAGTAGAATTCTCCATTCTTTTTTCGGGCAATGGTTTCAACGTTCCCGGTGTCCATCTGAATGGCCTCTTTATACTGTTCTATTGCCTCCTCGGTATTTAGTTCATCCGTCCACCAGGGATAAGGAGCTTTTATGCCGATAATCTCGTCAAGAGTCCAACCGTTTACTTCCTCAAACTTGGGATTTGCATACCGTACAGAGGTGTCCGGGTTAACGACGAGGATTTGATGCGGGGCTTGCTCCAGCAGGCTGTTATTGAATTCCTGACTCGCTTTGAGGTCTTCCTCGGCCTTCTTTCGCTCGGTGATATCCGTGGTCACCGCTATCATGCACTCCTCACCGAATATTGTGATCGACTCGGCAGAGAACAGCAAAGTGCGTATCTCGCCCGATTTAGTGCGGAGGCGGTACTCCTGATTATCCACCCTCCCCGTTTCTCTCATGCTGTTCACTATCTTATCGCGGTCATCATAGCTAACCCAGATATTAAGGTCCTCGGCACTATGTCCCATTACTTCATCACGGGTATATCCGGTAATGATCATGAAGCTGTCATTCACCTCAATGAACCTGTGGTCTTTTCGTGAACTGATTGCCATCGGGTGCGGACTGGAGCGGAAAGCAACCGAAAACTTCTTTTCAGATTCCCGGATTGCCGCTTCAGCCTGTTTACGACTGGTAATATCGCGGAAAATACCCTGCATGGTCGGTCTGCCATCCAATTCAACCAGGCTGGCCGAGATATCAACCGGGACCTGGGTACCATCGGTGCGCTGCACCACCATATCCTCGCTTAATGTATTACCCTTCTCTATATGTTCGCGGAACAGTTCTTTATATTTATCCGCCATTTCCTCAGGGTGTATCTGCGATTGGTGCATGCCAATTATTTTTTCTTTTGGTTGTCCCAACAACTCGCACCCGGCCTGATTGACATCGATTAATAAACCATTTTCAACATCGGCTAGGAGGATGGCATCTTTGGCGTTCTCGAAGAGAACTCTGAACTTCTCCTCGGACTTTTGCAGGGCGGCCTCGGCCCTTTTACGCTCGTTAATTTCGGCATTGAGATTATCAACTGAGGTCATGGTCTTTGTTAAACCTTCGGTCATCTGGTCGAAAGCCCGTGAGAGCTGGCCAATCTCGTCGTTGGCTTTGGTCCCTACTTTAAAATCAAGATTGCCCCTGGCTATCATCTCCGTGCCCTTACGCAGCTTATGTAACGGTTTAATAATCGACCGCGTTGTCAGGATAGCGGCAACCAGACCTATCAACGTAATTAAGGCAACACTGATAAGAATAGAATGTAGACCAGTGGTATAGGTGTTACTGAAATCAGCTTTAGCTATAGCCAATTCCTGACTGATATATGATTTCTGAATACTCGCGGCCCGCTGGAGCGAAAGTAGCGCCGGAAGTCCCACTATCTGATCCATGACCATAAGGTCTTCAAGAGTAGCGCCGTTATCTTTGGTAGAAATTATACTGGTGGTAGCGATTTCATACTGGTCAATCGCGGCATATAATCCCTGAATAATGTCATCATCATACGACGGATTAGCTTCTTCCATGCTGGCCAGACGGTCCAAAAGAGACAGGGTATTTAGTTTGGTTTCCTCCGAGCCATGAAGTATATAATCGAGGGTGCCCCGGTATGTCTCATTGGCTAATCTTTCAATGTTGGTGATAAACAGGGTGTCCGAGATAATCTTCTCTTCAACATTGAGAAATTGTTCGTTAAGATTTCGGTAACTCACACTGGTAAAAAAGGCTATCAACCAGAGGAGAACAACGATAATAGAGAAACCGATTATCAGCTTGGTTCTGACGTTCATTTTCCTACTACATCCCTAAATTTACAGCCCACTCCTTTTACTCAATGCCCCCGCTTTTCCCGCTAATTGTATACAGGCAGAAGTACATTGCATCAGCCTTCAGAAAGCATAAAAAAATACAGGTTACTTTCCGTACCCTGACACCGTCGGTCTGTTATTGAGTTGAAGCGCCTGTAATATTCCGCCGGTAATTATATTGGCAAGCGTCGCCTTTAGATACCGCTATGATACTACTGACAACCGGAGAACATCTCAATAAAGTCGACGCCCAAATTACGTGGGGGGCAGCACGTAGTTTTTGGTGTAAACGCGTGCTACGTTCGGGAAAAATCCCCTATTTTTTAGTAAATACGGAAACAATAAGGCAAAAATTAGCTAAAGGATTTTGATAAGAACATCCATCAGAACCGGCAAAACACCAGACTGGCCGCGAGGGTAATTATTTGTAACTATATAAACCCGACGGGCAGGACTACCCGTAAACACCGTATTCTTTGGTGAATTCGATCATTGCCTTCAGGTTTTCCGGCTTTACCTCATCGGTGGAGCTCCGCGGTGACAGGATGTACCCGCCGCCTTTACCCACCACGTCGATGAGTTTCTTACAGTGGTCTTTGACGTCCTGAACACTTCCCATCTGCAATAGCGATGACGGTACGTTACCCTCGATGCAGATGTGGTCTCTCAGGACCTCTTTGGCTCTAAATATGTCCGTCGTATCAAAGCGAGCCAGTATCGAGCCCTTGGGAAACTCAAGTAAATATTCGAGTCGGGAAGTAAATTTTCCCTCGAAGAAGATACATGGCGTCATCCCCCGCTCTACCAACGCCAGAACAAGCTTCTTAAAGGTAGGCCAGTAGAAAGTATCGAACTGCTTCTTCGACAGGAAGTCATCGGAGCCCCTCGTGTTGGTCATGAATATCCGAGTATTGCCGTATTCGTTGGGCGGTGGCGTCGGCCTTTCAAGCGTTTGCTTAAGGATGAATTCACACAGTTCAATGAGTTTATCGGGCTGGCGGAACATATCGAACATGGTACCGCTCATCCCGCGCAGGGAGTGTGAAATGACGTCATAAGGCGGCATGGCGGCACCCTGCAAAAACTGGGGGAAACCCATATCGAGTACCATTTGATTGAATTTATCAATCTTGGTACGCCACTTCCTCATCTCACGACCGGCTTTCTGGAGAGTGCTGATCGCCTTTACCAGCTTCGGCTCGGCAAAAGCCATCGCAAGCATCTGTATGCCAAAAGGACCACCCCCAAGGTCGGATAGTTTCGGTAACAGTGCCAGGCCTGCCATCTTATCACTGGTGCGGGACATAAACACCCGCAGCATGAAGTCAGACGGGTCATCCATATACCGGTCAAACTCATCTGCCTTCAGATTATCGATTTCTATAGCCTGGTGTCCCTGGTTTGGTTCTACGCCGTAACCCGGCCATCTCATCGTTTTCGGCTCAAGTATTTCCAGCGCCTTACCCGGCGTAAAACCCTGCTGGTACACCATATCCGGTTGAAAGTCCCGAAGCGTCTTTTCATAAGCCGCATACCAGGCATCGTAGTCGTAATAGGCAGCGGAGCAGGGAATGCCAGCGTATTTGGCGGCAAAGTAGCCGATAGCACTGATAACGGGTACCCTGTCCGGTATCCTCATCCTGATGGCATCCATCACCCTTTTTTCTCTTTCCTGACGCAGTTGCGCTGCGGTCTTATCCATTATCAGCTCCTTAAATAATTGACAATTTTTGAAAACTCTAAAATGGTAATCGGTTGAGCATACAGCTTGAAATAAGCCAATCCTACTGTTCGAATAGTGAATAATAACCGGATTAGGTTGAAATACCCAACTCCTTGGAATTATAGCAGTTAGCAGACGCAATTACCAAGTAAACCAGACTAGTAGAAACGGCGAAAACGATATATCAATACATCTCTATTCTGTGGTATACTGGAGACCGAAAAATCCCATCTCAATTTAAGGAGACTAACGTCATGGAAAAAGAGTGGTCAGCATTATCCCAGGAAGAGAAGCGTGATAGAAGACTGCAGGATTATATCTCTGGAAAAGGGATAAATTTCCGTGATGCCAAGGCAGAAAAATTTTATAAAGAGCGGGTAACCCGCATTCTGAAAGCAAATATGTGTGAAGAACCTGACCGCGTTCCGGTTTCACTGCCCACCGGTAACTATCCGGCTTACTATGCCGGTACCAACCTAAAGACGGTCATGTACGATTATAAAATCCTGGTGAGTTCCTGGAAGAAGTTCATGGAGGATTTCTACGAAGACATGGACAGCTTCATGGGTCCCGGACTGATATGGCCGGGTAAGATGCTGGAAACCCTCCGGTACAAGCCCTATAAGTGGCCCGGACACGGGGTGGGGGATGATGTAAGCACCTACCAGTTCGTCGAGGAGTCCTATATGAGGCCCGATGAATACGACGCCCTGATGAAAGACCCCTCGGATTTCTCTTTCCGCGTGCTGGTACCACGGACGATACTGGCTGCCGAAGAGTTGAAAAACTTTCCGCCGCTCCACAATTTCATGGGTATGCCCATGATTATGGCCTACCCCTTCGCCCGACCGGAAATGAGGGAGGTCTTTAAAAAGTTCATCGAGGCCGGTGAAGAAATGGAACGATGGCAGAAAGAAATTATGGCTTTTAACATCGAGCTCCTGGAAGCCGGTTTCCCCATGAGCAGAGGCGGGTTGGCGGTAGCGCCGTTCGATGTCATCGGCGACTTCCTCCGGGGAACCCAGGGAGCGGCCATCGATATGTTCCGCCAGCCGGAAAAGCTCCTGGAATGCATCGATATGATTACAGAACTGACCATACCCAGGTTGATAGATTCCGTCAACATGGCCAAAGGTCATTCGGTAGGCTTCCCCCTCCACAAGGGCGACGACACTTTTATGTCACGAAAGCAATTTGAGAAATTTTACTGGCCCAGCTTGAAAAAGGTCATGGATGCCTTGATAGAAGAGGGAATAATGGTATTCCTGTTTGCCGAGGGAGCCTATAATCAGAGGCTGGAGTATATAGGTGACTTCCCCAAAGGCTGGGTAACCTGGATGTTCGACCATACGGACATGGCTAATGCCAAGAAGATGGTCGGTAAGACCTGCTGCATCAGCGGCAATGTTCCCGCCTCATTGATGATTACCGGCACTCCCCAGGAAATCAAGGAGTACTGCCGTAAACTCATCGAAACCTGCGCCCCCGGGGGCGGGTACGTTCTTACCGGTGGCTGCACAGCTACCGAAACCAAGAACCCGGACAATTTCCGTGCTTTTATGGAAGCCGCCATCGAATACGGAACTTATTAAAACCGGATAATTATAAATGAAAGAAAGCCTCCTGAAATTCGGGAGGCTTTCTTTTACTATGTATATTATACCCCTGATCAGTCTGCGCCCAGCGGTTTCAAACAGGCGTTCCGCACCGCTTCGCTGGTCTCTTTTCCGGTTACCGGGTGTTTAAAATGGAAGGGAAAGATATACCCGGATACATAACGCAGGTCATCAGGGTCTATTGGTATATCGGGTACGGGCATGGGAACCCGGGGTCTCTGACCTTCATTCTGTGACGCCGACGGGGCTTCACCCTTAACAAAGCGCCCGCCGATATCCTCCGGCATAGCCCATCCTTCCGGTATTCTCACACCGTATGGTATGACCCATTTGACAGAGAGCATTTTCCAGATGCCGTCTTCCTTGATATACCTCATCTCGTATATGCCGCTGGTTAACGACCCGCCGTTGACTTTACCTCTGTCCGACCAGAAAATACCACCGAAAACGTACCATCTCCCCTTGGCCGTCCTGCCGTCCGGGGCGACGGTGATAAGACCGGCGGTAGGCATCAGCTGGTGGGAAAACCCCGGAGGGGCATCACCACTGGCGACACGCGCAAAATACTTCTTTACTCCTTCTTTACCCAGCCATTTGCCTTCGAGCCAGTCCAAAACCACATCGGGACTATCCGAAAAACAGTCGATGATGGCGTCGCCCAGCATGTGCTCAACGTAGTAATTATAGGCTTTTTGCAGTCTTTTTATCGCCTCGATGTCTTCCAGCAGGGTAATCTTCTTCTCCTGAGCCTTAACCTGCTCTTCCAGGGCTTTAAGTCTGGATTCCATTGCCGCCATGTCCATTCTCAGTCTCCTTCTCCCGTATTGTCGAGCTATAAATCCTAAATTACACCAGATTAGCGTAATTTTTTCAGGCTAAACCCGTAGACGGTGTCCCATTCTCCGCGATAAAAAGCGGTACCGGCCTGCTGATCTTACTTAAATCTAGAGGCAGGCGGTATAATCGTCATGGAACGAAAACCAGAGCAGTTTTCTTGATTATATATAAATTACGTATTATGGGAACTGCGATGCCAGAAAGGTAATATAGTATATATTGTCGGATTTTATGACTCTCACCGCTCCATAGGCGGCATCTTCAGCAAGGATATTATCTTCATACGATAACACATGAGCCTGCCAGATTGTCATGGCCGCATTAACAAGCCTGTCCAGCGAGCTATATCCCGTGGCCATAAAAGCCCTCTGAAACGGAACCGCATGAGTCGTGTATTGCTCCAGTTGTTTGGATACCACCATATTCTGGCAATTCACCAGAGCCCAGTTTACCAGATTTGGACCAATCTGTAATTCATTCAGACCGCTGGCCACCCTTACCTGATTTATCAGGTCGAATAACGCCTGCTCTATATTTTCTTCATTAACCTCCGCAGCCGCTCCTACCATAGCATCATACTGTGCCTTCAGTACATCATAATCATAGGCACAATCGGCTAACTCGTTGATTTTTATATCAATCTCTTCCGCCAGCTGGGCAAGTTCACTTTCCAGTTCGTCAATCCGAGCTTCCATCGTCGCTATTTCACCAAGATTGGTTGTATTCTGTTCGGATAATTCATCGTACTGAACCACCAGCGCATCATATTGCGAATCACACTGCGCTTGCAGAAGCTGAGCTGCCGCCAGATCGTCCTGTAATTGAACAAGCTGAGCGTGAGCTTCTTCATATTGTGCCACCAGGATATCATATTCGGCCTGCAGGTCATCTTGGCCACAGGAACTCAAACCCGCGAGAACAAGTATACTTAATAATACAATCCCGATTATTATATTTTTCATTTCCCACCATCCTCAATATTATTTACTATAATATTATCATAATATTGTAATATTCGCTTCCCTACTTTGTACCTATATTAAGCATTACTATAGGGCATTTCTCAGAAACAGGCAATATCCAGAAAACACAGGAATGCATCAGTCTAAAACTAATTCCGATTCCTCGTCAACCTCATAATCCTGGGAGGCCCGATAGACAGTATTATCTCTGGCAGTTACCTTAGAACCCCCTGCATTTTCTTTAAGTAATGGTGAAAAAGGCCGGCTCAATGAAGATAGCTGGTAATCGTATATAGCCATGGCTACCTGGGTGCAGTCTATTCCGTTATTTTTCAATTCCACTTTTCTTCCATTCCTGATTTCTATACCGTTTTGTCCGGCCAATGTAATGCGATTTCGTTCGATGGAAACCAGGCTCGAGTCTTCAACCAATATACCGTGCCCCCACCCCTGCTGGTATTTTTCAGGTTGCAGGGCATGCACAGGCACCGTCCAATCAACTCCCGTTCCTTCTATCCAGTTGTCACTGATGGTAATATCGGCCTCCCAGCTGTTGTATTCCACGATAATAGCCGACCATCCCGTATTCCGGATAACGTTGGAAGTGACCAGACTGTGCGAAGCGTTCCTGTAATCCTCGAAATCTATGGCGTCCTGTCCGGTATACTCGATTATATTGCGAGTTATCTCGACGAAGGCATCTGGAGAGGCTTCCCGGTTCATGATAAGGATGGCGTGGGGAAAGCTGCCGTAGAAATAGTTCCCCGCCACAAACACCGAAGAACCCTCACCGATGACCAGTGCATTATGTCCGTTGTTATTTTCGAACCTGCTTCCCGTTACCTCGGCTTTACTGTCGTGTATGCCCAGCCCGATATAGTTGTCAGTGAACTGGCAGTTCACCACAGATATGTTCTCAGACTGGTATACCATCAGTGCCGTCTGTTCGTATGCGTTTAGCCCGGTATAAATGGAGTTGCGAAATGACACGTTATTTCTATTATTCACGAACACCTGGCTGTTGACGAACATGGTATTCCTGATTTCAATATCGTCACCGTTAACCACCACCTCGGTGTTTTCAAACAGATAGCCTTCTAAACTGCTTTCAAGACTATACCTCTGGTCTTTTATCTGGACATCCGGTACGGAAAGAGTGAATTTTTCAGGCATATCAATATCAGGGGGAACGGTTGGGAATAACAAAGGGGTCCTATCAGATGCGATACTACAGCCCGAGGCCAGAACGAGAAAAACAGAGAAGAAAGATAGCAACAGCGCCTTCTTCATACCATTTATCAAGACTACCCTACCTACCGGGGCGTGTCAATAAATTGACAATAAGTACCTTTTTACGTTATATTTCAACACCGAAAGCAAAATATACCTCTTTTTCGCAAAGCAGGCATTATGACAACCGCACGTACCGATATTTTACGCAATCCGAATAATAAAATATAATCTATAGCTTTCATTTAAATATTTTTAAGGAGGATAAGATGGCAACAATTGAAGAACTGCAGAAGAGAATCCAGAGGCTCGAGGACATCAAGCAGATAGAGAAGCTGCAGAGAATTTACGGCTATTACCGCGACTACGAGGATTGGGAGAAGGTGGTCGACCTTTTCAGCGATAATGCCGATTCCGTCGAGGAGTGCGATTACGGTGTCTACAAGGGCAAAGAGGGCGTCCGCCGGTATTACATCGACCTTCTCAAGGGGGGCAAGAATGTCAAGCCCCGGCCCGGTTACATGTCCATCGGCATGCAGATTCAGGGCGTGGTCACCGTCGACCCCGATGGCAAGAACGCCAGGGGACGCTGGTACGGTTTCTTTGTGGAAGCACGCCCTACCCTCACCCTCCACGACGGCGAGTTACGCCAGCTGTGGGCCCATGGCATCTATGAGAACGAGTATATCAAGGAGAACGGCAAGTGGCTGTTCAAGAAACTTCATTTCTTCCTTAATTTCCGCACCCCCTACGAAGACGGCTGGCTGAAGACACCGGTGGTCGGGCATAACGGGCCCAGTCCGGATGTTCCACCCGATGCCCCACCCACCACTTGGCGTCCCTACCCCTTCGGCTACCACTTCCCCGTCCACTTCAAGCACCCGATTACCGGCAAATAATAAGGCGGTCTAGCATGAACCTTGAAGAACTGGAAAAACAGGTAACACGCCTGGAGGATATTCAGGAGATAGAA
The DNA here is from genome assembly GCA_011192005.1 of Dehalococcoidia bacterium. GTDB lineage: Bacteria > Chloroflexota > Dehalococcoidia > Dehalococcoidales > RBG-16-60-22 > W425. Next base: position 53,732 of record DUFB01000068.1, read on the forward strand.
AACCTCCAGAAGCTATACGGTTATTATTTCGATAACGCGATGTACCAGGAAGTAATCGACCTTTTCTCCGAAAATACCGAGTCGGTTGAAGTTACCGACCACGGTGTATTTCGCGGCAAAGAAGGCGTAAACAGGATGTACGCCGGCATGGTAGGCATGCCGCGACCGGGATGGATGTTCTTTGAGGTTATGCAGTCGCAGGGCGTTATCGAAATCACCCCGGACGGTAAGACGGCTACAGGACGCTGGTACACTCCGTCGTTCGAATGCCGGCCCTTCGGCGGTACGAAGAAGCAGACCTGGCAGTTCGGTGTGTATGACAACGAGTACATCAAGGAAAACGGCAGGTGGTATTTCAAGAAGTTGCATTGGAACCTGACCTACTGGACGTCTTTCGAGAGGGGGTTTCTCAAGGTACCCAGGCTCTCGGATACACCGTTTCCGCACGCGGACGCACC